>DASUTO010000345.1:0-2786 GCA_036374555.1 Chitinophagaceae bacterium
CTCTTTTATTCTTTGTTTATAATTTTCAATAAAAGCGTTATGAAAAAACATGGGGTTAGGTTTTGAAAAATGTTTATTAGTTTTCAAGCCCATTCTTTCGCCTTTTGCATTCAGTTTTTTCTCTTCTTCTTTTTTTTGCCACCTTGCCGTGGTTAGTTTAAACAGGTAATTGTCAAGCCAGTTCCCGAATTTATTATTGAAAAAAAGCTCAGCCAATTTCTTAAACCAGGGTTCCTTAAAATTTATTTCTTCGCTGACTATTGGAAGGGCGCGGTTAGGAAAATAACTGTACGACCATGAGTTTTTTTCAAAAAATCTTTTCAAACTTGCATTCCCGGCCAGCGGAAGCAGCGTGAATAATTCTGTTGCTGTATATATGTTCTTTTCTTTGATGACAAGTTCTTCTTCATCAATAAAATAGTTCATGCAATAATACTTATCACGATCTTTAAGAAAAGGATTTTTTCTGAAAATTACGAGCAATGTCCTCGCGATCCATAGCCGGTTAGCTTTAGTGATCAGGAAATAGTCGATATCGGAATTTTCATCGGCGAAATTTTTGGATACAGAACCCGATAAACCAATGGCCCTTACATAAGGAAATTTATAAAGAAGTCTTGCAATTTGTTTTGCTTTTTCTATCAATATGGTTGCTTGTATATTTCCCTTTCTTCTTATTTCAACCAGCGATATATCATTTTGTAAACAAAAGAATTCACAAAGCTGAAAAACACGACCGGAAGCTACCAGGTCATGAAATGAATAGTCCAGTTCATCCTGGGAATAAGATTTGTCGAGAAATGATTCGATCTCTTTTCGTGTAAGCGGGTAACGAAAAATATCGAAGTACACAAGTACTTTTAATATGCTTTCTTTTGAGTTCAAGTATTGCTCTAAATATTGCCAGGATTAAGTTGACAATGATTATAACCAAATTTGATAGATATCCCTGCTCAGAACTTTGACTTAAAATGAGATAATCGCAGGCATAGGTTTAATGGTTGCCTTGCTGAAAAAAACAATAATTAGTAATGGCAAATTAGAAGAAAATTCGATAGAATTTCAAGGTCGTTTCGCACATATATGTGGAAATTTTATTGGTTGACTTCCATTTTTTTATTTACTAAAAGCGTCTTGGGTACGGTATACTCATGCTCGATAAAATACATATCGATCTCACCAACATTCTTTGCACTGATCTTTCCCCTGTGGCTGCATTCATAATAGTCCTTGATCAATTCATAAGTAGCTGAAGAAATATTTACTTTACCAGGTTCGCCATTGCTTTCCATACGGCTGGCAATATTTACGGTACTACCCCAGATATCATAAGCGTATTTCATTTTACCTACTACGCCTGCCACAACAGGGCCCACATGTATGCCGATGCGTAAATACCATGGCTCCTGCCCGTTTTCTTGTCTCCGTTCATTATTGAGAGTAATATATTGTTGTATTTCAAGCCCTGCTTTTACAATTTTTAAGACATACATATCATCTTCTACAGGAATTCCCGACGCACACATATATGAATCCCCTATGGTTTTGATCTTTTCGAGGTTATGTTTTGCAATAATTTCATCAAAGGCATTAAAGCAAGCGTCCAGTTCTGCAACCAATACGTCTGGTGACATGTGATCGGTTAATAACGTAAAACCCCTGAAATCCGTGAACATTACAGCTACACTTTTGTAATGTCTTGGAGTAGCACGGCCGGTTAGCTGTAATTCCTTAGCTACTTCTTTCGGCAAAACATTTAAAAGCAAATGTTCAATTTCATTTTTCTGTCTATCAACAAGTATATGTGTTTTTACTTTATCACGATAGCTTCTGTAGATCAGGATAGCGATAATGAATGTCAGGACTAAACCGATCATAAATGCATTCTTTGCAAATTTTTGTCTTTGTGTTTTTACGATCTGGAGGTCTTTGTCCTTTGTCAACAAATTGATTTCATTTTGCTTCTTTTCCAGGTCAAATTCAAATTGTAAGGCACCGAGTTTTTTATCTCTGTCTATATTGTAAATTGTGTCATTGATCTTACCAAGCATCTCCTGGTATTTAAAGGCATTTTTATAATCTTTGGTACTTGAATACGAAGTTGCCATTCCGGAATAAATATCTTGCAGATCCGAAACAGCTTTTAATTCTTCGGCAATAACCCGGGATCTTTCGTAGTAGCTTAATGCAGTACGGTAATCTTTTTGTTCTACATAGAGGTTTGCAATGTCCCGAAGCGTCTGTTCAATATGCCTGGGGCTATTTGTTTTTTCAGCGATGCTGAGGGCTTTATTATGATAACCTAATGCTTTGTTGTATTCTTTCTTTTTTACATAAATTTTTCCAATGCCATTATAGGCAAATGAACTGTTAGCTACCGTATCGCTAAGTGCCTGGATAGATCTTTCAAAATAAGGTATTGCTTTTTCATATTGACCTATTTCAGAGTAGATCTCGCCAATATTTTCTGAAATTATACCAAGCGCATCTTTATTTCCGATCGCTTCGCATAAAGGCAATGCGGAGATCATGTAGCTAAGCGCTTTTACTTTATCGGCAGTATCTTTTTTATTAAAGTAGATGGTGCCAATTGTGTTTAGGGCAGAAAGTATTCTCAATTTGTCTCCTGCCTTTTCTGAAAGCTTCAATGACCGAAGTCCATATTCAAGGCCTCTTGTGTCATCACCCTGGTTTACATAAATCGCTGCAATATTATTTAGCAGGTTAGCTATTCCTATATCATCCTTAAGCTCTTCAAACATTTTTAATGATTGTTCCCAGTAATC
>DASUTO010000346.1:0-5285 GCA_036374555.1 Chitinophagaceae bacterium
ATTAACCGAATGCGTCCCCGCACCCGGAGTAAGCAACGTGAGATTCTTTCCATCAAAACCAATTTTATAGAATTGACTGAAATAAGGGTTCTCAGGTTGTGTACCGCATGCCATAAAATATAATAGCCGGTTCTTTTCATCCACTCTTAAAAGTCTTGTTACAACCCAATTACCTTTTGTAATTTGATTTTTTAATTTGCCGGTCGTCGCATCGTATAAATAAAGATGTCCCCAATCATCTCTTTCAGAGAACCAGATTATCTCTTTTGTTTTTGGAAGATATCTCCAGTTGATAGCACCCCAACCGGATTCATATTGTGTAGGCACCACTTCTTCAAACACTTCACGAACCTCTCCGGTTAAGGCATTTGCAATGCGAAATTTCTCCTGCTTATGATCTCTTGATGTAGAAAGAAAAGCAACTTCCGTCCCATCAGGATTCCAATCGATATCATCAAATGTTCCGCTGCTTGAAATATCATCACTCAATGAAGCTCTGTGCGGATCAGGAGGAATATTGAACATGATCACTTTTGCATCATCCACATTGATCACAAGGCGATGGATCATGGGAATGTCTTTATCACCAGGCAACGGATATTTCCATGCCTTTAAAGTGGGGTGACCAACATTTGTAGTTGCCAGATACATATCACCAACTTTCCGCTGATCCTGTTTAAATGTGGCGATCTTTTTTGAATCAGGTGACCAGCGAAGTATTGCGCCATCACTGCCGGTCCAGCCAGCGTTATCAGTTGCATAGCCAAAATCTTTGATACCATCAGTTGTCAATTGCTTTTGCTCGTTTGTTTTTATATCTCTTACCCATAGATTATAATCTTTAATAAAGGCAGCTTTTGTTCTATCGGGTGATAAAACTTCAATACCACGGCTACTCCGACCAAATCCCCCCGAACGTTGCGCATTTTCCAAAAGCCTGGTGGTATCGGCAACAATAGAAGAATTTTGCAGGTCGTATTTCCATTGCTTGCCATCCGAACGGAAGGTTATTGATTTTCCATCGGCTGAAAAATTGATAGCCTGGAACGGCAACATCGAACCAGTGTATTTTTTGCTTGTAGCGGAAGAAAGTGAAGCGGCTAATTTTTCATGATCAAAAGCAACGGTACGGGTTCCTTTTGCAGCATCGACTAAAACAAATTCGCTTCCTGTTGGGGTCAATACCCGGTACCAAAATTTATCGCCAGGTATCCAGTTGGGAAAAACATTACCCCGGTCAACATATTGCTGCGTGTTATAGCCCAATTTATTTTCTGCGTTCTGATAATCTTTTACAGTTAAAGCATCCTGGGCTTTTAATGAAAGGAGGAAAGAGCACGAAATGAAAAACAACATGAATCTTTTCATAATAGATATTTAGGGACTGCAAATTAAGCCGTTTTAAGTAAAACACAGAGCCCCATCGCTGTACAGAATGTATTTTATACATTTTTTTAACTGCTTAATTCCAGGATCGTGGCTCAGGATTTGTCATTAAATAAAAAAATAAGCGTATATGTTAGACAAAAGATCTAAATGTGCTGAGGCACAAATGCTGATCAGAAAGCCGGTTGATGAAGTTTTTGAGGCATTTATCAATCCGGCTATAACAAAGAATTTCTGGTTCACCAAAGGAAGCGACCGATTGGAAGTAGATAAGAAAATAACATGGGAATGGGAAATGTATAATATCTCAACAACTGTAATTGCTAAAGAAATTTTGCGAGACCAGAAAATTGTGTTTGAATGGGATAATACCACAAAAACAGTTGAAATCCATTTTAAAGAGTTAGACGACGATTCCACGTTTGTGACCATTACTGAATCCGGCTTTAGTCAAAAAGGTGATGAATTGATCGCTGCTATTAAAGATGCAACTGGCGGCTTTACAACTGTGCTGGATGGACTTAAAGCTTTTATGGAACATAGAATTAACCTGAACCTGATAGCAGATAAGTTTCCAAAAGAGGTAAGTGTTCACCGGGAAAATTGAGAATTTGTTATTGGCCTTCAAAAATAACTACGCGAAAGGCCAGGCTTGATGCCTGTGCTGCCTACCTGCATTCAGCGTTCAAAAAACTATCTTTGCATGAATGAAAAGTTTCGACGTCCCCATTATATATCGAAGTCCCCTGATAACGGCTATAAAGAAGAAGCGAAAAGAACAGGATAAGATGAAAAAGGATTTTACTCCTACCCTTCTGGACCTTGGGCCGCTGCAAATTTATCTTGCCCGTCATTTTGGTTTTTGTTATGGTGTTGAAAACGCCATTGAGATCGCTTTCAGAACGGTGGAAGAAAACCCTGGTGAAAGAATCTTTTTATTAAGTGAGATGATACATAATCCGCAGGTAAATGCCGACCTGCAGCGCCATGGTGTTCAATTTATGCAGGATAACTACGGCAAACAACTTATTTCATTTGATGAATTAACGGCGGATGATATTGTGATCATCCCTGCATTCGGCACAACGCTTGAGCTGGAAAAAAAATTAAACCAGCTTGGTATTCAAACAGAGAAATACAATACCACTTGCCCTTTTGTTGAAAAGGTTTGGAACCGAAGTGAACAGATCGCTAAAAAGAATTACACGATCATTATCCATGGCAAGCCAAAACATGAAGAAACCAGGGCTACCTTTTCTCATGCGGCAGCAAATGCGCCATCAGTAGTTGTAAAAGATATGCAGCAAACGATAGAATTGGTCAAATACATTAAAAAAGAAAAGCCATCGGAACAATTTTATGAAGAATTCAAAGGTCAGTATTCCGAAAATTTCGATGTAGCCAAAGATCTTGGCCGTATTGGTGTAGTTAACCAAACTACGATGCTCGCCAGCGATACGCAGGCAATTGCCGATCACCTGAAACAGGTGATGATCGAAAAATATGAATTGACCGCCGCAAATGTTGACGAACGATTTGCTGACACAAGAGATACACTTTGCTATGCCACGTTGGAAAATCAACAAGCAGTTTCAGGAATGTTGCAAACCGACGCTGATCTTGCTATAATCGTTGGCGGTTACAACTCTTCAAACACTTCTCATCTTGTAGAACTTTGTGAAGAAAAATTACCAACCTATTTTATCAGCAGTGAAGAAAAGATTCTTTCGGCAAAAGAAGTACTCCATTATAATTTTCATGTTAAGGAAGAAATATTGACATCCGGCTTTTTACCGGAAAAGCAACCGGTAAAAATTCTAATTACAAGCGGCGCTTCCTGCCCGGATGCATTGGTGGAAGGTGTTATAAATAAATTGACAAGTTTTTTTCCTGTTAATAAAACAACCGGAGAATTGATCTCGAAATTTTGAGATCCTCGCTTTATTGAGCCGCTTTATACAACAGTTCATAATATTCATGCGCCATGCGGTTACTGTCAAACTGGAAACGAACATCCCGCATCCCGTTTTTCATTACCATGCGCCATGTATCATAATTCTCGTAGTATAAAGGAAGGACTTCTGTTTCAAGTATCTCGTATAACTTCTCAAGATCGTATTCGTCCTGTTGCTGCACCGTCATGTTTGCATAATCAGCTTTGGGGATCACAAAACCATTATGTCCATGATTGATAAATTCCGGTATCCACCCGTCATCTGTAGAAAAATTCACAGACCCGTTCATGGCTGCAGTCATTCCACTCGTTCCTGATGCTTCTCTTGGCACCCTTGGATTATTCAACCAAACATCTCCAGCCTGCTTTAATCTTTTTGAAAGGCCCAATTCATAGCCAACAAGCACAGCAACATTATTATATTTCTTACTTAAATGAACCAGGTGATTGAATTCAGAGATCGCTGGATAATCAACCGGGTAAGGTTTACCCGCCCAAATAATTTGAACAGGATATTTCTTATCGCTTAATAACTTTTCAAACTGCTCTTCGTCAGTTGTGATCAAACCAGCTCTTTTATACCCTGCAAATCTTCTGGACCATACAATAGTAAATACATTTGGATCAAAAATTTTCCCGGTCTGGTCTGCGACTATTTCAAAAGCTCTTCTTTTTAAATGTTTTTTTCTGTCATCAAAGGCCCAGTCATTACCTTCTTCCATGAATTTGTACAACTGTTTATCGGCCCAGTATCGCCAGTTCTGTGAATTGGTGATGGAAATGATCGGGCAAATATCACTGTACTTCTTCCACATTTCCCTTGATACAACTCCATGCAATTGTGAGACGCCATTGGCTAATCTTGCGATCCGCAATGCGGCAAGAGAATGATTAAACATATTCTCCTCGCTGCCGGTTAATTTTTTTACTTCATCTGTAGTCAGGCCACAGAAATAACTCATCTTATGACAGAGATAGATATCATGTTTTTCATTACCTGCTTCTTCAGGGGTATGCGTTGTGAATACAAGCCGTTTCCTCACTTCCTTCAGATTCCTGTGGTATTTCTCATATAAATAAAATGCAGCGGAAAGACCATGTGCTTCATTCAAATGGTATACATCGGGTTCAAACCCTAGTTCATCGATCAGTTTAGCGCCACCAACTCCGAGTAAAATAAACTGCGCCACTTTTGTAGCCACGTTTGCATCATACAAGCGATGTGTAATCGTCTGCGAAACATAATCATTTTCGGGAAGATCAGTGCTTAATAAAAACAAAGGGGCTGTTTTAAATATCTCAGGGTCGAGATACCATGCCTTTACCCAAACGGGGTGTTCATGCACCGTTATCTGAAACTTGATACCAGTATCTTTCAGAAAGCTGTATTGCTTTTCCATCCAGGTCACCTGCAATGTTTGATCCTGGTTGCGGGCCTGGTCGTAATACCCATATTTCCATAATATACCAATACCGATCATGTTTTGCCTGAGCTCATATGCGCTACGCAAATGAGAGCCGGACAAAAATCCAAGACCTCCGCTATAAATTTTCAGGGGCTGGTGAGTTGCAAACTCCATGGAGAAGTAGGCTACTTTCTTCGAATATCTTTCATCAAAAGGGTAAGGAACTTTAAATTGTCTAAAACTCATGTTGTGTGGTTTTTACACGGGGCACAAAATAACGTGAAATAGCCATAAGAAGTTGTACGAACATTCAATCAGTCTATTAAATTATTCACATGCGGGGGAAAATTAAACCATCTAAAGATTTGAACTAACAATCATTTGGACGTTCGTTTCGGAGTGGTTTTCTGTTTTGGTTCTTTTTTGCGGGGATAATTTCCATCGAATGAACATTTAACACCGCGATGAGCACCACAAGCTTCAAGCTCTTTCAAAGAAACAGATGAAGATGAAAAATTAAATTGAAGCGAACATGCATC
>DASUTO010000347.1:0-2193 GCA_036374555.1 Chitinophagaceae bacterium
TAAGAATAGGTATCCTGAGGCAATGGCAACCCAGCTCATCAACGCAACAGAAAGGATCACAAAAATTTTTCCAAGAATATTATAATCATCAAGAAACAAGCGATGCAAAAGCTGGCCGCCATCAAGAGGATAGACCGGCAACAGGTTTAATACATTCAGGAAGATAAATATCCAGGCCACATTTTTAAGAAAATCCAAATCAAGTTGAATAGATATAAAATGCAGAATAATCCCGAGTAAAATTCCAGGAACAGGCCCTGCCAATAATATTATCGCCGATTGTTTTTGGGACACTTCCTGTTTTTTGCCCGAAACATAAGCTCCCAGCAATGGAATAAAAAACATACCCAGCTCGCGGTATTTATAGATCTTCATTGCCACAAAATGACCCAGCTCATGAAAAACTACTACTACAGTTAATACAATTACCAACGCCATCGCAGCATAAGGATCGCTGTTGGTGCGTCTGAAAAAGAAATAACCGATGACAAGGAAAAAAGCAAGACTTCCGAGGGATTTTAACCAGACATGCCGGCTGCTTTTAGGTTCTTCAAGCTCCGGCTTTGGGATCTTTATCGAGTTTTCGTTATGTGCTGGTAATATATGCTCCATTTAACAGATTATTGAAAATAACGTTCTATTGTTTTCTTTAGTGCCTCGGGCATCGCTGTTCTTTTCATTCCCTCTTTTTCCATAAAATATAAAATGATCTTGCCAACACAAAGTAATTCCTCTTTTTCATTATAAACTTCATGATGAAACTCGATTTTATGATGTATCGGGAGCTCTTTTAAGGTGGTTTTGATCGTAAGCAAGTCGTCATACAACGCCGGGCGAAGATACCTTGCATGCACATCCACGACCGGCATTACTACTCCCATTTTTTCCATATCTGCATAAGTAAACCCCAACTGTCGGATTGATTCTGTTCTTGCCACTTCAAAATAGGGGAAAAAATTACTGTGGTAAACCACCCCCATCTGGTCAGTCTCGACATAGCGTACTCTTATTTTTGTTTCTGACGTAAACATCAAAGGTTGCTTTCTATTTTTTCACCGCCAATTTCATAGGATGGTTCTTCCTTCCCAAAAAATAAAGCAATATTTCTGGAGGTAATTAATAACACGACACTTATAACAAAACCAATCAATGAGTTCCAAAATTTAATTTTACCTGTTCGCCATTCAGCAGGTTCAAAATCCTCGCCATATTGATTGGTGTTTATGAATTTGTTTGCTATATACTGGATGACATCAGGGATTGTCTGCAAAAACGAGCTTAAACAAACAGCAATAATGATCACATGAAGCACCGCAACCTTATTTAGTTTGAATTCTAGAGACTCGTCTCGATCACGGCAAATATATCTTGCCAGCGGTTTAATATTTCTGGCTAAAAGAAAAAAGGTGATCGTATAGAATGCAAAGAACAGAACGGTCGGCAAAATTGCCATCATTACGTTGCTGCCGATTCCTGTACCAAAACCAAATAACAGGCTCGTCACTAAAGTAAGTAACGATGTTATCATTTTATACCCCATGATCAGCGCGGTAGCAATTACCCCTAATTCGACAAGTTGTAATTTTTTCATAAATGATGATGTCGGTCCTATCGAGATGTCACCTGGCAAAGTAGTTAAAAATTTGTTGTACCCATTTTATTTTCCGCAATGAATTTGCAAGTAAGTAAAATGAAAACAGAAGATACCGGGATAAGTTTTATAGAATAATTTGTTAAACATCTATCAACATTGCAGTTATCCACCGTTGTTTGGAATGATGTTTGGCACAGGTAAAAATAAATTGAATATTTGTAACGTTAAGTCACCATCGGTTTTAAAGGACAATTAATATGAAGAATCGCAGCATCGCCTTAGTAGCCACTGTTATTTCAGTTTTCTCTCTCAATGCACAGCAAACCCTTATTTTTAAAGACCCGCAGGAAAAGTTTAAAGAAGCAAAGGAATACTATCAGAAAGAGCAGTATAGCCTGGCTTACCCATTATTCAAGGAGCTGAAGCAGGCATCTAAGGAAACAGATTACATCAATGATGCGCTGGTGACCCAGGAGATCAACTACTACACGACTGTTCTTGCACTAAAGCAAAATGAAGGTCGTGCAGAAGAAACGGCCATAGACTTTATCGAGCTCGAAGAAAACAATGCCCGTGTGCAGCAAATGAATTTTCATCTT
>DASUTO010000348.1:0-8912 GCA_036374555.1 Chitinophagaceae bacterium
TTTTTTTACTTTTTACTTTTAACTTTTTACTTGCCCAAAAAAAACCACTCGATCACACAGTGTACGATGGCTGGCAAAGCATTGGTGAACGAATGATCAGTAATGATGGTAAATGGGTTGTTTATACCATCAATGTACAGGAAGGCGATAATGAACTGGTGATCCAATCCGCCGCGGCGGATGCAAAATATAAAAAGAGTATACCAAGAGGGTATAATGCCGTGATCTCTGAAGATAGCCGCTTTGCTATTTTTAAAATAAAACCATCTTACAAGGATAACCGTGAAGCAAGAGTAAAAAAGAAAAAGGCGGATGATATGCCGAAGGATTCGTTTGCAGTTATTGAGCTAGGGAAGGATAGTGTATATAAAGTAGCTAAAGTAAAAACATATAAAGTGCCAGAAAAAGGTTTTGGATGGGCCGCCTATCACTTAGAAAAAAAACCTGAGCCGGAAAAACCAAAGCAGCCAGGCACTGATGTAAACAAAAAAACTATTGACAGCTTAAAAAGAACAATTGATTCGTTGCTGGTATTAGTCAACCTGCCACCCGCAAAAATGGGAAAAAAGAAGAAGATAGGTGAGGGGGACGGGGACGATGATGTAGAAATGACGACTGATAATTATGAAATTGATTCTCACGATTCACGTCTCACGTCTGACGAATCAGATGCCGAAGGTGATGATCCCGCTAGTCCTGCTACTCCTGAAGGAACCGACCTTGTTTTACGAAACCTTATTACAGGCGAAGAAAAAACTTTTCCGCTGGTAAGTGAGTATTATTTTGATAAGTACGGTAAAAAATTATTGCTGGAAACAACACGGAGTTCAAAAGACTCTTTAAGTAAAGTATCTGTTGTGCTGATAGAGCTGGGCAATATGCAAAAAAAGACGATCAGTACAGGTGGAAATGATCTCAAGAATTATTCATTTTCAGAAGATGGCTCACAATTGGCTTTTGTTGCGGAACGTAATGCAAAGCCAAAAGACCTTCAGAAATTCTACAAGCTATGGTATTATAAAGAGGGAATGGATACGGCTTCAATGATCGCTGATAAAAATTCAGTGGGAATGAAGATCGGAATGACGGTGAGTGAGTTCGGTGTGACCAGTTTTAGTAAAAGCGGTAAACGCTTATTCTTTGGAACTGCGCCTATACAAGCTCCAAGGGATACCACATTAGTAGAGTTTGAAAATGCAAAACTGGACATCTGGCATTATAAAGATGATTATTTGCAAACTGTTCAATTAAATCGTTTGCAGCGTGACCTGCAGGAAAACTTCTTGGCAGTCTATGATATCAATGCTAATGCCATTAAACAACTAGGCTCTAAAGAATTGCCAACTGTTTATCAAACCAATGAAGGTGACGGAGAAACTTTTGTTGGCATAACTGATTTTGGTAAGAGAGTGCAAGCCCAATGGCAGGGAACTACATTAAAAGATATTTATGCGATCAATGTAGCCGATGGTTCACAAAAATTGGTCATAAAAGATCTGAATGGTTTTATTTCGCCTCAATATATTTCCCCGACCGGTAAATACATCATGTGGTATGATCGCAAGGCAAAAAATTATTTTACCTGGGATGGAACAACCACAAGAAATATTACTGCAAAAATAAAAGTGCCACTGTGGAATGAAGAGTATGATAGTCCTGATTATCCGCCGCCTTATGGGGTGATGGGATGGCATGAAGGTGATAGCGCAGTTTATGTTTATGATAGATATAATATTTGGATGGTTGAACCACAGAGTAAAAAGTCCCCTGAAAAAGTTTTTATTTCCATGCCGATAGCAAACCTGAGTTATCGTTATATAAAAGTTGATCCTGAAGAACGATTTATTAGACATAATCAATTTATGTTTTACAGAGTTTTCAATCAAAAAAACAAGGGAAGTGCTATCATTTCAAAAAGATTAAATGACCATTCTGGTCTTGCATTTGTAGCTCAATCTGGTGAATATTCATATTCTACATTCGTAAAAGCAGAAAATGCAATGGCATTTATTTATTCCAGGGAGAACTATAAATCTTCGCCAGATCTTTATTTTGCAACAGATGATGGAAGTACTTCTAATACAACGTCGGGTTGGAATACCGGATTAGAGCCATTCAGACTTTCAGATATCAACCCCCAACAAAAAAACTACAACTGGGGTACAGCAGAATTATTCAAATGGAAAGCATACAATGGAAAAGAAACGGAAGGCATCGTATATAAGCCAGAAGATTTTGATCCAAAGAAAAAATATCCGTTGATCTGCTACTTTTATGAAACGTTAAGTGATGGTTTATATACTTATCATCCACCGTCACCAACACCAAGCCGGTTAAACATTTCATTCTTTGTAAGCCGTGGATACGTTGTGCTCGCGCCGGACATTCATTATGGCACAGGTCATCCTGCAAGAGATGCGTACAATCATATTGTAAGTGGTGCAAGAGCATTGGTAAAAAAAGGGTTTATTGATAGTACGAGAATGGGTTTGCAAGGACAAAGCTGGGGCGGCATACAAGTAGCGCAGGTAATCACAATGACAAAACTTTTTAAAGCTGCATGGGCAGGCGCACCGGTTGCAAATATGACAAGTGCTTATGGAGGCATAAGATGGGAGAGTGGGGTCAATCGACAGTTCCAATATGAAAAAACGCAAAGCAGGATCGGCGCAACGCTGTGGGAAAAACCAAATTTATACATTGAGAATTCACCGTTGTTCCATTTACCTAAAGTAACAACGCCGCTTGTAATTATGGCAAACGATGCTGATGGCGCCGTGCCCTGGTACCAGGGAATTGAAATGTT
The DNA here is from genome assembly GCA_036374555.1 of Chitinophagaceae bacterium. Taxonomy (GTDB): domain Bacteria; phylum Bacteroidota; class Bacteroidia; order Chitinophagales; family Chitinophagaceae; genus VBAS01. The sequence goes on from DASUTO010000348.1 coordinate 2,807, forward strand.
TACTGCTATGCGCAGGTTAAATAAAAAAGTCTGGATGCTTACTTATAATGGCGAGGCGCATAATCTTGTTGAAAGAAGAAACAGGAAAGACATACAACTAAGGCAACAACAATACTTCGATTGGTTATTGAAAGATGATATTCCGGCAAAATGGATCACGGAAGGCGTGCCGGCGGTGAAAAAGGGGAAAGATTGGGGATTGGATTATTAGGCCCATCCTAAATCCTTCCCAAGGGGAAGGACTTGCCATCACACAAACACAAAAGCTGAGTGCTGTTATGTTCTTCATATGTTAGCACCGATGTTGGATAATGTTTTGGGTTTGGCCTCCCTTTCCTTAGGAAAGGGAACGAGGGTTAGGCCGCTTTCGTACTGATGTATTTTACCAAACTTCTTTTTGCAACCGGGAGAAGAGTCTCTTCGACGGGGAAACCCAATTCAATTTGTATGGCATATACAGCAGGATTGGGAAGCTGGCTGCGGTATTTTATCAATTCTGATTTGATGCTTTCAAACGTGTTTATGAAATTTTTATCCCAGCTATTTACATAAGCTGTTTTCATGCTCCTGTATTTTTCATCATGTTTTTCAAAAAAGGAAAGACGATAATGATAAACCAGCGTTTGCTTTTGAGAAGTTGTATTTAAAAAGAAATAGCCCTCCTGGGTGTCAAGTGGCATGATGCCAACAGGATTTATGATTATTTTCTCTTCCACCAGTTCATATATTTCCACGCCGCAGTTGATCGTTCCTTTCATCTTGCTGGCAGAATAGTTAATGATATTTTCCAACTCCTGCATCAGTTCATCGTCTTCTATCATTTGCTCATACAGCAATTGAAGTTTTTCCAATTGAATGCCGGTCAATTTTTTAGGAAAATGTTCCTGCAGGAATTTTTTATTCTCACGAAAGGCAACAAGGTTATTAAAATGAAAAATGATGTCGGAAAGCTGTGGATAGAGTTTGCTTTCGTTGAAATATTTATTTACTTCTTTAAGGTAGGCGAGAAGAGTATATTTTTTTAACTCAAAATCAATATAGCCTTCGGCAAACCAGGTCTCGGATAATGATTTCATAGACTTTCGTTTGGGTTCGTTACTGTAAATTAGATAAAAGACTTTGAAAATTAAAAGTAAGTTTACCTTAAGTTTGTTAAAAGAAATATCATGCCAAGAATAATATTGTATTTAGTCCTCATTTTTTTTTCTTCCTGTGGATCAGTTAAGTATTACATTGTTCGTCATGCCGAGAAAGAGACAGCATCTGCCGGTACTACGATGAGTACCCCGGATGACCCACCCCTTTCAGCAGCTGGCAGGATAAGAGCAATTGAATTAAAAGAAGCATTGCGAGGTAAGGGCATACAATATATATATTCTACAAATACCGTCCGGACTATTTCCACTGCGCAACCCTTTGCTGAATTAAGAGGAACTACTAAAATCGAGACCTACAACACAAGGGACTCACTTGATCTATTTATTCAAAAGCTGAAAGAGATTGAAAAAGGAAACTCATTGATCGTGGGACATTCAAATACCGTTGATGATATTGTAAACAAACTCTGCGGAGAAACAAAAATCCCGGCCGATCTTCCCGATTCGGAATACGACAATCTTTATATCGTGACCAAAAAAGGAAATAGAATGAAATTTGAGAATAAAACGTACGGCACTCCTACAAATTAAAAGCTCCGGAAACCTCCGGAGCAATTCGCGATAATTCGTTTGAATTAGTGTAATTCGTGTTTCAATATTCTCTGTCACCATTAAAATTCTCCAGCTCTTTCGCTACTGCTGTTAAGAAAGTAGCTCCAAGACTTCCATCAACAATACGATGGTCATAGCTCATGCTCAGGTACATCATGTGACGGATAGCAATGCTATCGCCTGCAGGCGTTTCCACAACAACCGGACGTTTTTTGATCGCACCCACTGCAAGGATTGCAACTTGTGGTTGGTTAATGATCGGCGTTCCCATCAGGCTGCCGAAAGTTCCTACGTTTGTCAATGTAAAAGTGCCACCTGAAGTATCATCGGCTTTTAGCTTTCCTGTTCTTGCATTATCAGCAAGGTTGTTCACTTGTTTTGCCAGGCCAACAAGGTTCAGCTGGTCAGCATTTTTAATTACAGGCACAATAAGATTGCCCGATGGCAATGCAGTTGCCATCCCGATATTAATGTCTTTCTTGATAATTATTTTATCGCCATCTAATGAGCAATTGACCAGCGGGAATTTCTTGATACATCTTACAATAGACTCAATGAATAATGGAGTGAAGGTGATCTTTGTCCCTTCTCTTTTTTCAAAATCTTTTTTCACTTTATCCCGCCACATCACCAGGTTTGTTACATCAGCCTCCGTAAAGCTTGTTACATGAGGGCTTGTATGCTTACTTCTCACCATATGTTCAGCGATCAGCTTACGCATACGATCCATTTCTATGATCTCAACGTTGCCCGAGTAAGTCGTGAGACGTGAATCGTGAGAAGTGAAATTGGGAGATTCTTTTACTATTGAAACTTCCTGTGGACCTTGTACAGTTGCTTCCTGACTCCTGGCTCCTGACTCCCGACTCCTGACTCCCGACTTTCTCTCACTCACATATTGCAAAATATCTTTCTTCGTTACTCTTCCTTCGTTACCGGTACCGGAAATATTCTCAAGTTCACTCATACTCACACCTTCACTTGCTGCAATGTTCAATACAAGCGGTGAATAAAAACGATTGCCGGTTCCGTTAGTTTGCGATTTGTAGCTGGAGGTTTGATGCGATGAAACCACTTCCGCGACCGTTGTCTCTTGTTCTTTGTGCCTTGTCTCTTGTGCCTTCGGCGGAGGAGTATAGCCAGCGGCGGTTGCTTTTTCTTCTACACCTGTTTTTATTCTTGCGATCACGGTCCCGATGGGCACCACATCGTTTACATTAAAAAGAATTTCACTCAGCACACCGGCAGCAGTGCTTGGTACTTCGCTATCCACTTTATCAGTGGCAATTTCCAGCACAGTTTCATCCATTGCCACCGAATCGCCGGGTTGTTTGTGCCACTTTAGTATCGTGGCTTCCATAATACTTTCACCAAGCTTTGGCATAACCAGGTCAACTATTGCCATAATTATTTTTTTGAAGTCAGCAATCGGAATTCTATTCACCGTCCCTTCCGCCTCAGGCGGACTCTTGTACAACAACAACTCTATTGTACATCACCAAACTCTTATTTTCTCATTTTCTCTTTTAATCTCTTAGTTTAATTTAACCGGCCAAAGGTAATGATTTGAACATTAAAACCCGATCAACTGTTAGCAAGAATAAACTTTCTTAAAAAGTTCAATGCTGTATGCGATGTCATTTCAATATTTCTTTCCCTGTCGAATCGGAAAGCCAATTTTGCTGTCTCCACTTTTTCTTTATTACCTGCGGCGATCCATACGGTGCCGACAGGTTTTTCATCTGTGCCGCCGTCGGGGCCCATGATGCCCGATGTAGCGACTGCAAAATCTACATTCAGTTTTTCAATTGCTCCTTTTACCATTTGTATCACGGTTTCTTCGCTTACTGCACCAACTGTTCTTAATGTTCTATCAGTAACGCCTAATATGGTTTCTTTTACCTCATTTGCATAACTAATAATACTGCCTTTATAAACACCAGATGAACCCGCATTTGAAGTAATAAGATGAGCGATATAACCACCCGTACAACTTTCAGCAGTACCGATCGTTTTATTTTTTTCTTCCAGGATCTTTTGAACAACCATTGCCAGGTCTTCATCTTTATTGGTAACCAGCCACTCATTTACCAATTCAACCAGTACAGAAAATTTTTCATCTAGTTCTTTTTCCATTTTTTCTTTGTCACCGCCAATTGCTGTCAACCTCAATTTTACCATACCATAACCCGGCAGGTATGCCAGCCTGATGTGGCCAGGCAAACTCGCTTCAAAATCTTTTATTTTTTCTGCGATCATACTTTCACCGGTGCCCATTGTAAAAGCCGTGCGATGAATAATAAAAGGGAGTTCAAAAGTTTTTTCTATTCTCGGCAGAACTTCATTCAACATCAATCCTTTCATTTCATGAGGAACTCCCGGTAATGAAACAAAAACCTTCTTATTGGAGTCTTGCTCGACACCCTCTTTAGGGGGCTTGGGGGTAAACCACATTCCCGGCGCTGTACCTCGTGCATTATGCAATACCGTGCACACATCAGGGACTTCGGCCTGTTTCAAATTTCTTTCAAGCATAGGCCCGGGACGACGATATACTTTTTCAAATAAATAATTTACATGCTTTAATACTTCTTCGTTAACGATCAGTTTGCCGCCAAAATATTTACACAGCAAAGGCTTTGTAATATCATCTGCAGTTGGGCCAAGACCGCCCGTTATAATGATAATATCCGATTCTCTGCTTTCCGCATCCAATGCATTCCAAATATCGTCCCACACATCACCGACGGCCACTCTTCTTTTTAGCCATACACCGATCTTATTTAGTTCCTGCCCGATCCACGCACTGTTGGTATCAATGGTTTGACCGATCAGCAATTCATCGCCAATTGTAATAATACTTGCATTAACATTTTTCATAGGCTGCAAAGGTAGGAGATGGTTAAATTTGAGGAATTAAATGTTCATTCAATGAGGAGAGTATTTTTTGTTATTAGTTATTCGTTAATAGTTATTGGTTCTTCTGCGCAAACAGTAACGCAAAAGGTGCAAAAAGCATTTGCAACTTTTGAAAAAGACTCGCAACTAAAGCATGCGATCAGTTCTTTGTATGTTATTGATGCAAACACAGGCCAGGTTGTATTTGATAAAAACTCACAGATCGGTTTAGCACCGGCTTCAACACAAAAAATTATCACCAGTGTTACTGCTTTTGAATTGTTGGGAAAGGATTATAGGTATAAAACTGAATTTGGATTCAAATCAGATACAACCTGGTCGAATGAAATATTTATAAGAGGATATGGAGATCCCACATTCGGAAGTGGCCGTTTTGTTAATACAAAACCTGAAAACTTATTAAACGTCTTGTATAATAAATTGACGGAAGCGGGATACAAAGGAAATTTCGGACAATTGATAGTCGGCAATCAAAGTTTTGAAACAAAAAATATTCCCAATGGTTGGATTTGGGAGGATATTGGAAATTATTATGGGGCCGGCGCAGGAGAATTCAATTGGAGGGAAAATCAGTACGACCTTACTTTAAGATCAACGGCAAATATTGGAGATAAGGTGGAAATACTTGCTTTTAATGGGCGAAAAGATTATAAAGGGTCATTTATTAGTGAAGCTAAATCAGCAGCCAAAGGCACCGGCGATAATGCCTATATATATTTTCCTATAGGTAATACAGATTATGCAGTAAGAGGCACCATACCTGTTAATGAAAATAATTTTACAATTTCTGGAGCGATAAGTGAAGGCAGTTCTTATTTCGCTTATGATTTAGGCAGGTTCATTCATAATAAAAATAAATCTTCATTCGGTGAACCTGCAATTGGGTATAGCTACAGGGCATTCCCGTCATCAGCAAAAATCGCCTATGTTTATTATTCTCCCTCATTAGATTCCATCATCTACTGGTTTAATAAAAAAAGCATCAATCTTTATGGGGAAGCATTGATAAAAACCTTTGCCTATGAAAAGAAAGGTTTTGGTTCAACAGACAGCGGGATAGTAGTTGTAAAAAAATTTTGGAAAGAAAAAGGATTGGATGAGAATGAACTGAATATAGTTGATGGTTCTGGTCTTTCACCTTTGAATCGTGTCACTACCCATTCACAAGTACAGATATTAAAATATGCAAAAACCAAAGATTGGTTTCCTTATTTCTTTACGTCATTGCCCGAGTATAATGGAATGAAAATAAAAAGCGGAACTATACGAGGTGTAAAAGGATTTTGTGGTTACCATAAAGCAAAGAATGGAAAGGAGTACATTTTCTCTTTTCTTGTAAATAATTACAATGGTTCTGCATCAAGTCTTGTAAATAAAATGTACAAAGTGCTGGACATACTTAAATAGTCAATGTTCAATTATAGAGCTTAACTTCAAACTTCGAACCTCAAACTTCAAACAAACTACTTATGAAGGAA
>DASUTO010000349.1:0-2368 GCA_036374555.1 Chitinophagaceae bacterium
TTTCAGATTATCAGGTAAATCATCATATCCTCTTTCTACCGGGAATTGCCTGTCTTTTGGCGGCAAATAATAAACTCTCGGTTTTGTACCTAATTCTTCCATATAGCGATAACCACTTCTGTCTTTTATTAATTCTTTAAAGCTTACTGTCTCATCGCCGTTAGTAACTGTATCTTCATTTTCGTCACCGAAATAAAATACTCCGTTAGGACAAGCTGTAACACAATCCGGCAACAAACCTTGTCGTACCATATCAGGACAGAAATCACATTTTTCAACAGTGCCTATTTGGCTTGGAACACTTGATTCAGGAGTAGCAACCATGTCTCTTAAATCAAGATCCACTTTTGGTTCGTCCCAATTAAACACACGGGTTGAATAGGGACATGCTGCCATACAAAATTTACATCCAATACATCTTTCATTATCTATCAGCACTAAACCATCCTGGCGTTTGAAAGTTGCATTAACAGGGCAAACTTTTACACAAGGAGGATTATCACAATGGAAACATGTTTTAGGAAACCAATACGGGGCCGATTGTTCATTGTCCTTCATCAATTTTATACTTAGCCATTCTTTGTCTTCCGGTAAATGGTGCATCTTTTGACAGGCACTAACACATTTACGGGCATTTTTACAACGGGCAAGATCAATTACCATCACAAATTTTCTTCCCGGAATTCCACTCCTTGCTTCCGCACTTGATACCATACTTGCATGATGATGGCCCCGCAACTCTGAAGAATCTATTTCCACCATTTGACCATCAGGGGAAAGAAGTTTAACTTTTTCGCCACTCGCTGCATGTTCATGTTTTTTACTTCCGCATGAACAAGCAAGACTGCCACAAGCCGTAGCTGCTACAGTTGCTACCGCAGCAGTTTTTAAAAAATCGCGGCGTGATCTATCATTTGTTTCTACCTGTTTCATTGTGCAGTTTTAAATGTTGGTTTAAATTTCATTGTCATTTTTGGACGGGTTCTTCATCCACTGCAATATCTCTTTATTATTTACTTTTTGTTTACTGGCAGCATCAAGAACAGCTTTATCAACTTCCACCAGCTTGCCATCTGCGGTAAGCATTTTTACTTTTTCTTTTTTTGACTTCAGGAGGCCCGTAAAGAAGGACCTGCGGGATTTGTTGGCTTCGTTTTTATTGTTATCCATTGTATTGCTTTTTCTAAATGTAGCATTTTTACTAAAAGGCCAAAAAAATTACATAGCTAAAATAGTCTGCGCCTGACACCCGGTAAATGATGGAATGGAACTGCCTATGTGATCTTTATCACTTAAGGTTATGATGAGAATCAAGGATATAAAATGTTCATTTACCGCGGATATCGTTTTGTCTTTTATAAAAGAGGAGGATCAGGATTGGTGTTACTGTAAGCTCCATTATCAACGCAACAAACAAGCAAAGACTAATCAATAAACCAATATAGAAAGCCCCCCCAAAGCTGGATGACAATAATGTCATAAAGCCGGAAAGCAGCACAAGTGTAGTAATGATGATTGCTTTACCGGTAGATAAATAGGTCCTTTTGACGGCGTAGGTTAATGACAAACCCTTTGAAAGTTCTAGCCTGAGCCGGCTCATGAAATGAATAGTATCATCTACGGCAATTCCAAATGCTATGGCAAAGATGACAGAAGTATCAGCCTTGAGGTTTATACCTAAAAGACCCATGGCAGCCCCCATGACCAGGAGCGGGATAACATTTGGTATCAATACGATCACAATTATACGCCAATGGCGCAACAATAAAAAAGCAATCAGTGAAATGATGATCGCATCAATAATAATTCCGGTAAAAAGATTTTTTGTCAAGGAATAGGTTATTTTATCAAGCAGTACTGCTGAACCTGTCAAATGATATGAAACCGATTCTTCATAATTTTTACTATAAAAAAAGCGTTCGAACTTTTTTTCTATTTTTTTAAATTCCTTCAAAGTCATATTAGGCAGCCGCCCACTGATACGAAGACGTTGGCCGTCAGCACTCAGATAATGTTGCATTTCATCAGCATGTTCTGTCTGCATGATGGCTTCATAAAACCTATTTACCTCTGGTTGTGTCTGTGGCAAATAGAAATGAGCGTTATCGCCCGCATAAAAGGCTTTATTGGCACCCCGGTATAACGATAATGGGGAAATTAAATTTCCCACTCCGCAACTGTCCTTCAGATAAGTTTCAATTTCTTCTGCAAGGTTTATTTTTTGTAAATCAAAAAAGGATTTGCCCGGAGTTGCATTCGTTAATTCAAGTTCAAAAGGACGGGTGCCTGCGAAATCAGTTTCCATAAATTTATAATCCTGCAACACCGGGTTTTTCTTGGGGATCTCTTGTAATAAACTTGAATTGAT
>DASUTO010000350.1:0-5005 GCA_036374555.1 Chitinophagaceae bacterium
GAATAAATTCCCATTTCCCGACTCATTGCGATTTGCACTACCCGATAGTTTCTTTGTTAACCAGGGGAAGCAGCCGATCATTAACGACTCCGCCATTATATTCTATAACACTTATTGGGAAAATGGCAAAAAGCTCTGTTGCAAAAAAGATACACTCGAAGTATACACGGACAGCATCAACGGAAAAAAATATCTTTTTGCCATTGGAGAATATATAGCCATTTTTCAAAGTGACAGTAATCTATTTACGCGGCTAAGACCAAGAAAGAACACAGTATCCGTTCCTTTATGGGGCATCAAACTAAACAGTCCCTACCCGCCTGAAAAATTTAAGAATGAATATGAGAAGCTTGGGGCCAGGCTTGTCCAACTGGACGAAAGATTTGATGAGGTTAGCAGGCAAAAGTGGAATGAAAATGATTCGATAGGAGTTGAAACTATTCAATTCAATAATTCAAACGACATAATGATCACAGCGTTGTCCAAAGACATGAATGAAGCAGAAGTAAATCTCCTGATCGCTGATGTAAAAAGCAAATTCCCGAATTTGACATACAAGGAAGCAAAGCAAAAAGATAGTGATGGGAAACTATTGAAAGTTATCAGGATCTCATTCCACGGAGTTTCTATGTCATTTACCCAAATTAGCGCAACTGAATATTCATTTTTGATGACAGATTATTATGAAACCGCAAGACAGATCATTAATAAGGCAGGAACAGGGTATGCATTCAGAGATGATGTTAAAATTTATTGATCGCGTTTCTATTTTAGGATCGATGTTGGCTCATGTTCCGGAGTGACTCCGGATACCCGGCATATCGCCAGTCGCAAAAAAATCTGAACGTTTTGTATATTAACAGAAGTATCTTTAATAGTTGTGTCTACATATTAAAAAACGAACTCAATGTCCCAGGCCCGCCAGCTCGCCGCCATTATGTTCACCGATATAGTCGGTTATACGGCAATGATGCAGGCTGATGAGCAAAAAGCCGTGGCGGTAATTAAACATTATAATTCCACACTTGAAAAATTAGTGCGCCAATTTAATGGAGAGGTATTGAATTATTATGGCGATGGAAGCCTTTGCATTTTCCCCAGCGCTACTGATGCAGCTAATTGTTCACTTGCTGTACAAAAAGAATTGAAAAACGAACCCGTAGTTCCATTGCGGATCGGATTACACATTGGTGAAGTTTTTTTTGAAGATGCAAAAGCTTTAGGCGATGGGGTGAATGTTGCTTCAAGGGTTCAATCATTGGGGCAAGAGAACAATATTTTAGTTTCCGGAGAATTTTATGATAAAATCAAAAACAATTCTTCTATCACATCTGTTTCACTCGGTCAATTTGATTTTAAAAATGTCGGAAAACCATTAGAAATATTTGCATTAACCAATGAAGGACTAACCATTCCGCAGCGGCGCAAGATGGAAGGGAAGCTAAAGAAAAGATCAGGAAAGAAACAGATCATTATTGCAGCAATATTGATTATCCTTTTTTGTGCAGTCGTTTTTTTAATTTATGATCAATTCTTTACTGGGGAAGCAAAACCCGGATCAAACGACAAATCCATTGCTGTGCTTCCTTTTATGGATATGAGTGCTGCAAAAGACCAGGAATTCTTCAGTGATGGCATGAGTGAAGAGTTATTAAATCGTTTATCAAAAATTCCTGACCTGAAAGTGATCTCCCGCACTTCATCGTTTTCTTTTAAGGGGAAAAACCTTGATGCCCGTAAGATTGGTGAAAACCTTGGTGTCAATAATATACTCGAAGGCAGCATTCGCAAATCCGGTAACATATTCCGCATTGCGGCCAAGTTGGTTGAAGTACAGGAGGGAACTGAACTTTGGTCTGAAACATATGACCGGGAGATGAAGGATGTATTAGCATTACAAGATGAAATTTCAGAGATCATCGTTGGCATTTTAAAGATCAAGCTGGGTGGTAAACAAGTAAACCGCTTAGCAGGAAGTTTCACAAAAAATCCTGACGCTTATGAAGACTATCTGAAAGGTCGCTATCATTGGAACACGAGAACAGATGAAGGGATAAAAAAAGCAATTGGATATTTCGAAGATGCGATAAAGAAGGATTCCAATTATGCTGGGGCATACTCCGGATTAGCAGATACGTATCTTACTCTCTATGACTATGAGCTAATGTCCTTTGATGAATCAACTGCTAAAGCAAAAGCCGCGGCTCAGCGGGCATTAAAGATCAATGAGAACCTTGCCGAGGCACATAATTCTCTTGCACACATCGATCTGCATGAGTGGAAATGGAAAAGTGCGGAAGAAGGTTTTCGAAAAGCCATCGCATTAGATCAAAGTTATATATTGGCTCACCATTGGTTTGCTCTCTGCCTTACAGCGATAGGAAAAACAGATGAAGCAGTTACCCAGATGGAGAAAGCCAGGGAGCTTGATCCACTTTCAACCCGAATTAATGCTGATCTGGGTATGGCCTATCTTTCTGCAGGAAGGTATGATGAAGCAATCAGCCAGGAACAAAAAACGCTGGAGCTAAATCCAAGGTCAGCGGGTGCCCGCTGGATACGTGGCATGGCTTACCAGCAAAAAAAAATGTTTGACTCGGCGATCAAAGATTATCAATCTGCATTAGAACTTTCACACAATAATCCAAATTTTCTCGCTGCCCTTGGACACGTTTATGCATCAAGTGGCAATTCTTCAGCTGCACATAAAATTATTGACACTTTATTTGTTGTGAACAAACAGGAACCTGTATCTCCATTTTTTTTCGCTCTTGTTTATGCCGGGCTAAATGACAAAGAAAATGCTTTGAAATGGCTGGAAACAGCTTATGAAGAAAAATCAGGTTCAGTTCGGTACCTTAAGATGGAACCACGCTTGAAGAACCTTCGCAATGAGCCCCGCTATATTGCACTCATGAAAAAAATCGGATTAGAAAAATGATCGTTGTAGCAATGGAGATAAGGTCGGGCTCACTGGCCCAAGTGTGGAATTTTATGGACATCTTTTAATATAAATAAAGTACTCACGATACAAACAAACGATGTGATGACTCTTTTTGTATTTTTTGGCCTAAATATTGAATATTGGCGAATTATGTAAAGTCTCAGGAATTTTTAAAAAGAGAAAATTATGGAAAAGTCACAGGAATTTTTAAAAAGAGAATTTATTCACTTGCTAAGTGATACCCTGGCTTTGTTAGGAGCTGAAAAAAGATTAATTGAAGATATAAAAGCCACGGAGGAAAATCCTTTTTCGCTCAAAGTCATTGAGGAGATAAGAAGATATAATCGTGAGCAGAAAAATAAAACAAATGATGCTGCGGCTCTCTTAAATTTAACCTTTTCGTATCCCGTTTAATTGACCTGCTACTTCCGCAATTGTTGTCCCGGCTTTTCAATCGGGAAATATTAACGCTGCCTATTTTACTTTATAGTCGCTGATCGTCCCGATAACTTACAAACACTATCCCGAGATTTCCGAATTATTTTGCTGTTAACTTAGCAGATCAAATAAAATAACATGAAGAATTTTAAACCTCTTTTGCTGGCATTCGTATGCGTTTCATTTTCTGTTTCAGCATTTGCATGGTGGGGCCAGACAGGTCATCGTGTGGTTGGGCAAATTGCAGACAGCTACCTTAGCAAAAAGGCAAGAAACACAATTCGTGAAATTCTTGGTACCGAGTCCATTGCTATAAGCAGTAACTGGGCGGATTTCATAAAATCTGATTCAACCTATAACTATTTAAATCCCTGGCATTATATAAACTTCAAACAGGGGCTATCACAATCCGAATTCTATAGCATTTTGCAGAACGATACTGCAACAGACGCTTATACCAAACTGAATTTCCTGATCACTGAACTGGAGAATAAACAATTAACAACGGATAAAAAACAAATGTACCTGCGCCTGCTGATACATATTGCAGGAGACATTCATCAGCCTCTGCATGTAGGACAGCTTGAAGACCTTGGTGGCAACCGTGTACGTGTACAATGGTTTGGAGAATCAACTAACCTGCACAGTGTTTGGGATGAAAAACTGATCGAGTCTCAGCGACTCAGTTATACAGAGTATGCTGAAGCTATTAATCACAGCACAAAAGAGCAAATAAAGCAATGGCAAGAACAATCTATTAATGAATGGTTCTTTGAATCGTATCAACTAGCGGGCAAAATTTACAGAGGGATCACCCAACCCGATCAGAAACTCAGCTTCAGGTATGGTTATGATAATATAGAAATGCTGAATGCTCAATTATTAAAAGGTGGCATTCGCCTTGCCGGCTTATTGAATTCAATATTCGGATAATCGATAAACAAGTTTTGCAAAAACTTCCGCCTGATAGATGCTAAACTTCCGCTTTCCGGTTCGTGGTTATACGATTTTTAAAAATATCAGGCTTCACTAAAACAATAATAAGTGTCCAATGAATGTTTCAGAGTTGTAAGAGTTAGACCGCTCTGTTTTTAATCTCCGTACTCCCTTTGAATTATGCCCGACCAGGGCATATCCGATCTCCGCCCCTTTTGAAAACCTGATCTAAACCATTTTTGAAAACAAAATTCAGGTTATGAAAAAACTCAACTCCCTGCTTCACAACGTGGATGTACAGGGCAAGCTGATTACGGTGACTATTTTTGCCGTACTCATTGTTCTCAGCATCATTACATGGGATAAATAATTTTACCCTATGTATTAATTGATCACGAATTGTTAAGGCAATTCACGACAATTTATTGCCCCGTCAAAAACGGGGCTTTTCTATTAAAGAACATTTCGCCTTTTAACTTTTATAGATTATTTTTCAAGGATCAATCACAGAAAATGAAAAGCATCAGTCGATACTTTATTTTATTTACTTTGCTAACCAATTTCAGCTGTGGCGAAGTTGCTTCCACTAAAAAGGATACTCCACAAAACAATTTTGCAGAGATCAAATTTGAAAGTGAAAGAATTGATATTGGCGTTATTGACGGAAAGTCAAATGCAAACCAGGAT
>DASUTO010000351.1:0-6542 GCA_036374555.1 Chitinophagaceae bacterium
TATGAAATAAGCATTTCATCTGCCGTTATCAATGACAGGAAAAAGAACATTTTCTGGACATTGATGTTCAATGCAGGTCATTATGATAATGTGATCACTAAACTTTCCCCGGCAATTGATGCAATTAATAATGCAAACAACAAAAACGATAATGGCGAGCAAAGAAAACCGTTGCCAAGGTTTGAAGTAGGACAATCTATGAGCAGGATATGGGCAGTGCAATCTTTAGGAATTGATCCGGCGACGGGAAAAGAGATATTTGTAAAATTGGATGGTACTAAAACGTTCACATGGGACCCGACTGATAAAGTGCCTTGCGGAGATGCGACCAGCAAATTAAAAGGAATGATCGGGTCTAATTTCAGTTACAAAGGATTTACGTTCAATATTAATTTGAGTTATCAATGGGGTGGCCAGATGTATAACCAAACCCTTGTAGATAAAATTGAAAATGTAAATCTTCTTGCAACAAATGCAGATGAAAGAGTATTGACCGAAAGATGGAAAAAACCAGGAGATGTGGTTTCTTATAAATCACTGGTGGCAAATGGCAGTTCAGGTTTACAACTGACAAATGCAACATCACGGTTTGTACAGGACAATAATTATATAGATGCCTCCAGCATTACAGTGGGATATACATTCCCTTCAAATCTTGAATGGGTTCGTAAGCTGCGATTGTCTACACCAAGATTCTTTATTACACAGAACAGCGTATTCCGTTTAGCAACTATAAAAACAGAAAGAGGAACAGCTTATCCGTTTGCAAGATCATTCAGTTTTGGATTATCAACCACTTTTTAAAAAATGAACATGAACTACAATCAGTATAAAAAACATTTATCATCGAATACGGGTCACGTATCAGTGATCGTGTTGATGGTAGTATCTGTGTTGATGACAGGGTGTAAGAAGTTCCTCGATGTGCCACCAAAGGACAAAGTCCCGCAGTCAGTTCTTTTTAAAGACGAGCAGGGTTTTAAAGATGCGTTGATCGGTGTTTATCTTGGTATGGATAAACCAACAAACGGCGCTAATTATGGTTTGTATACAACCAATCTTTCAATGGGGATGTTATCAACCATGGCATGGAATTATGATAATGCAACAACCGCAAATGTTGGAGTAGGTGGAGCTTTTTATAACAATGTTGCTTACTATGTATATTCGGATGGCCAGGTAAAACAAGAGATAGCCGGTATCTGGGGCGGTATGTACAATAATATCGCCAACCTGAACAATATTATACGTGAAATGGAAGGTAAGAAAGATGTATTTGCAAGTGATAATTTTAACAGGGTAAAAGGAGAGGCAATTGCATTAAGAGCTTTATTTCATTTTGATCTTGTGCGACTATTTGGTAAGCCACCTTTAGCCGGAGCTAATGAAAAAGCTATACCTTATGTAACCCAGTTCACTGTTAAGCCAACTCCTTTTTCAACAGTGAATGCAGCGCTTGATTCATGTATTTCGGATCTACTGGTTGCAAAAGATTTGTTGGGTAACACTGATACTACTGTAGTACTGAAGGCTGCAAACGATCCATTTACATCATACACACAAAATCATTTGAACTACTGGGCTGTACAGGGTTTATTGGCCCGGGTTTATTTATACAAAGGCGATTTTGATAATGCAGACAAATATGCAATGGCAGTGATAGGGACTAATAAGTTTCCATTGATCACATCGAATGTTGCGGCTGCTACAAATATTGTAAGAGACCGGACTTTTTCACAAGAACATCTTTTTTCTGTCTATTCGTCTAATACAAAAAACTATAACGTTGATCTTTTTGACAAGTCAAGTGGTAATCCGTTGCGATTATTACCCGCCGGTAAGAATGCGATGTATACAACAGGTAGTGGTAATGCCAGTGATTACCGTTATAATTCCTGGTTTGATAATAACGTGGCTGCGGTGAATGTTCCTTCCAAGTTTTTCCAGGATAATAATCTTCCTTATGAATTACAGAACATAGTACCTGTAGTAAAAGTATCGGAAATGTATTATGTGGCGGCTGAGTGTGCCACCAAAAAATCCGACATAAATGGAGGTGTTTCAATTTTGAATAAAGTGAGACAAGCCCGGGGTTTAAGTGCATTGAATGCAGCCGGTATCAGCAATTCGGATAGCTTATCTACCGAGATCATGAGAGAATATCAAAAAGAATTTATACAGGAAGGACAGACCTGGTTTTATTATAAAAGATTGAACAAGGATCTGAAGCAGGTGACATCAACCACTGCGATCATACCACAGGATGTTTATATTTTCCCGGTACCTGATAAGGAAAAAGAGTATAATCACTGATAAAATTTTAAAACAGTATAAAACTGATAAATGAAAAAAGAAATTGTTCATATGATCTTATTCGCAGCCATGCTTTCTTTTGCAGGTTGTAAAGAAGATGTGCCAACAGTTTTCGCAGAGCAGGACGGGATCTATTTTAGCGCAACTTCTGACAGTGTTTCTTACACATTTGCCAAATACCCGGGTCGCACAAAAGACACCTTGAAACTACCAGTAACTGTTTTGGGAATGCCATCAGGCACAGATAGAACGATCACTGTTGAAAAAGGAACAGCATCGGATGCAAATGCGACCGAAGGGGTACATTATAAATTGCTGGGACCTTATAAAATGCCTGCCAATAGCGTTACTACTGTAGTTCCAGTTGTTATATTCAGAACTCCTGAAATGGATAGCCTGACAATCACTTTTGTGCTTCAGTTAAAAGCAAATGAGAGTTTTCAATCAGGTATTTCATCAAAGACATCATTGAAAGTAAAAGTTGGGTATTTGCAAAAACCCTCCACCTGGGGTGAGTTTGCAGGTACGCAATGGGCCGGTTATTCAGCCAACTTTGGTACATGGACCAAAACAAAATATAAAGTGATACTGGATGCACTGTATGATCCTGTAAGTGATACAACAGTTACTGAGTTTCCTTATACCCGGTTCTCTGCTCCAGCGATCTATATTCAATACCAGCAATTGGTAAAGAATTATATACGTACCAATTATCCCGGTAATTATTCAACTCCGGAAGGAATAGGTGCAACTTTAAGAGAT
Organism: Chitinophagaceae bacterium; assembly: GCA_036374555.1. Classification (GTDB taxonomy): domain Bacteria; phylum Bacteroidota; class Bacteroidia; order Chitinophagales; family Chitinophagaceae; genus VBAS01. The sequence goes on from DASUTO010000351.1 coordinate 3,076, forward strand.
CCGGATGCAAATAATGCGGTAATAAAAGTTGGACCGGCTAATTATTAAAAAAAATGTTTCAATATAAATGAACATGAAAAAGATACTTCGATATATAATACATCCCTTGCTGATCGTGTTTTCGTTCTATGCGTGTAAAAAGGACCTGGGGAATTATGATTATGACCCGGCCAATGTTATTACCATTACAACTGATATGGCGAGTGTGGATCCGGCTGTTGTGATCAATAATGATTCTGTCGTAGTCAAACAAAATGATAGTTTGAAAGTGAATATTATTCTGTCACAAACAAAACCATCCAGCGACCTGTCATTTGAATGGATGATCATTCAAAGTGTTGCGAGTAACCAAAACCCGCCACAATATGTTGTAGGAAATGCACAGCAATTAAGAACAAAGGTCATTCTGTCGCCCAATCTTTATAAACTTGTTGTAAGGGTGACGGATAAAACAACCGGTGTTTCATTTACTAAATTTTATTCATTGAATGTCGACACCTCGCCCTGGGGTGGAGAAGGTTGGGTGGTATTACAGGATCAACCCGCTAATAATGGTTGTGATATTTCTGTGATCACTACCCGTGATGGTGTAGCGCCGGGAACCATTTATTCAAATGTTTATTCGCTGGCTAACAATGGAAATAAACTTCCAATTGGCACTTTTGAAATGAATGTAATTAATTACAACGCCAATCTTCGCATTCAAAAAGTTTCTTTCTTTTATCCAAATGGTGGCTTGCAGGTAAAGTCTACTGATTTTGCAGATTCAAGTATGCATGACAACTGGTTTCTCGTAACTCCTTCTACAATTAATTTACAATTGAATGGGCAGATCAACGGCGGACAGTATGAATACCAGATCAACAGTAACCAATTATACGTTCGCAGGGTCAATGCAAGCAGTATTCAAACCCCGCCAATAAAATTTGGTGCGCCGGTCTTAGGAACGTGGACCTTAAGTCCTTTTGTTCTGAATAATTCCGGCAGCGAACAATATTATACTTTATACGACCAGGCGAATAAATGTTTCTTGTTGTACAATATGGAAACTAATACCCTGGTGCCGACTAATCGTCCGGATGTTGCTAATAGTCATTTTGTTCCTTATGCTGGTGTGGCATCTGCATTGCATCCTGCAACAGGTTCAGGGTTCGATTTGAATAATATCGGACGCAATCTCGTGTATGCAGAAAATGCACAACCTGTTTCGAGCTCTACTGCTTATAATTGCTTCTTCAGAAACAACGCAGGTGACTCAACCTGGATTTATCAATTTCCTGTTGCACTGGCTTATAATAATAATTTCACAACAGGCCGTTATTTTCTTTCCAATATAAATGTTCCGGGTATCAATACCGCTACAATGTTTGCTTGCCCAACATTTTTAACTGCGCCGGGAAAATTTTATTATGTAAATAACAATAACATTTATATCTGTACAGTTGCTAACCTTGCTACTTCAACTGCAACTATCGGTTATAGTTTTCCTGCAGGAACTATCATCAAATCCATGAAAGTTTTTAAATCTGGATACATTACGGCACCAACTACTGAAAGCAAAGTACTTGTTGTAGCAACGGACGAAACAGCAAGTGGTGGAGGACATAAAGTGTATTTCTTGAATCTTTCGGCATCAGGAACAATTAACAGTACACCCGCTGCTGTGTACACTGGTTTTGATAAAATTGTAGATATCGCATTTAAAAAGGGATTAGGTTTTTAAGTAAGATCCAATTTCTGATCTGAACGCCTGTTTGTTAATCAAACAGGCGTTTCCCTTTAACGCGGGAATAAATGGTCATTTCACCCGTGAATTTGGTCACATGCTTTTTCCAGTTGGTACAATCCCCTGAAAATCCGTAGACAGAGAGTGTAGTTTAGTACCTGAAATTCAAAAAAAATCAATCGGGAAATAAAATGAACAAAATGAACTTAAAAAATGCACTGGCAGTCCTGGTTTTAGGGATGGTTGCCGGTTCGGTTTTTGGCCAGGATACCACGGCAGTTAAAAAGCCTGAGCAGTCCAAAGTAAGATCTTACGGTGAGGTTATCACTGCAAAAGCCGTGAGCAAGCCTGGTTTGTTTACTACTCACAGGGTAGATGACAAATATTATTTTGAGATCCCTGATTCTCTTTTGGAAAGAGAAATTTTATTTACAACCCGCTTATCAAAAGTTGCTACTGGAAGCCCTGCTTATGGCGGAGAAGTAGTGAACAGCATTATTGTTTCTTTTGAAAAAGCAGCAGAGAACAAACTTTTCCTTCGTGCCAGCACAAACGTAGCAATTGCAGATGCTGACCAGGCCATTGCAAAGGCGGTACGCAATTCAAATATCAATCCCATTATAATGGTGATGGATGTAAAGGCACGCAACAAATCAAACAATGGTTCTGTAGTAGATGTAACTGATTTTATACTTAAAGACAATACTGTAACGGGTTTTGCTCCGGAAGCGAAAAAGAGTCTGAGATTAACTAATCCGGCGGCCGATCGTTCCTATATACTTTCAGTAAATGCATTTCAGCAAAATATCGAGATCAAAACGGTGAAGACATTTGTAATGGGTGGAGCTGCTCAACCAAATTCAACCGAAGGTGGAAATGAAGTAGCAAGTCCATCACCAAGTGCGGGTGTTACCATGGAGATCAGTAATTCAATCATGTTGTTACCCAAACAACAAATGTCTGCCCGTCATGCTGATCCCCGTGTAGGTTTCTATTCTGAAAGTTATAAAGTGTTTTCAGATGATCAGCAAAAAGTGGAAGAGAAAAATTTCATTGTTCGCCAGCGTCTCGAACCTAAAAAAGAAGATATTGAAAAATATAAAAGAGGAGAATTAGTAGAACCAAAGGAACCAATTATATACTATGTAGATCCCGCTACGCCGAAACAATGGAGACAATATATCATTGCAGGTATCAACGATTGGAACGAAGCTTTTAAAGCAGCCGGGTTTAAAAATGCTATCATCGGGAAAGAGTGGCCTGAGAATGACACTACCATGTGCATCGAAGATGCCCGCTGCAAAGTTGTTCGCTATTTTCCTTCCGGCCAGTCCTTTGCTTATGCTCCCCGCATTTATGATCCACGCAGTGGTGAAATACTCCAAACATATATTGGCTGGTCACATAACAATCTGAAGAGTTTGCATGACTGGTATTTTGTACAGGCTGCTGCAGTTGATCCCCGTGCAAGAACGATGAAATTCAATGATGAATTGATGGGTGCTTTGATCCGTGCAGATATCAGCAGACAGGTAGGTTATTCACTGGGATTGAAGACTAACCTGGCAGCAAGTAGTGTTGTGCCAACAGAAAAACTTCGCGACAAAAATTGGATAGATGCAAATGGATTCTCTGCTTCAATAATGGATCACATCCATTACAATTATGTTGCGCAACAAGGCGATCAGATTTCCACTAATGGATTGATCCCAAGAATTGGTGAATATGATAAATGGGCGAT
>DASUTO010000352.1:0-4034 GCA_036374555.1 Chitinophagaceae bacterium
CGGGGCGGTACCAAATGAAAAGATTACCTGGGGCAAGTTGGGAATTGACACGCCAAAATTCATTGTAGAAAGCGATGCAACAATTGTAGCTCCCTTGATATTTGCTTATTTGCTTGGATGGTAATAAAGTTTGTTTCATTATTTATGTGATCAGCTTTTGCAATTCTATTTGCCGTCCCTTGCGACGCTCCGTTCGTCATTTCGGTTTTATGGCATCTGTCGTTGATCGAAGCGAAACCCCGATAAATGTCGGGGTCCACTTATACAATAACAAGTCTATTCAGCTAATAAAAAAACCCCGGATTTATTCGGGGTTTTCATTTATAATGAAGGTAAGGACTAGCGTCTGCGATCCAGGCGATCTTCACGACGATTTCTTTTGTTTTCACGGCGATCACGGACATCTTCTTTGCGATCTCTCACATTTTCTCTCCTGTCACGAACATCTTCACGACGATCTCTCAAACCACCATTATGTCTCCTGTCTCTCACATTTTCTCTGCGATCTTTCACGTCTTCTCGCCTGTCTCCCACATCTTCACGTCTGTCGCGAACGTTTTCTCTGCGATCAAATCTGTTTTCAGTACGGTCGAATCGTTGATTTCTTTGGGCTGATGCATCTGTAAGAACAGCTGTTCCCAGCATTAATACAGAGCCGATAAGTGCGGATCTTAGGGCTTGATTAGTTTTCATATTATTTTTTAGGGTTGGTAAAGCGATAACGAATGAATAGACTGCCCGGTTACCCTAAAGTTTAATGCAATAAAAAACCCTCCCGGCTTAAACGAGAGGGTAAAAAATATTTATAGCGAAAAGATCAGGAGAAATGTAGTTCCCTTCTTATTATTTCCGCCTCTCTTGAAGAGTGAAAACACCAAACAAGTAGTGAAACTATAAAGAGTTTATGAATGGACATTTCCACCATCAACTCATTGGTGTTATTAAAAAATATTTCAAATCCCCAAAAACCCACACAAACAACAAGTGCAGAAACCAGTGAAAAAAATGGTTGCTTATTACTGTACAACGATAAGAGAACCATTACAGACGAAAGCCCAAAATAAAGGAATAGATCTTTTGTGGCAAAAGAGGTTCCAGGCATCATCAAAAATACACCTGCACCTGCAATAAAAGCCAGGCCACAAATCAATAGCGTATTACGGGTTTTGCGAAGTCGCTTTTTAAGCTGTTTTGTTTCTTGTTTGCGATACAATTCAGAATAATCAATTTGATTATCTGTATTGATCTGGATAAGGGTAGGATTTGTATGCATATGGTTCATGAGTTTTCGTCGAAAATTTATGGGAGCTAAGTAAGTAAATTTTTTTCTCTTCTTCTAAGTAAATATACCAACTTTTTAAAAAGCTCTTTGGGTTTCAAGCGGAACGTCCCTTTTTAACATCTCTTCACGATTTGCCATCTCCAAAGCGGTATAAAAAACCAATTTTGCCCTCTTTTCCATTAAATCGTATTTTATCTTATCAGGGGTATCGGTTGGCCGGTGGTAATCAGGATGAACGCCATTAAAGTAAAAAATGATCGGAACGCCTTTTTGAGCAAAATTGTAATGATCACTGCGATAATAAAAACGATTGGGGTCTTTAGGATCGTTATATTTTCTGTCAAGCTTCAATTTTGTATAAGTGCTATTGACGCTTTCTGTTATCGGGGTGAGGTCTGAGCTTAATTTGTTGTCACCAATTACATAAATATAATTTGCAGAATCTTTATCCTTCATATAATCATTACCAATCCGGCCGATCATATCAATATTGAGGTTCACAGTAGTTTTTTCAAGCGGGTAAACCGGATTATTGGCATAATATGCTGACCCCCACAATCCATGTTCTTCGCCGCTTACCGTCATAAATATAATGCTGCGGCGAGGGCCTTTTCCTGCCGCTTTTGCTTTTACAAATGCTTCAGCAAGTTCAAGCACACTTACTGTCCCACTGCCATCATCATCAGCACCATAAAAAATGGTAGTGTCATTTCTTTTACCCACATGATCGTAATGTGCGGTAATAATTACATACTCATCTTTTTTATCAGTCCCTTCAAGCAATCCCATTACATTGCTCACATAAGTAGTAACATTCTTTTTCTGAAATGAAAGGTCAATATTTGCTTTATAACTTTTCCCATTTAAGGAGTTTGATCCCATTTTATCAAACACTCCTTTTCCATCTTCACCCATAATTTCTGCGGCTACCTTTTCAGAAATATAAAATAACAGCGGGTTGAAATTAGTTTTATAACCATTCAGGCTCCAACCGCCCCCCCGATTACTTGCCGGTCTGCCCGATGACGAACCAAATGATTTTGAAACCAGCAGTACGGCAATAGCTCCTTTCTTTGATGCACTTTGTAATTTACCGAATGTCTGACCAGGATTCATGCCGCCTGTTTGTGCAGATTTATAATCAGCAGGTGTTCCTTCTATAATTAACACAGCTTTCCCACGAACATCAAGATCCTTATAACTATCCATTTTATCATCTACAATTCCATAACCAGCAAACACCACTTCTGAAAAAGGAATTTCAGCTGAATAATTAGAATTATTGTTCAAATAGTCTTTATTTAATTCAAACGATTTTCCATTTACACTAAGAGATGAAGAAACCACGGAATCTTTATAAAGCGGATAAGGCATACGATAGCTATCGCCATTTCCTGGTTTTAACCCCACTGATTTGAAATACTCTTCAATATAATTCCCCGCTTTTTCTAAACCGGGTGAGGGGGTGTCTCTGCCTTCCATATCACCGGAGGCAACGATGTAAAGATGTTTTTTAAGATCAGCTGCGGTGATAGAGTTAGCGATCTTCTCCATGGTTTTATTTTTCTTTTGTGCAAAAACAGCGAGAAGCGGAAGCAAAGCAATGAGTAATAGCGTAGTTTTTTTCATGTGATTTTTTAAATTTTTATCCGAGCCAATAGCTCAATTTATATAAAAATAATTTCAGCAGGCTCAAATATAAGCCTGATAGTTTTTAAAGAAACCATAAATGGATGAAAGGTATCCGATAGCTACCGGATCAGCAACCTTCGGCAATTTTTTCTACCCGGCGCTGATGACGACCACCCCCGAAGGGGGTGTTTATAAACAATTGCACCATTTTTTCTGCGTCACCTTCGCGTACAAAACGGGCAGGGATACAAAGAATATTTGCATTATTATGTTCCCTGGCCAGTTTAGCCAGTTCTTCGCCCCAGCAAATGGCAGCACGAATTCCTTTATGTTTATTTGCAGTAATAGCAACACCATTAGCGCTGCCGCAAAGAAGTATCCCAAACGATGCTTCCCCTTTTTCAACGGCATTCGCTACCGGATGGGCAAAATCAGGATAATCGACAGAATCTTTAGAGTGAGTACCAAAATCGTGATAAGTAAGATCTTTGGCTTCCAAGAGAGAGATCAACTCTTCTTTGAAATCATATCCTGCATGATCACTGCCAATAGCAACCGGTTTACTCAGATCAAATGAAGAAGACATAAATGCAATTTTAACGTGAAGAAATTCGAAATTGCATCACAAAGTTAACGGACTTAAGAACGCTGAACTAAGAACTTTTTAGCTCCATTCTTCTTTTTCTTCCAGTGCTTGTTCTTTTTGCACTTTTGCTGTAAGCCAAATGCTTATTTCATACAAAAGCATAAGCGGAATAGTACAGATAACCTGGCTGATAACATCGGGAGGAGTAATAATTCCTGCTAAAATTAAAATAATAATGATGGCATATTTGCGATTGCGACGCAGAAAGTCAGGACTCATTAAACCCACTTTTGCCAGAAAGAACATCACCAGCGGCAACTGGAATGCCAACCCGGAACCAAGTATTAATGGAACAAGTGTGTCAATATAGCTGGTAATTGTCCAGATGTTCTCAATATTTTCATCCAATTGAAAAGTTGCAAAAAAGTTTACAGTATAAGGAGCAATGATGAAGTAGCCGAACAAAATACCTGAGAAAAATAAAAGTGAAACCCAAAAGATCACACCTCTCGTTTTAGATAATTCTTTTTTTGT
>DASUTO010000353.1:0-3720 GCA_036374555.1 Chitinophagaceae bacterium
TTCACTGCCATTTTAATAAGACGGCAAAAATACACATCAATTTTTTAAGGAATTGAAATACAAAAAACAAAAAGCCGTCTCGCCTGAGGCGAGACGGCTTAAAAGATAAAGTATGTTGATTTTAAAGGTCTGCTGTTTTCAACTTTCGGGGCATTTTCACTTCAACATTCTGAGTTTTACCAGCTCTTTTTATTTTCAAATTAATAGTCGGCTTGTCCTTATTTTCTTTTACCAATCTAGCCACTTCATCTGCACTGTTCACTTCTTTATCATTGAAATTAGTAATAATGTCATTTTCTTTTAAGCCTGCTTTTGCAGCATTACTTTCTTCGTCCACTTCAATAACTTTTACACCTTTACCATCATCAGTATCCTGAACTGATAAACCTAGTCTTGGGGCTCCACCAGAATATGACCAGGCTTGTCCATTACGCACCCGTGGTGTTGCCTGGACCTTTGGAACAAGTAGTTCATTATAATCGGGCATATCCATTTTAAAATGCTGACCACCGGGTCCATAACTAAATGCGCTGACACCTTTCCATTTGCCTAACTCTGTTGTTATTTTTTGTTCCTTTTTATCTCTTAGAACTGTGACGGTTACTTTTTCACCGGGTTTGTGTTTACGTACTGTTGCGGATAATTGATCGGGGTCTTCAATTTTTGTATCACCAATTCTTGTGATAATATCACCTTCTTTGATGCCCGCTTTCTTTGCAGCGCTTTCATCAGTCAGTTCAGTTACTTTCACACCACCATCGACTTCCTCAGTCACAACGCCAAGCATAGCACGGTTCTCATCCATATCAAACATCCTAAATTGATCTCCACCATCCCAGGTAAAATTTCCAGTTCTTCCTTTTGAAAGACCATAAGCATTCAACCCCTCCAGCGTTTTGTATTTATTACGATGAACTGTAACATCACCATCCTTCAGATCTTCAATAGCTTTTCCATTAACTGTTATTTTATCGCCATTGATCTCAATAACGGTTTTTTCTTTACTATCGCTTTTCCTGACGATAGTGATCTGCTCCACTTCTTTTTTCGTGTCCTTAACCTCTTTTTCCTTTTGTTTTACATCCTGGGCAAAAGAAGGAATAGACAATGTTGCGAGTAAAGCAGCGATCGCAAAATTCACAGTAAGTCGTTTCATAAAATGTATTTTTAAATTTCCTACGTTTTTTTTCGTAGACCAAATATAAAGACATTTTTTGGATTACGAAATGTTTCGGAAGTGTTAAATGGTCAGCCGCTATTCAGGCGGCTATTTTATCTGACGGACGGGTTCCAGATCTCATAGGTCCTCACAGGGTAGCCATCTACTTCTTCGTCGCCTGTATACGCCATCCCGCATTTTTCCAGGACCTTACATGAGCCAATATTGCCGATCTCTGCCCTGCCCACTATCCGTTGCAAACCAATTTTTCTAAAGCCATATTCAATTGAGGCATAGGCAGCTTCGGTAGCATATCCCTTTCCCCAACTTTCCTTTTTGAAACGAAAACCGAGATCAATTTCATTTAATTCGGAACGATATTTTAATCCGCACCAACCCAAAAATTCGAGAGAAGATCGTAAATGCACAGCCCAGCGGCCATGATTGTAAAGAACATATTGAGGTATAATAACTTTCTCAAGGATTTCAGTGGCATGTGCCAGGTCTTTTACCGGATCATGGGTGTAGCGGGTAACATCCGGATCGAGATTCAATTCGTAAATGAGGTTTGCATCAAGTGCTGTGAAAGTGCGAAGCAGAAGTCGGTTTGTCTCAATGATAATATCCATTGTTGGTAAAATTACCAGTTAGAGACCAGTATTTCTTCTTACCCTAAAATGGTATTGGTAAAAAGTATTGATTTCAGAATTTTGATTTCTAACTGCAGATAATTCTTATGAATGAATTGATAGCAATTGTTGCTTTGACAATATGTATAGTGGTTATCACTATTGTTGTTCGTATTTATAAAGAGAGCCCGAGAATCAGGAAGAATATTGAAGAGATAGATATAGGAGATCAGTAAATACTTTTTATTCGCCCCGGAGTATCAAGCCCTTTTACCAAACCTATTGTTCCAAAAGCAATGCCTTTAATTACTTTCTTCATTTTTTGGTAATCCAATGTCCAGGCTTCATCATCAGGATGATGATAGTATTTGTCGTCAGTAGATGTTAGCATGATAGAATGTGCAGGAACTCCTTTCAGGGCGAAAGGATAGTTATCAGAACGTGTAAACAAAAAGCTTTTCAGATAAGGGTCTATCTTAAAGAACTCTTTTTCATTTTTATCGCCAAAAACCCGGTAGTTTTTATTTAATATCTTTTTTAGATCTGAATACTCATAGCCAGTGATAAAAGGTCGTGGGCTTTTAAATTCACTTCTTCCGATCATTTCAATATTAATAACAGTTACAATAGAATCAGGCTCAAATTCATTTGCAAGAAATTTCGAGCCTAACAAACCAAGTTCCTCTCCTGTAAAAGCAATAAATAATAATGTCCTTTCATTATTATCCAGCGCTTTAAAATATTTTGCAAGACTTATTACAGCTGCCACACCCGATGCATTATCATTGGCGCCATTAAAGATCTGATCATTGTCTCCAACAAACTTATCATCCGGAAATGGATTTGTTGAAGTTGTCCCTACATGATCATAATGAGCAGAAAAAATTATTAGCTGACCTGGTTTTGATTTTCCCATAATTGCGCCGATCACATTGAACCAACCTACTTTTACTTCCTGGAAAAAGCCATCATTGCCAGCTACTGAACTTAAACCTGCTTTTTCAAATTCATCAGCAATAAAAGCAGCCGCCTCAAGACTCTCTGTTGTGCCGGTAAATCTTCCTTTTAAACTATCTGACGCCAATACCCTAACAAGGTGGCGAATAGAATCGGTATGGAACAAAGAATCAATTAAAGACAATTGTCCTTTCGCCATTGAAAATGAAAAAAGAAATTGAACTAAAAGAAATGATTTTATAAAAAATCTCATTTCAAAAGATTCTTAACTGTATCAATTACCTTTTGCAGATTACTTGCATCCTGTCCCCCCGCTGTTGCCAAAGTTTTTTGTCCTCCTCCACCTCCCTTTATAATTGGCGCTACAACTTCTTTAATAATTTTTCCTGCATCAAGGCTTTTTGCCGCAACTGTTTTCTCATCAATACTTATTGCCACAGAAGGTTTGCCCCCGATATTAGCGCAAAGCACCACTACATAATTGTTGAGATTATTTTTCAGATCAAAGCAAAGTTTTTTGAGCGCATCAGGATTGCTCACTTCTATGATGTCTCCAATAAAACTTATACCGCTAATGATCTCATCTTTCTGCAATAATTCATTTCGGATGCCAACAAGCATCCTGTTTTCTATATTTTCTAATCGCTTCTTTAAAGAGATATTTTCCGATAATGTAGTTTCAATTGTTTTTAAGAGATCTTTCGGATTTTTGAATTGTTCTTTGATCGAATTCAATTCTTTCAACTGACTATTGATATTTTCTTCAGCTGCTTCTCCGCAAACAGCTTCGATACGTCGTACACCTGCAGCTATTGCAGTTTCATGAGTAATCTTAAAAAGACCGAGGTCTCCTGTGGAACCAACATGCGTCCCTCCGCAAAGTTCAACCGAATACGTTGGGTCAATAATTACAACTCTTACAACATCTCCATATTTTTCGCCAAACAATGCCATTGCGCCGAGATTCATTGCTTC
>DASUTO010000354.1:0-2114 GCA_036374555.1 Chitinophagaceae bacterium
TCATAGTTGTCCTTTTATATCCAATCTGTAAAAAATATGATCGGTATAAAACGGCGCATGCAAAAGAGAAGTGGTGGTTAAGCTATCTGTAAGTCCATGGTCGATTGTCGACAGTCCATAGTGTAACCTTTATAAAAAAAATTCAATAGATTTAGTAGTGATCAAATAATAAAACACTTGCTGTTGACTGTCGGCCGTGATCTGTCGCCTATTTCAGCTTGCTTTTTATTTCCTGCAATTTCAATAAAGCTTCAACCGGAGTAAGACGATTGATGTCAATGTCAGTAAGAAGTTTTCTTATTTCATCAAATGTTTCGCTGTGTGCATCAAAAATAGACAACTGCATTTGCGGCGTAGTTAAATTTTTAATTTTCTTACTGAGGTTTTGCGACTCCTGGCTCCCGGTGCCGGGTTCCGGACTTTCTTCACCCACATGTTTCGTTTCTAATTGTTTTAAAATATCGTTGGCTCTTTCAATTAATGATGGCGGCATGCCAGCCATTTTTGCCACGTGAATTCCAAAACTATGGGTGCTGCCGCCTCTTGCCAGTTTTCGTAAGAAAATAATTTTATTACCAACTTCTTTGTTGGTGATATGATAATTTTTTATACCCGAAAATTTTTCTTCCAGTTCATTCAGCTCATGATAATGTGTGGCAAAAAGTGTTTTTGGTTTTTGAGGACAGTTATGCAAATGTTCGGCAATGCTCCATGCAATAGAAATACCATCATAAGTGGCAGTGCCGCGGCCGATTTCATCAAGCAATATCAGGCTCTGGTTAGTGACATTGTTAATGATGCTGGCAGTTTCATTCATCTCAACCATGAAGGTAGATTCACCTCCACTCAAGTTATCGGATGCGCCGACACGGGTAAAAATTTTATCGGTCAGGGAGATAAAGGCCTCATCGGCCGGTACAAAACTTCCTATATGCGCCATTAGGGTGATCAAAGCCGTTTGACGAAGCAAGGCGGATTTACCACTCATATTCGGCCCGGTAAGAATAATGATCTGTTGTTCTTTTTTGTTCAATTCAAGATCATTCGTAATATAAGTTTCGCCAATAGGTAAGTTTCTTTCGATCACGGGATGACGCCCATTTTTAATGATCAACTCGTCGCTCTGATGAAGTGTAGGTTTTTTATAATGATGTTGGATCGTATTATATGCAAAGCAACTGATGCAATCAAGAACAGCAATTATATTTCCATTCGTTTGTACCGGTGCCAGGTAATCCATCAGTTCATTCAGTAACGATTCATACACTTCCAGTTCGATCTTTAAAATCTTTTCTTCGGCTCCTGTAATTTTTTCTTCATACTCTTTTAACTCAGGAGTAATATAGCGTTCTGCATTTGTCAGCGTTTGCTTACGTATCCATTCAGCCGGCACTTTATTCTTATGTGAATGAGTTACCTCAAGGTAATAGCCGAATACATTGGTAAAACCGATCTTTAATGAGGATATACCGGTTGCTTCGGCTTCTTTTTGCTGTAATTGGGTCAAATAAGATTTACCACTATGAGCTATGCGCCTCAACTCATCCAGTTCATTATTTACGCCACTGTTGATCATTCCGCCTTTGATCGCCAATGCCGGAGGATTGTCAACGATCTCTTTGAAAATTTTGTCAGCGATATAAACACAGGGATTCAGCGCATCACCTAATCTTTTTAAATATTCATTATTGGCAGTGGCACAAATTGTTTTTATTTCAGCTACCTGCCTTAATCCGCGGGCCATTTGTAATAGTTCCCTCGGATTGATTTTCTTTAAGGGAATTTTTGAAACCAATCTTTCAATGTCGCCGCAGAGTTTAATGGCATGAATAATTTTATTTCTTAGGTCTGTGTTTAAAATAAGAAATCCGACCAGTTCTAATCGTTCATTTATTTTCTGAATATCTTTTAAAGGAAAAACGATCCAGCGCTTCAACAATCTTGCTCCCATTGGTGAAACTGTATTGTCTAAAACATCCAATAAAGTATGCCCCGCTTCCGAATTCCTGGTTACTAATTCCAAATTCCTTATTGTAAACCTGTCCATCCATAAAAAATCATCGCGATTGATACGCTGAATGTTTGTTATATGCTGCAGGTTGGGATGTTCGGTG
>DASUTO010000355.1:0-5837 GCA_036374555.1 Chitinophagaceae bacterium
TAAATCATCATATACACTACCCCGAAAAATAGAGCCGAAGGGTAGGATTCGTTAACTGTAAAAACTATTTATTAAAATGTTCCGATATACCGGGACAAAAAACCTTGAAGCATGAAAAAGATTTTACTTTTCTTAATGACATTCTTTGCTTTTGTCACAACGAAAGCTCAGTCACCAGTTTGCGGTCAGGCCGCAATTAAGCGCTGGACAAATGAACGCGACGGTGGTAATAATTTGCTACCAGGCTCCCAGGGCACAACGACTGCCCCGATCATTATTGATGGGTTCACATCAGACTGGGCAGCGGAAATTACTGGACCTTTTAATTATTTTAATCAACCAGTACCAACATTCCAACCCAATCCACATGTAAGTCCTGTGGCACCTGCGAATATTCAATTGGATGCATTAAAAGGGACAGCAGAGGAGCTAGATAGGCCAGGCCAGGATCACCGCGACCTGAGATATTTCGCTTTTACTTACGACAGAAAGAATGCTTATTTCTATTTCAGAAGACCCGGAAATAATTCAGCACAGGTTACTTTATATTATTTCATTGATATTAATGTTGATGGATTTATGCGTACCGGTGAACCTGTTATAAAAATTACTTATAACGGGGGTCAAGGAACACTTTCCATGGCCTATTTCGTGGAAAATACAGGTTCAAATTCAGGATCTGGTGGTGCTGCTGGTTCCTGGGTTAATGGTAAGGGAAACTCAATGTCGGCAACAGTGGCCCGGGCTGGAACGAACAATACCAGTCAATGGATAGTTGGATCGGCGGATGGATGGTCTATTCCAGGTTCTGTTGTTGATGTACCTAATACAGACCTACCTGTAGTTGATGTAGCTGGAGGAGAGAAAGTTGACGGCAAAGGGTTGACTGATACTTATTCTGACGGCGCAACTGCAACAGGATATGGTGCAGAGTTTGTTATTCCATGGAGCTTTTTCAGATTATATGGTGGCTATTCATACCCTGGTTATAATCCATTAAATTATATGAATGTATTTACGTGGCATGTATCTTTAGTGAGTGGGGCAAGTGGAATTGACGGTGCAGAAGATAATGCAGGGGGATGTTGTTCAGGTCTTGCCGTATCAGGAACTCCTGATGTAGATGGAACTCCTTCATTTACTACTCCAAGCGGTTTTGATTTTAAATATAGAATTTCTTACCTGGAAACCAGGAATCTGAACTCATCAATAACAACCAGCAGATTAACTTTCAAAAATCCTAAAGATGCAAACGGTACTAACATACCTGCAGCAAGTGTAGCGGCCTGGACAGTTGTTGGTAATAAAGATGCTGACTGTGATAATACCGCAGAAGGTAGCAGCATTACATTTGATTTTAACGCATCGCTGAGTTATCCTACAGTTCCAGAGGATGGTGGCGGAAATAGATTTTATGTATTTACACCTTCAAATCCTACCGATACAAAAATCAATGTAGCTGCTAGTGGAACTGCATGTTTTTACTTAGATATTAATACTATAACTGGTGGATGGCCTCCATTAAAAACAGCTGCAGTTAGTTTCTCAAGTACAACAGAATTTAATTTAGGTACACTTGCTTGTAATGTTGAGCAAATCGGTGGCGTGACGGAAGAGCTTCAGGTACTTCCAGTTAAATTCACTTTTTTCAATGCTGCGAGAAGCGGTCAGAATGTAAATCTTACATGGCAGACAACAACTGAACAAAACAATGCTGGTTTTGAAATACAAAGGTTTACCGGTGCGGGCGGCTGGCAAGATGTAGGGTTTGTTTCTACAAAAGCCGTAAACGGTAATAGTACTTCATCTCTTAATTACCAGTTCACCGATATCAATACAACAAAAGGTGTTACTCAATACAGGTTGAAGCAGGTTGATAAAGATAACCGTTCTTCCTACAGCGTTATACGTTCAGTTCGTGGAGATGGCCAAAAAGCCAATACAATTATTTATCCTAACCCAAGCGGTGATGGCAAAGTAAATATTGTCTTTGACGATGCTAATAGCCCACGTGATATCTCTTTGATGGATGTGAGCGGAAAAACATTAAAACAATGGAAAGGCGTTACTAATAACAACATCCGGATTGATAACCTCAATTCAGGATTCTATACTGTAAGGATTGTGAATGTGGAAACAGGAGAGCAGTCAATAGAGAAATTCATTGTAAACAAGCGTTAAAGCTCAAGGTTTTAACCAACGGCGGGGGTGGTCTTCGCGCCACCCCTTTTTTTAATAATTTTTTATTACGTATTAATTTTATGAAATCTTGTATACTCTTATTTAAATCTCGTTACTCCATTGAAAGAAACCAACGACTAGCTTTGAATTAGGTCCACCAAAAAAATTCTGACCGTAACCTATGATGGGTATAATTCCAACACCTATCAAGAACTTTTCCTGGAAAGCCAAGCAGTAATTGATCTTAAGATTTGGTTTAGTCATCTACAGCCCGGCTTTGTTCATATCTGAATCCCTGGTAAATCATTTTTTTAAATTATAAAAACCTTGAAGTATGCGAAAGATTTTACTTTTATTCTTATTGATGATATCATCAGTAAGCTTAGTTTTTTCACAAACACCTTGTGTCGCGGATTACCAAATTAACAATGGTGGTGGTAGCTGCCCGGATCTGGGCGGGAGTTCTGCGACAGGAACTATAACATTATCATTCGATGGGATTGTTGACCCCCTTAATATTCCCACAATTGTCAGCGTTTTCGATATCACTGATCCGCTTAACCAGATCTTAGTAACCGACATAACCTATGGTCCGGGACTATTGCTTAATAACGGCGATGGAAAATTCTGCTATTATGTTGGGCCCGCTAACAACAATAATCTTGCAGGTCATAATTCAAGGTTCAGATTTCTCATTGCTTATGCTGGTGGAGTTCTATGTGCTGAACAGAGTACTCTTCCGGTTTCTTTCGCTGCCTTCACAGCTACCCGTAGCAATAATGTAGTTGCTTTGAAATGGACAACCGCTATGGAAAGCAACAATCTGGGTTTTGAAATTCAGCGACTGATCGGCAATGGAAGCTGGCAAACTCTTTCTTTTGTTGCTACCCAGGCAGCCCAGGGGAATAGTTCAACTGATCTTATTTATACTTATACTGACCTGAATCAAACGAAAGGTATCAGTCAATACCGCATTAAGCAAGTTGATATTGACAAGAGATCCAAATACAGTGAAATTCGTGCTGTACGCGGCGACGGTCAAAAAGGTAAAACAATTGTTTATCCTAACCCAACCAACGATGGTAAAGTGAATATCATATTTGAAGACGTGAATGCTATTCGTGATGTATCTGTCAGCGACATGAGTGGCCGTGTTATTAAACAACTGAAAGGAATAACAGCTAATAATATTATGGTTGATAATCTCACAGCGGGTATTTATACGGTGAGAATAGTAAATAATGAAACCAGCGAACAGGAAGTACAAAAGTTCGTGGTAAACAAGCGTTAAAGCTTCAAGGTTTTAACCAACGGCGGGGGCGGTCTTCGCGCCGCCCCTTTTTTATAAATAAAATTTTTTTCTCACTTATAATTTGTTGTACCTTGTATACTCTTGATCTACTTCTCTCCACTTTCCATTGAAGAAACCAGGGATCGGCTGTACTCCACAAAAAATTCTGATTAGTAACTTCTGCGATCGTAACCTATGATGGGTATTACTCCAACGCCTATCAAGAACTTTTCCTGAAAAGCCAAACGGCATTTAACCTTCAAGAGTGATCTGATCATCTTCAGCCTGGATCTGTTCGGATCTGATTCCCTAACAAATCTTATTGTTAATTTTAAAAACCTTGTAGTATGAGAAAGATCTTACTTTCATTATCGGCATTATTTATTTCTGCTGCGTTTCTTAAAAGTTCGGCTCAATCGGGCTGCTTGGGAGGGGCCAGCAACTGTGAACTGGCGATAGCAAATACCGTTGTTACAATAACCGGGCAAAATTGTAATTATGGGGGAGATCCCAATAAAACGGAGGTTTTTTTTGACGCCGAGTTTGACCTGACCTATAACAGCGGGAATAAATACATTTATTTCCACACCTGGCTTTTATCTGATTTCCCAAATTATTTTCCCTGTGGAGGTGGGGCGAAGAGCTCACCTAAAAACTCAAATGGAGCAAAGCTGGGAGCTGCAATTGATGATGTTGGGATGTCCCTTTTGGATATTGGGCTGGATAATTCCGTTGCCCGCGGCGCAGCAGGCGTACCAGTTAATGTTCCAATTCTTACAACTTACGCACCTGATAATACTGTAGTATTGATTTCCGACTTAAATTCTCCTGGTATGACGGTTACGAAAACTTATATATCCGGAAACACAGATCATTTTAAAGTTACGAATGTAAGAGTCGTTATAAACGTTGCTTGTAATACCCCGATCATAATCAAAACAGATGTGTGGTCTACAAATGCATCTTCAGCAATAATTGCGCAATGCTGGATAACAAATTTGGGGCAGTCATTTGATGATCCTTCAATTTCACTCGTTAAAGTTTGTGCATCCACACCATATAAATATGATATTGGACTGTTAACATCAAGCACTATTGATATTCATGTTGTTTATAGGTTATATGCACACGATCCTTTGCTGGGCCCAGATCCTCTTGATACGGATCCTTTGCTGTTTACTTCTGACACTATTATTTTAAAAAATACCACTCCATTTGATCCTCCTCCTGTAAATTTACCTTCCCCATATTGTTGTATGGAGCCGTGGGCAGGATTTGATCTTTATGCGAAGGTAACCGGCCGGGAATTCTCTAATACCGTTTCAACTCCAATGGTAGCACAAGCTTGTGCCACGTTGCCTGTAAATCTGAAATCATTTACTGCAGCAAGAAAGAATAACACAACAGTAAATCTGAAATGGGAAACTGCACAAGAAGAAAATAATAAAGGTTTTGATATTCAACGCAAGCTTTCTAATGGTGCCTGGCAGAATATTGGCTATGTTGAAACAAAAGCAGTTAATGGAAATAGCGGATCACCGCTTAGTTATGAGTTTTTTGATCCTAACAATACAAAGGGCATAACACAATACAGGTTACGACAATTGGATATAAATGGTAAGCAATCATACAGTCTGATACGTTCTGTTCGTGGTGATGGACAAAAGGGCAAAACAATAGTTTTCCCTAACCCAAGCAATGATGGTAATCTAAATGTTGTGTTTGAAGATAAGGACGTAAGCCGTAATATATCATTAACGGATGTGAACGGCCGGATAATAAAACAATGGAAAAACGTATTGAGTAATACTTTGCAAATTGAAAATCTTCTTACCGGTTTTTATACACTGCGCATCATTAATTCGGAAACAGGTGAGCAGATCGTAGAAAAGATCGTCGTGAAAAGTCGTTAAAGCTTCAAGGTTTTAACCAACGGCGGGGGCGGTTTTCGTGCCGCCCCTTTTTATTTATCTAGTTGAACCAAAATGGAATCGGAAATCTACTGTAAGAAGAATTTACACTTCAAAACTTCTTTATACATGTTTAAAAAATTCCCCACTTTTTCTAATCACATTTATTCATTTCTCCACAGATTAAGGATTGTATTTCTCAAAATAGTTTATTTGAAGCCTGAAAACAGATAAAAAAAAGAGTGGATAGGTTTTTGTACATCCGGCATTGGACGGTTTAAATTCTTCATGCTTCCGACTGTCTTCAATGTCCTTGTAACCATACATAAATACATTATTTAATTAAAACCTTGTACCATGAAAAAGTTTTTACTCTTTCTTTTTCTTCTTAGCGGAGCTTTGCTCTCTTTTAACTCGATTAAAGCACAATGTGATCTTTCATTTCCAAACCTTGC
>DASUTO010000356.1:0-21660 GCA_036374555.1 Chitinophagaceae bacterium
ATTACCTGGTCCGTTACTTCAATACTTGTGGCAAGCTGCCCGATAATTTTTCCATTTTCATCAAACAAGGGATCAATCACTGCATCAAAATACTTTTTTTCAGTTTGCTCATTATTCGATACCTCAACGAGAGCTTCCTTAGCAACAAATCTTTTTCCTGAGCGATAAACTTCCTTATGTATAGGTTCAGCACTTGCCCGCAGGTCAGGTCTTACTACGAACAAAGGTTTGCCAAGTACATCTTTCTTGTTTTGCTTCCATATATTGAGATTGTATTGATTGATATAATCGATAACGAGGTCCTCACCTTTTAAAACAGCCACCGCAAAAGGCACCCCGTCAAAAAGGTTATAAATACTTTGCTCTGCAGTATCTCTTTTTTTGGCAATCTTTATCTGGGCTTCGATCCTTGCAAGAAGTTCTTTTGACGAAAAAGGTTTTACCAGGTAATCATCTGCTCCTGTTTGATAACCTTCTATTCTTGATTCTTCCCCTGCCCTTGCAGTTAATAATATTACAGGGATGTGATTAAATTGCTCATCTTCTTTTACCGCTTTCAGCAATTGAATACCGTCCATGACAGGCATCATAATATCGGAAACAATAAGCGAAGGTTTTTCCGATCTCATTTTATGTAATGCTTCCATTCCATTTGCAGCAGTTATGACTGTAAAATGCGTTGCAAGCAATGATTGAAGATGCTGCCGCATATCAGCATTGTCATCTGCAATAAGAATGGTGGAGGTTTCTTTTGGATGTCCATTCTCAGTGGTACGATTTAAATTGACTTTATCGCTTTCAAGCAATGATCTTGCTTCTTCAATGTAAACATCAGAAATAATGTCTTCCAGCTCCTGGGGTGTTTCAAAAGATTGCTCAGCGGGTAAATGTTCTTTTCCAAGAGGGATCTTAACAGTAAAAGTGCTGCCCTCTCCTTCTTTACTTTTTACACTAATTGTACCGGCATGTAATTGCACAAGCTCTTTAATAAGTGATAAGCCAATGCCCGTACCTTCATAAGTTCTGCCGACAACATTTTCAATACGGTGAAAACGTTCGAACATATGTGGGAGGTCTTTTTCAGGAATGCCAACACCGGTGTCTTCCACTTCAAGAATTGCGTTCACATTGTCAGCAAAAAGCCGAAGCGTTATGCTGCCGCTGAGTGTATATTTAAAAGCATTTGATAATAGGTTGAAAACAATTTTTTCCCACATTTGTTTATCGATATATACAGGCTGAACAATGGTGTCTGCCTGTACAATAAACCTCAACCCGGCTTTTTCAATGATCGATCGAAAGTTAGCTGCCAGGTTTTTAGTATAGGAACCAAGGTCTGTGAGTGAATAAAATGCTTTTTGCCTTCCGTTTTCGATACGGCTGAAATCAAGTAATGTGTTTACAAGTTTTAACAACCGCATTGCATTACGGTGTGTCATATTCATCCGTTCAAAGTTCTTGGGAACCGACTCAGGCTCGTTCAATGCTTCTTCAATATTTCCAAGCATTAATGTTAACGGTGTTCTGAATTCATGACTTATGTTAGAAAAGAAAATGGTTTTTGTTTCATCAAGCTCCTGTAATGCTTTTGTTCTTTTACGTTCTTCTTCATAAGCAATAACATTATTTACGCCCAACGATATCCTGTCGGCTACTAACTGCAAAAAATTTTGATATACAGTATCAAACTTGCGATAAGGATTTAATCCTATTGTAAGGATCGCTAAGGGAAATTTCTTATTAGCAGCTTTTATAGGAACGTGAACAAACCCGTGAGGCATTATATCCCATGCTCCTTTTGGTAAGGTTTTCCAACGACCATTATTTACAGATTCTACAATTCTATTTTCTCTTATGGCAGTTGTAATATTTTTTGACCTGATGCCTGGATTTTGCAGATCAATTTCCTGTTGTATCTCCGGATGCTCTTTTTCAATCCCCGCGGAAGCAACAAGAGTGGCCTTTGTTCCATTATCGTCCACACAATAGATCAGCGCAAAAGGAAAATCCTTATCATTTATTTCAAGCGCTTTTGCCCCCTGGTTATACACTTCCTGCTCGGTTTTCTTTTGAGCAAGGGTATCCATTTGCTGCAAGGTTTTTAGCGACCTTTCGTTGATGATGCGTTCGGTTTCCTCGGTACAAACGCAAAACAAACCGTCCGTACCACCATTATCTCCCGGAATGGGATTATATGAGAATTTAAAATAAGTCTCTTCATCATAGCCATGCCTGCTCATGATCAACAATAATGCATCATCAAAGGTGCCTTCGTTCTTATTAAACACTATATCGGCCCTGGCACCCACCTCGTTCCATATCTCTTTCCAAACAATATTACCAGGAGCTCCCAGTGCGTGGGGATGCTTTTCACCAAGAACAAAGCGATAGGCATCATTGTAAATATTTATCAGCTCCTTACCCCACCATACAAACATAGGTTGTGGGGAAGTAAGCATGATACGGACGCAAGTCTTTAAGCTATTTTGCCAATGCTTTGGATCCCCCAGAGGAGTTCTATTCCAATCAAAGTTGCGGATGCGTTCACCCATTTCTCCGCCACCGGAAAGGAAATCAAGAGATGCAGTTTTTTTATCAGTTAGCTCAGAGTAACTCATATTTCCAATAAGGGATAAGAAAGTTACGCAAAATACGCCTCAAAAGATATACATGGCCATGGTCAAACTCGTTTTCTTTGAAAGTTGCCTTCGATCTATTTGAAATGCTTCAATCGTTGAACACAAACATCAAAAAAGTGTTAACCGCTATCAATCGATTTTTTCGATGAGAATTTTTTGAAAGAGAGTATCTGCGTCTTTTTTATTGCAAAGCTCTGTGCCGGGGTTCATAGTGGCGGCCGTACCACAAGCTACTCCATATTTCAAAGCATCTTCAAGAGTTTTCCCTTGTGATAAACTTAAAACAAAGCCAGCAACCATACTGTCGCCGGCGCCAACGGTGCTTTTCTTTTCTACTTTAGGTGAAGAAACTTTTAATTCCTTGTTATTTGTAAATAACATAGCTCCTTTTTCTCCTAATGAAATAAGCAAGACCTCACAATATTTCCTGGATATAATTTCTTTCCCCGCTTCGGTTACTTCGCTTAAGCTTAATTCCTTCTTTCCAAGTACTGAACTCAATTCTGTCAGGTTGGGCTTTAGCATATATACACCTTCATGGGCCGCATGTTTAAGTGCAGCTTTTGAAGTATCAACAACCAGCTTAAGATTTTTTTTCTTCGAAATGGTTGCAAGCCTGGCAAAAATATCATCCGGCACCCCTTCAGGCAAACTTCCGCTTGCGACGAGAAACTCTGCACCAGTTATTTTAACTATGGAATCAAGACATTCTTCCCATTCATTCTTCTGTAATTTCGGGCCGGGAAATCCAAAGCGAAACTGACTGTTTGAACTTTCTTCCAGCACGATCACATTTTCCCGAAGTGGATTCTTTACTTCGATCACGATGGATGGAATTTTTTCCTTAGCTAATAACTGATTAAAAAATTTGCCGGTATAGCCACCAGCAGGATAGATCGCAGTGGCCTTCCCTCCTAATTTCTTAATTACTCTTGCTACATTGATACCTCCACCTCCCGGCTCAAAATTTGGCTCGGAGCAACTTAATTTTTTTTCAGGGATCAGTTGAGGAACTGTTGCGCTTTTATCAATGCAGGGATTAAATGTTAAAGTGATAATTTTTGACATATATAATCCATTTCATTTTTTACGCTAACCTTCATTAATTTGTAGCAAATTATAAACTTAAATGTCAACAACCATAAAATGTCCCAATTGCAGTCATGAATTTGAGCTGAACGAAAGCCTGCGGGAAGATGTGAAAAAAGAATTGCGGGATGAGATGAAAGAATGGCAACGTAAAAAGGAAGAGGCCTTTAATATTCAGCTGGCAGAAGAAAGAAAAAAGATACAACAGGAAACAGAACAAGCCATCCGTAAAAAAATCTCATCTGATTTTGAACTTCAATTGCGCCAACTCGAACAGAACAACAAAGACAATGAAGAAAAACTAAAAGAAGCCAGACAACAACAGGTTGAATTTCTCAGGAAAGAACAGGTATTAAAAAATAAAGAAGCTGAACTGGAATTGTCCGTTCAAAAAAAATTACAGGAAGAAAGAGAAAAGCTTTCAACGGAAATAAGAAAGTTGGAAGAACAGCGGATCTCGGCTAAAGAAACTGAATTTCAATTGCGGCTAAAAGAGATGGAAAAACAATTGGATGATCAGAAAAAATTGGCGGAAGAAATGAGACGTAAGGCTGAGCAAGGCAGTATGCAATTACAAGGCGAAGTGCAGGAACTGGCTCTGGAAGAAATGCTGCGGTCTGCTTTTCCATTCGATATGATAACAGAAGTAGGTAAAGGCGTTCGTGGAGCTGATTGTATCCAAACAGTAAGAAATAATTTTGGACAGGAATGTGGACAGATCATTTATGAAAGCAAGCGGACAACAAGCTTTTCAAATGATTGGATAGAAAAACTAAAAACTGATATGCGGAGCAATGGTGCTGAAATCGCGGTGATCGTTACCAAAGCGATGCCGAAAGACATGGATTGCTTTGGAATAAAGGACGGAGTCTGGATCTGCAGTTTTGGTGAAATAAAAGCATTAGCAGCTGTATTGCGTGATGGCGTAATACGAGTATTTAATGCAGCCAGGAACCAGGAAAACAAGGGCGACAAAATGCATTTATTGTACGATTATTTAACCAGTTCAGAATTTGCCGAACAATGGAAAGCAATTCGTGAAGGATTTATGAGTATGAAAATGTCCATACAAAAAGAAAGAGATACGATGGAACGCTTATGGAAGGCAAGAGAAAAACAATTGGAAAAGGTTTTATTGAATGCAGCTCATGTTCGTGGTTCTATTGAAGGCATTAGTGGAATGAATTCCGTGGATCTGAATTTGCTGGAGGAAGGAGATGATGACACGGTGAGCTAGATAAAAAAATCTTTCTTCAGCTCTATACGTTGATCCCGCAACTTATAACGATAGCACCATAAAATAAGGCCAGGCTTTACGCCTGGCTTTATTTCCCAATTTATAGTATGCCACGAAAAACTTATTCCTTTTCTTGTCTTTCATCCTCCATTTCTGCTTCCCAGTTAATATTATTTTCTGCTATTTCTGTCAGTAACTGATCCGTTTCTTTTTCTTCCTCTAAAGTCTGACTTAAAATTTCAGCCACATCATCTTTACCCATGGTAGCGGCGAGTTGTACAAGCCCGCCATAGGTCGCTATTTCATAATGCTCCACTTTTTGTGCAGCTATTATGATACCCACATCCCGGGTCATACTTCCATCTTCAGTTTCTTCTACTACAGAGTCGCCTTCTTTAATCAATCCTTCCATTGCATCACATTTTTTTGCCTGTGCTTTTTTACCAAGCAATTCAAACACCTGCTCCAGCCTGCTTACATGTTCCTCTGTTTGGGCTGTATGCTCCTGTATCGCATTTTTTAACTCCTCAGTAGTGGCAGCTTTTTGCATTTTAGGCAATGCTTTGGTCAAATGCTTTTCCGCCCAGTAAATATCTTTCAGAGAATCCTCAAAGAATTTTTCAAGCTGGGGATGATCCCGGTCACCAGTAGAAGCTTTGCTGCTCCTGGAAGTCTTTGTCTTGCTTCTGTCATCAGAGGAACCGGATCTATGCTGGCCATTGGTCGATTTTTTTGATTTTGTGTTTTGCATGATTAATTTTTTAGCTATGAATAATTATTGTTGTAGTTATAAAAAACAAAGGCTATGCCATTAACCTTTGAGTATTAAGAGAAGGACAGTGTCATTCATTTTCTCATTTAGGGGCATTATTTTGCACCTTTAAAAAATGTTGTTACACCATATTCTAAAAATTTCTTGGTAAGAAAAATTAAACCTCGAAAGCTGGTACAACAGTCAGAAGCCTGCTATAGTGAGAAATGTTATTCTAAAGCAACGTCAGTATTTTTTTTACAATCCTGTTGACATAGCTCTTTTGAGCTTCTGATGGTTCCGATGATTTGCTGTTTAATTTACCTTTGGATTTGATCTTGCCTTTATAACTAATGGCATAATAAGCAAATATTTTACTTCCCGAAGTGGGAACTGCAGATGCATAACCGGTAACGGCAATGCCCCAATCACTTTTAAAAAGAATGCAAACCTGCATGGCCATTTCTTCGGCTACTTTTTGCGATACACCGTTAACAGCTAGTGCATGCACAGGATCCACCTGTAAATGTTTGAATTTTTGACCAATATTGAAAGCTGTCAATCCACCCTGGTAAAAACAAGAAGCATCTTTTATATTGGAAAAAGCAAATTGCAATAAACCGGATGTCACACTTTCGGCAATAGCGATGGTTTCCTGTTTTTTAAGTAGTTTCTTTCCGATGCTATCCAGGATGTCTTTGTCAAATAATTCCATGTCCTTTTATAAACCAATGGTGTACCAATTTACCATCCTCTCCGGTGTAAGGATATTCCTGGACATTTTTGTTTTAGTAAAATGCCCCAGTAAGGACATGTAGAGGAAATTCCTCTCGCTTCAAAAAAAGGATGAAACGTTTGAAAAGTTTGTTTTTTAAAGGCAACCTGTTTGGCATAGTTCTTTCAACTGCTGAGCCGAATGAAGAGACTTAGAGAAATAGGAAAAATAGTAATCAGATCTTTCAAAAATTTTGGGGAAGATAAGATACCAAAATACAGCGCATCACTTGCTTATACTACTGTATTTTCGCTCGGCCCACTCCTTATAGTAATTATTTTTATCTGCAGCCTGTTTTTTGGGCAGGAGGCGACGCAGGGAAAAATATATAGCCAGATCCAGCAATTTGTCGGACACGATGCAGCCCTGCAACTTCAAACGATCATTCAAAATGCATCATTGAGCGGTAAGGGAAATTTTGCGGCAGTGATCGGTATTATAACATTATTACTTGGAGCAACTGCAGTATTTGCAGAGATACAAGATTCGATAAATACTATATGGGGATTGAAGGCAAAACCAAAGAAAGGATTGTGGAAGATAATACGTAATCGTTTTTTATCTTTTTCAGTTATTGTGAGTCTTGGGTTCCTGCTTTTAGTATCTCTTGCAATATCAACTGTAATTGAAGCATTGAATGACAAGTTGAAGGCCAGTTTTCCCGATATTACTGTTGCTATCTTTTATATCCTCGATCTGCTCATTTCCTTTTTTGTGATCACTGCTCTCTTTGCTGTCATCTTTAAAGTTCTACCTGATGCAAAAACAAAATGGAAAGATATTTTGCCGGGAGCGTTAGCCTCCGGTATTTTGTTTATGATAGGTAAGTTCGCTATCTCCTTTTATATTGGGAAAAGTAATGTTGGCACTACTTATGGAGCAGCTGGCTCGCTGGTCGTACTGTTATTATGGGTTTATTACTCAGCCATCATTTTATACCTCGGTGCAGAATTCGCAAAGACATGGAGTGCTGCTAAAGGTTCTTCCATTCGACCCAATGATTATGCTGTCGCATTAAAGAAAGTGGAGGTGGAAGCCGATAAAGCTGGGGAAATCCAGGCAGGGAATAAGAAAAAAGTTAATTGAAACAGACTTTTTTTATGTCAACTGTCACCATGAGAAATAATGTCTGCCAGTGGTGTCTTATTTTAGAAGTCCTGCAATAAGATTGATAATAAGTGCAACGACAAATGTGTTCAATCCAAAAGAGATCAAACCCTGTAAAAGCACCAATCGCCTGATCGCTCTTGAATGACCCGCTGTATCAGAAACCTGGAAGATCATTCTTTTATGCAAAAATGTAAGTTTAGATAATTCCTTGCCAGCGATTTCAATTTGATAGTCTTTCACTTTGCAATAATGGCAATACAAAATACATGGCATGAATTTTTTAGAATGAAATATTAAAAAGCTCATGCCAGAGAAAACATTTTATCAACGCATAGAAGGAAGGTTCGAAGGTCTTGTGGGAGCCGCGCTAAAATTATACGGGCATCCGGTCACTTTCGTGGCGGCACTTATACTCGTGATCTTTTTCCTGGTAAAAGGCGCCGATAACTATAGCAACCTTCGTGATTTTATCAGGGATGTTATCCTATGCATTTCTTTTCTAAGTTTCTTTATTATTCAGCGGGCAGTGAATAAGAGTACTACCGCCATACATATAAAAGTGGACGAACTGATCGCCACCCAAGATAAAGCAAGCAATGAATTACTAACTATTGAAGAAAAAACAGGAACTGAATTAGAAGAACTAGCCGACAAACATAAAATCAAAACTGTAAATCAATCTAACAATAATGCAGGATAGCAATAGTCAACTTCATTGTTTAACATTCAATGGACTTAAGATGATTAAGGAACTTATACTCTTTGGGGCAATAATTACACACGCGGGTTAAGACGACTATACTGAGTAAAACTTAAGTATATTCAGCTCAACACCCAGGCAAGTACCAAATGATCAAACTGATGATAGTGAATATTTAATTCAGCATTGTTTTTTGAAAAGACGCAATAGATGGTTTCATTTTCTTCATGTTGTTTTTTCAACTGTATTTCTTTCCTGAAATCCACTCCACCGTTGCCGTACCATTTGAACACCGATTCTTTTGCTGACCAAAGCAATGTGGAAAATGGGATACGATCCTTGTCGGGTTGAATAAGATTAAAAAGCTCATGCTCTTTTGCACTAAGAAATTTATACATGATCCGTGAGATCTTTTCTGTTGGGATCTCAATATCAATTCCCACTCTTTTGTCTTTACTTACAATTGCTGCTGCATAATCGCCACAGTGCGAAATGGAAAAATGATATTGTTCATCGGGTAAAAATGGTTTGCGGGTATCTGCTATCTGGATAAGCTCGTAAGGAAAAGCCGGGAAAAGATATTGAAGCAAAAAACGCCCTGCCAGGTGTTGCAATCTTTTATGCGGGTGGGTAACATCACGATGCTGCGGCACATTGGATTTAAAGAATTCTTCAGTCTCCTCGATCTTCCAGATGCCTAAGCGGGTGCTATCGTTGATTTGTTGTTGAAAAAAAACCGGCACAGCTAGGATTTAAGATTTAAGATTGCAGATTTTAGATTTATCATTGCAAAAATTTTGAAATAGTTATTTTGTTGCGTAGTAAAGATAAGCATCCCACAAGCTGTCACAGAAAAATGCTCAATAGCGAGACAGGTGTTGAAGAGTGCGACGCAACGAAAGTTAAATAGTAGCAATTAAGCTCAGTACCCACCTACGCTAAAGCTTCGGTGGGCAAGCATAAAAAAATAAAATATGATTCTTTCTGACCTGCGAATTCTTGAAGAAATAGAAAAAGGAACAATCAAAGTTACTCCGTATGACAGGGAATGTCTTGGCAGTAATAGTTATGATGTGCATTTGGGTAAATGGCTGGCGACTTATAATGAACATATTCTTGATGCAAAAAAACATAACAAGATCGATTACTTTGAAATACCGGAAGAAGGCTTTGTTCTTTATCCGCATATTTTTTACCTCGGCGTCACCGAAGAATACACGGAAACTCACGCCCATGTTCCTTTTTTGGAAGGCAAATCATCAACTGGTCGTTTGGGGATTGATATACATGCTACCGCCGGTAAAGGAGATGTTGGTTTTTGCGGGCACTGGACCCTTGAAATTTCTGTAAAGCAACCCGTGAAAGTTTATAAAGGAATGCCGATAGGCCAACTCATTTATTTTTTAGTAGAAGGGGAAACTGAAATAAAATACAATCAAAAGAAAAATGCCAAGTATAGCGGCCAACCGGATAAACCGATTGAAAGTATGATGTGGAAGAATAAATTCTGATTCATCCTATTTATTCAATTGCCAGATAGTAAAATTTAAAATTGCAGCAAAACTTACCCAGCTGATATAAGGCACCAGCAACCAGGCTGCAAGCTTATTGATTCTTGCAAAAGAAACGATGGTAAGTAAGATCATTAACCAAAGAGCAAGTATTTCTGCAAGAGCAAAACCTATTTGATGTTGTTTAAAAAATATAAATGACCAAAAAAAATTCAGGACTAACTGTAATGTAAATAAAATAATTGCAACTCGTTTTTGAGATGCTGATGATCTCCAAACCAGATAAAGTGAGATGCCCATGAGCACATACAACGCTGTCCAAACCGGCCCAAATATCCAATTCGGCGGATTCCATGGAGGTTTTTGAATTGTTTGGTACCAGCTTCCAATTTCACTCATAGTAAAAAAACTGCCGGAATAACCAATTAATAAAGGAATCGCCAGTGCTATTATAAGCTTTAAAGCATTGTTCATAATAATTTCAACACTTTAAGATAAGATTTGTTTACAAGGCATCTTTTCCAAACTTCTTATAATATGCAATTAAAAAAGCAACCACCTGGTTGTAGGATCTTTTGCCTTCTGGCTGATCATTAGCTTGCAAATATCCATCATAGATCCAACTAAAGACTGGCTCGACAGGGTTTCTGTATCTTCTTAGAAAATCTTTATACTCCTCAATGTCTTTTTTTGCCTGGGGGTTTAATTTTTCGAAATATGATTTAGCCAGTAAGGTGTCCTGTCTTCCTAATTCTGTAACAGCATACAGGTACATATCGAAGTACATTGAATACCGAAAAGTAGGATTAGGATAAGATCTGCAGGCAATGAAGGCGACGAAATTTGCTTCGTTCTCTTTTGCATACCCCATCTGGTGAGCTACTTCATGTGCACTGACGAAAGGCTCAATGAACCGGGGAATAGTTGTATTCACTTGTCCCTCTCCTGAAAAAGGATTATAATAACCCTGGAATCCAAAATAGTTTCCCAGGTAACTGAAAAGAGACGGCTTTAAGGATTGAGGGTCGTAACCGAGAAAAGGATAAAGATTGTCGGCATATAGAAATGCGTCCGTAGTCTTTTCAAACAGTATCCGCTTTTTATTAAAGCTATCCCGTTGTTTTAGATCAATAGTGTCGGCATAAAGGTTCAGGCGCTGCTGTAGCAGATCAGTAAGGGTATCGATCTCCTGTACAGAATATTTTTTCATCTCAAGGTTAAGTTGGTATGAGATCCCTTTCCTGTTGTAATTCAGGCCCCAAAGGCCGTAAAAAAATACATACACAAACAGGAAAAAGAAGATGACCTGCTTTAATCCATTTAATAAATACTGGCGGTTCACCTTCTTTTTAAAAATGTATTTTACGAACTGCACGGTTTTAAAAATTACAACCAGAACAAGGAATGCATAAAAGAGATCACCGATGCTAAAAGGTATCCACCCAAAGATGCTTCGTTGAATTTTTGAGATAACAGGATAAATGCCATTGGAATAGTTTTCCTCTACCCACAGTGGCTGCGTGGAGGCAAACTTTATAACAATAACCACGATGATCAGGAGTATCCAACTCCATGCTTTCATCATCCTTCCAAAAAGCCTGGTGAGAAATTGCTGCAAACAGTTCGTTTTAATAATATTAGAATCCCGTTTTACCGGCATTGAACGGGCTAAAAATAATTCAAAATCACATCATATCTTAACGATTTTCCCATTACCTTTGCGCCCCATCCTGATAGTCGGAAAAATCGGGAAAAAATTTTGTGTCATGGCCCATCGCCGGGAATTTGAGATAGCATTTGTGGGGCTGAAACCCGGAGTTCATGAGTACGCTTATGAAATCACCGATAAGTTCTTTGAGCCGTTCCAGCAACAGGATTTTCGTAACTGTAAAGCTGATGTAAAACTTCATCTTGATAAGAAAAGCAGCTTTATGTTGTTGAAGTTTGAGATCGGCGGCAGCCTTGAAGTGGTTTGCGACCGTTGTAATAATTACCTGCCGCTGCAGTTGTGGGATGAATTCAATATCACCGTTAAAATGGTGGAAGAACCTGAACTGGCAAATGAGCAGGAAGAAGATCCTGATGTATATTATATCAGCCGCGGCGAAAGCCATGTAGATGTTGCTAACTGGATCTATGAATTCATTAATCTCAGCATCCCGATGCATAAATCATGCAGCTATGAAAAAATGGATGGCCCTTATTGCAATCCATCTGCTTTGGATGTACTGAAGAAGCTGGAACCAGAAGAAAAAGAAACAAAGGAAAATCCGATCTGGAAGGGGCTTGAAAAATTCAAGAACCTCGAGGATAACTGAATTAATAATTATTAATTAATAATTATTAATTATTAGAAGACAATAAATATTTTTAAAAGAATTAATAATTGAGTTATGCCAAACCCGAAACGCAGACATAGTCAGCAAAGAAGCGCCAAAAGAAGGACGCACTACAAAGCAACAGAAACTACTTTAAGTATCGATGGTACTACTGGCGAAACACATGTAAGACATCGTGCACATGTAAGCGAGGGTAAGCTTTACTACAAGGGTAAAGTTGTTAGCGAGAAATCTCCTGTAAAGAAATAAATTTCTTAGATCACAAATAACTAATTCCAAATTCCAATTGGGAACATTCTCATTGGAATTTGGAATTTTATATTTAGAAACTTTTTACAGGATATCCGGAACTTATTTGTGATCTGGAATTTCTTATTCGGAATTTTTTACATTGCACTAGTTATGACGATCGGACTTGATATGATGGGTGGTGATTTTGCACCGTTGGAAGCGGTGAAAGGTGCGTTGGAATATTATAAGCAGGGCGATCAACAAACCACGCTGGTCCTCATTGGCGACGAATCCAAGCTCGAGCCATTACTTTTGGAATACAAGATCCCGGAGGATAAAATAAAAATTGTTCATGCAGACCAGGTGATCGACATGCATGAACATCCAACCAAAGCATTAAAAGAAAAACAAAAATCTTCGATTGCGATAGGATTCCAGCTTTTGGCCTCAGGAAATATTGATGCATTCATCAGTGCCGGGAATACCGGGGCCATGCTTGTTGGCGCCCTATTCAGCATTAAAGCGTTGGAAGGTGTATTGCGGCCGACTATTTCAACCATTATCCCGAAAGAAAATGGCGGCACAGGGTTGTTGCTTGATGTTGGATTAAATGCAGATTGCAAACCCGAGCAGCTAAATCAATTTGCCGTGATGGGATCTGTATTTGCCCAGACAATTCTTGGTATAGAAAACCCGAAAGTTGGTTTAATGAATGTGGGCGAAGAAGAAGGTAAAGGAAATATTCTTTGCCAGGCCACTTATCCCCTGCTTAAAGAAAATAAACATATCAATTTTATCGGCAATGTGGAAGGCCGTGATGTATTCCTTGACAAAGCCGATGTAATGGTTTGTGAAGGTTTTACGGGGAATATTATTTTGAAACTCGCCGAATCGCTATATGATATTACTCAAAGTAAAAAGATCCAACACGAGTATTTTGACAGGTTCAACTTTGAAAACTATGGCGGCACGCCTGTTCTTGGTGTAAACAAGCCTGTTATCATCGGCCACGGCATTTCCCAGGCAAAATCATTTAAGAACATGATCGCACTGGCGCAAAAAATGATCGAAAAAAACGTGATGCAGCGAATGAAAGATGAACTGGTATAAAAGTTCTATTCTTATTTCTTCTTGTTTACTTATCTTTAAGATCCCATTTACCACCTATGCATCGTTTTTTATATACCGCACTATTTTTTATTGTCTGTGCTTTTTCCAACACCAGGTCAATTGAACCCGGCATTACAATTACAGAAAAAACTATTTTTTATGATCTTGCCGGGAATATCGTTCCCATAAAAATTCAACAATACGGAGATAAAACTGACATAGTCTTTATCAATCTGCACGATGATGAGATAACCGCTGTTGATGCTGCTAAAAGAATTTTGGAAGAATATGGTGGGTTATTGATCGAAGTTGAAAATAATGCGCAAAGGAATATGCGCTTCAAACTGGACAGGTATTTCTATAAAGTTGATCCTAATAGAATTTTTTCTGAGGAAGGAATCAAAAAGTCACTGGGGCAACTTGGAAGAACATCTGGCAAAGCGGTTGATGAGGTTGAAAAACTCGGGCAACGTATCATACAGCTACTACCTGAAGACGCAACATGCATAATTGCATTGCATAACAATACACCCGACCTTTTTTCTGTTGCGGAATATGCTCCCGGGAATGCAAGGTCGGTTGATTGTAAAAAAGTATATATAAACTCCGAACAGGATGCTGACGATTTTTTCCTGACAACTGATAATTACTTATACGAAAAGCTTGCCGATAAAGGCTTCAATACGATCTTGCAGGATAATAAAAACTGCACAGAAGATGGCTCTCTAAGTGTTTATTGCGGAAGAAAAAGCATCCGTTATGTTAACTGTGAAACCGAGCACGGAAAGGTGGAGCAGTATTATAAAATGTTGAAGGTTCTGGTAGCTGCGCTCCAACAAAATAAATGATTTTGGGCTTCCGGATTTCCGCAGCCTTCCCCCAATCTTATTTCTTATAAAAAATTTGCCCCTGAATCGAAAGCTTCTTTGTATATTTATTCCAACTCCCGCCCCTAAAAAAATCACTTCTGATTAGTTTCTCAACACCACCCTTTGAAAAAATATTAATCTACCTATTTTAAAATGAAAGGAATCCGACTTGAAACAATGTTTTGAGCTGGTATCTTCCTTTGGAATCTGCCACTATTGTTTGACTAATTGATATTGTTTACAAAAAAATATCTGTAAACACCGGACCGTATTGAGACCCTAAATATTATTATTATGAGAATCAAACTAACTTATAAAATCCTTGCCCTTACGTTAGGATTTTCTTTAGCACAGGAGAAATTAAAAGCTCAGGATAACCTGTTTCAATATGTTCTTCTTTCCTCGGATAAGGCACCTAATGGTACTGGCATAACATTGATCGGGTCGTCTATAACAATCAATGGGGTTGCTTCCACTGGTTATAAAGGCACCGTGGGAGCATATAAAATGGTGCAAACCACGGGCAATACAACAATAAAAGCTCATATTCTGTCGGGGGATAAGGTAAGCATCACCAATAGTAATATCATCGAGGGCAATATTAAGGCAGGCAATTCGTCGGGATCAACGGGTACCGTTGTATCTATTGGCTCCAGCGTTACACTAACCGGAAATATTGATTCAAAAGGAAATATTGTAGTGGGCGGTGGATCGGTTAACGGTACAGTTAATGTCTTGGGAACTTATTCGGGGCCCACCCCAAGTAATCCTGTTATTGGTAATAACCCACAAGTTCCTGCACTGCCAACAATGCCGGCACCTAAAACCTTTTCCTCACCACCGACAACAAATATTACAGGGAATACCACTTTAACTTCAAATTCAGCGGATACCATATTTTCCGGTAACATAATATTTTCAGGTAACAAAACACTCAAATTGGTGAACCCGGGTGTATATGTATTTAACTCCTTCCAATGGTCAGGAAATTCGAATAAACTAATTTTTGACTTCAATGGATCTACAACCGGGATCTTTTATATCTATGTTAAGAACAATGCAGACTTTGGAAAATTAAATTCAAGCGTAGCGAATGCCAGCGCTACAAGTGCCTCAAGGATCTACATCGAAGTACAAGGTGATGGAACTACAGGCACTTCAATTTCAGGTTATAGCTGTATCATCGCAAATGGTTCTTCCGGTGGGGGCTCCAAATGTCAGGGAACTATTTATGCAACCAATGGAGGTATTAGCTGTGGTGCAGGAACCGGGTCCAGCAGTTTTACCGGCGCTCTTTACAGTACAAAAGCTATAAATATTCAAAGCGGAGTGAACTTTGTTTATGAACCCTTTGATCCATGCGGCGGATTGGCTGCAAATGCCGGACCTGACCGACCACTGGACTTTGTAGGTCACGCCGTATTAACAGGTAGTTCCAATATTCCCGGAGTATCTTTCAGCTGGCAGGCTGTTCCTGATAGTGGTGGTGTAATTTTTTCGCAGAATACAAACCAGCCACAGATTACTGTTGCCTCCCAGGGACTTTATAGACTTACTGTTCAAAATGCAACCAACGGCTGCGTGGCAACAGATGATGTAAAAATATCAGGCCGTCTGAAAAGTATCATAGGGTCTGAGCTGCAATCTATTTTTGATTACAAGATAACCGATAATACCTACTTTGATATTGTAGATGGTTATGTAAAGATTGATATAATTGCTAATGCAGGTAGGAGAGCTATTGTCATCCAGAAGTTATTGGAATCATTGAACCCGGGCAAACCTGGACTTAAAGATACTGTTCCGAACGGGCTTAGTCCATTAACGATAACCGGGAGATTTTTTGTCGACAGTTTACCCAAACTGAATTTAATGGGTGTTGATATTAACTTCTGCAGACCTTACTACAAGCCAATATTATTTACTAATGGTGAAGTAATTGTAGAAGATACATCCAGGGTCGGTTTACTTAGGTCGGCGGGTGATGCTACCATAAACACAAACCTCGTACGTATTGGTTATTCGCTTTACGGAGATGGAGTTAAGATTGGAGTTCTTTCGGATAGTTATTCTTCAATTTCAAGCGGCACTACTGCAACACTACCACTTCAACCTTCTCCACCAGCTCCACCAAACTTTTTACCACAGACATTTAATACAAATACTGCAGCTGCTGATATTACCAACAGGGATATCCCGGCTAACATACATATACTTCCGGTAGTTCCGGCTATTTCCGGAACAGATGAAGGACGAGCAATGCTGCAAATAGTACATGATGTGGCTCCCGGTGCTGAACTCTATTTTCGTTCTGGCTTTCATACGGCCGGCGATCTTGCAAATGGCATTAAACTATTAGCCGATGCAGGATGTAAAATTATTGTGGATGATATCACTTACTCTACTGAACCGTTCCTGAAAGATGGTGTGGTTGCCAAAGCCGTGGACCAGGTGAAAGCTGCGGGAGTAACTTATTTTTCTTCAGCAGGTAATTTTGGAAATAAATCCTACGAAGCTAATTTCAACCCCCATAATTTTAATGGTAAAGTGGTGCACAATTTTGCACCCAGTGGCAGTCCTGATCCATTTGAAAAAATAAAACTTGCGCCGGGCGATTATACTTTTGTGTTTCAATGGGTGGACAATATTTATTCTTTAAACGAAACTGCAGGTACGCAGGTTGATCTTGATATTTATCTTACAAAAACTGAAGATGGCTCAGGATTAATTGGTTTCAACCGGGATAATTTGATCGGTGACCCGATCGAATTTATTCCTATTACAGTTCCTCCCGGCGATTCCGTTGAATACAATATATACATTGTAAATAATACGCCAGCAAACAATATTAATCCGCGAATGATGTATATCGCCTTCCGCGGTAATCCACGCTTTATGGAATCTTATCATACTGGTGGTTCAACCGTTGTAGGCCAAGCAAACGCTAACGGAGCGATCGCAGTTGGCGCTTCTCGCTTTAACCATCAGCCAGGTCATCCATTATTACCAGATGCGCTAAGTGGTATAACTAAACCACAGATCGAATCATTCTCTTCCAGGGGCGGTACATTGATGATGGGAGAATTGACTCCAAGGCAAAAACCAGAAATGGTTGGACCTGATGGGGTAAATACAACAGTCAAATTGGGCCAGGATTATCCAAATAATGCATTAGATGGATGGTCAAATTTCTTTGGTACTTCTGCTGCGGCCCCACATGCTGCCGCGGCCGCTGCTTTGATCATACAAGGCAGGCAAAGATTTTTGAACCAGGCAACTACACCGGACCAGGTTAAATCACTTTTTCAGTCGACTGCAACTGATATGGAAACACCGGGTTTTGATTTTATTTCTGGTGTTGGTTTGATCAATGCCGATGCAGCAATGAGAACTTTTGCTGAGCCAAGACCACATAATATCAGGCTTGTATTACCTACAGGCTCTATAGGCTCTGCCGTCGATTCATTCCAGGTAATTGTTGTTGGTGAAAACTTCAGTAGCAATACTGAAATATGGTATAACGATGTTCAGCTTGAACCAGATTCTATTAATGCAACATTTGATACAATTTGGGTAACGGTACCTATTCCCGATCCAAACGGTGGACGCACTGAAATACGTGCCTACAATCCGCCTAATCCGAATACGGTAGTTGTAAATGGAGAACACCTGGATGGTGGTTTTTCAAACAGTCTATTTTTTGGAGAGGCAGAAATTGTTGTTACAGCCTTGGACGCAGCTATAAAATATGGCCAACAGATCCCTACTGTTTTTGATACGCTTATCACTATCAATGGAAAAAGATTGCAGGACACCACACTTACATTAGCACAGTTAGGTCTGCAAAATATGTTAGTGACAACAAATGCACCGGAAAACCCAAATGTAGGGACATATACAATCACGCCATCTTTTAATCCGCTGAACCTGCCCGATGAAGAGTTCTTTTTCAAGTACAATTATAGGTTTGTTAACGGCAATCTAAGTATTGCAAAAATGCCATTGACGGTGACTCCGGATCCTATAACGGTTATAGCTGGCCAGGCATTGGGTAATGTAACTTTTAATTACGCTTTTGATCATACGAATGTGCCTAATGCACAAGGTATCATTGATGATCTCAGGGCGGCGCATCAAGCCTTCTTGCCAAATAACGCACTGGCAGTGGTCAAAGATTTTGCGACTTCAGGACTTACTACTTCGGCGCTCGGAAATATGAATACGATGGCAAGTTTCAGAGCAATTAGAAATTCAAGAAAGTTCCAGATAGACGCTACTGGTGCATTGGTGCCCTTAACGGATCCGAATACTTTCCCTGTTCAATATCTTGTTGATGTCGCGGCTCAGTCAATTGTCGATTACAGGCAAAATCCTGCTTTGGCAAGTTTCTATGCAGCATACCCGGGTATCAATAAAAAGGCTTTGTTAGGCGGAACTGCTTTAAATAACAAAACTGCAAAGGTAAATGTAAACAACACACTGGAACCAATTGTGAATGGTACGTTAGCACAGACATTACTCACTAACACCGGACCGAAGGCGCCAATATTTAATAATGAGCTTGTGCAAATTGTAAATGGCGAACTGGTTCATTTCGTAAACGGCGCACTTGAGCCAATTGTAAACCAGGAGCTGGTGCAAATTGTAAACAATGAATTGGTTCAATTAGTAAATGGGACAATATTAGTGATCGGGAATAATGAGCTGGTCCAATTGGTAAACAATACGCTTGTGATGATGGTCAACGGTCAATTGGAACAGGTTGTGAACGGTATAAAAGTTCAGGATGTAAATGGTGCGCTGGAACCTTTGGTAAACCAGGGATTAGTATTGTTAGTAAATAATGAGTTGGTACAAATAGTGAATGGAGAATTACAGCCTGTAACATTAGCAAATAATGAAAAAGTATTGCTGTTGAATAATGAACTCGTACAAATAGTCAATAATGAACTGGTGCAGATCGTAAATGGTGAACTGGTACAGGTTGTAAACAATACGCTGGAGCCAATGGTCAACCAGGAATTAGTGCAGATCGTAAATAATGAATTAGTACAGATTGTGAATGGAACGATAACGCCTGTAACATTAACAAATAACCAACTGGTACTGTTCCCGAATAACGAATTGGTGCAAATAGTAAACAATGAGTTGGTTCAAATTGTGAATGCTCAAATAGAAAATGGTCAGGTAAACGGAACCCTTGAGCCATTTGTAAACGATGCCAATCTTAGCTTGGTACAGATTGTAAATAACGAATTGGTGCAGATCGTAAATGGCGAGTTGGTACAGGTTGTAAACAACACACTTGAGCCAATAGTAAACCAGGAATTGGTACAAATTGTAAATAATGAATTGGTACAATTCGTAAATGGTGTAAAAACTCCAGTGGCAAATAACCAATTGGTCTTGTTCCCGAATAACGAACTGGTGCAAATTGTAAATAATGAGTTGGTGCAGATCGTAAATCATGTAATTGAAAACGGTCAGGTTAACGGAACCCTTGAACCATTTGTAAACTACGTCAATCTCAATCTGATAAACAGTGAATTGGTGCAGATCGTGAATAATGAGTTGGTCCAAATTGTAAATGGTGTTCCAAAACCAATTCCTAATAATTCACTGGTGCTGTTCCCGAATAACGAGTTAGTACAAATTGTCAACAACGGACTGGAGCCAATTGTGAATAATGGATTAGAGCCAATCGTAAACAGCGGGTTGGAACCCGTCGTAAATAACGAATTGGTGCAATTTGTAAACAGCAATACCACTGGTGTAGGCAATACCAATAATAACACAGCAGTTATCATTGATGAGGAAGATATAAATGCAGAACAACATAACTGGCTCGGGCCAATGTTTGGAATTAATATGATAACAGGGTTGGATGTGGGAACAAATTACCTTGTTCCGGGCAAATTAGTAAACCCCAATTTTGATATCACCTATGCGCTGGGTATAGTAAATGTCATTCCGGATCCATGTATATTAACCCGTGGTCCATTCAAGAATTTTGGTAATACGCCGGCTCCGCAAGAGCCAACAAGTCTTTGGCTGAATATCGCTACTAAAGTCAGCGGTCAGCTTTCAGTCAATGGAGATTTTCTACTGTTCAAGTCTGGAAGTGTGACATTTAATAACATTGCTTCTAACCCGCAGATAATTAATTTCCCACTACCAGATGGAAAGATAATAGCTGATAACAGCGTCACGGCTCCGGTAACCAGTTTTGACGCAAATACCAATACCTGGATCACCAAGGTTCCTGTGGGGTTTGCAAGCACGTCGGATATTTTTGTAAGTGGAGCTATTATTAATTCAAGTAACGGTTTTGTTAAACAAAATGGTAATACAAATTCAGTTGTAAAAGGAGCATTTTATTGCACTAAGAACTTCAGTGACCAGTGGACCTATGGCATAGCGGCGTACCGGCAACCACCTGACTACGACTATGTAACCTATGATCAGATTGGAGGAGCTGAACAAATACAATCAATTAACGGCACTTATCGGGCAGGAACGCCAATCCCGATTATCCAATACCTGGTGCAAGGTGGTAGTGGTGGTGGTGGAAATAGTTATACAGGCAGCACCAGCTCATTCGAAAACTTCACCGCTTGCCCAATCGATGGACCTTCAACTTCCAGCCCTGTAACGAGTGCAATGATGCTTGAAGAAACGCAGGCCTCTGTATCGGCAAAACAATTCCAATTGATGCCAAATCCTGCATCGGATAATATAACCTTATCATTTGTTCCATCGGTAACTGGTGATTCAAGATTAACCGTATTTTCAATGGATGGGAAAAAAGTATTGGAAATTAATAGTGGCTTTATCGAAGCAGGTACCCAATACACAAGAAAAATAGATGTGAGTAGATTTAAAAATGGGGTTTACTTAATTCAGTTACTAAGTGCAGATAAAGCGACAGTAAGAAAGTTCATAATAGCAAGGTGATCATAAAACAATCAATTTGTGAACAGAAAAAAGTATACTTATGAAAAATAAGAAAGTGAGTTTGATCGCATTACTTATCAGTTTTGCAACGATTACTTTTTCACAAGAAACAAAACCCGCGCCGGAAGCAACTTCTGACACAGCGAAAGTAAACGCCATGTTGAAGGAGAGCACAGGTCTTTTTAAAACGGATCCCAATAAAGCAATAGAAATAGCGCTGCAGGCAAAAGAGCAGGCAGATAAAATTGATTTTAAAAAGGGAGCAGCCTATGCCCTTAAAAATGTAGGGCTGGGTTACTACTACCAGGCAAAATATGTAGAAACACTGGATTACTGGGAACAATC
>DASUTO010000357.1:0-5305 GCA_036374555.1 Chitinophagaceae bacterium
TATTATTTAACTTACTTTCCAAGTTTACCCCCGTGTTTATTTAAGCGCACTCTCTTGTTCCTCCGGTAATTCTATTCATTGGTTTCAAACGCGGAAGAGTTCAAATTTAGTTTAATAACTTCAGCTATTGTAGTTTTGCGGCCTTGCCTTAACAAAAAAGCAACATGTCCAACATCAGAAAGATAATCAACGATCCCGTTTATGGTTTTATTACGATTGATCACCCGTTGATACTGGATATTATTGCACATCCTTATTATCAGCGTTTGAGGCGTATCTATCAAATGGCATTTGCCCACCTTGTTTATCCCGGCGCCGTGCATTCAAGATTACATCATTCTCTCGGCGCTTACCATCTTATGTGCAATGCATTGTATGAACTAAAAAGCAAAGGTGTTGAGATCACTCCTGAAGAAGAACTCGGAGCTAAGATCGCTATTCTTTTGCACGATGTGGGTCACGGGCCTTATTCGCATACATTAGAAAAAGAATTGATCAATGATGTGCATCATGAAACACTTTCAATCCTCATTATGAAAGTGCTGAACAAAGAATTCAAGGGACAATTACAAACAGCCATTGAGATCTTTACCAATAATTACCCGAAAAAATTTTTATACCAGTTGATAGCGGGACAAATTGATGTTGACCGAATGGATTATTTAACCCGCGATAGTTTCTTTACCGGCGTATCAGAAGGGGTGATTGGTTATGACAGAATTATTAAAATGCTGACGGTGCACAACGGCCAATTAATGGTGGAAGAGAAAGCTATTTATTCTATTGAAAAATTTTTGGTTTCACGCCGGCTTATGTACTGGCAGGTGTATCTGCACAAAACAGTGCTCAGCGCAGAAATGATGCTGGTAAAAATTATTCAGCGGGCAAAGGAGTTAATTACAAGTGGAATAAAGATAGAAGCCGCGACCACGGCATTGAATTATTTTTTACAAAACCCATCCGTTAATCATAAAACAGAAGAACATCTTGATACCTTCTGCAGCCTTGACGATTTTGATGTAATGGCCACTGTAAAGAACTGGATGGATCACCCAGACAAAATCCTGTCAACACTTTGTCGCGGCCTTGTTGATCGTAAACTTTATAAAGTAAAATTACAGGCCGATCCATTCGATGATTCACTTGTTAATGAAAAGAAAAAAGAACTGATGCAAAGGTTCGGCATTAGCAAGGAAGAAGCCGGTTATTTCGTTTTTACAGGCGAAGCGATCAACACAACATATAGCCTGGAGGATGAAAGAATAAATATTTTATTCAAAGATAGAAGTGTGAAAGATATTTCAAAAGTTGACAATGCGTTGATCCATCAGCATCTCTCGAGCCCGGTTAAAAAACAGTACATTTGTTATCTTCGGGTTTGACGTTGAAGTTTGAGGTTCGGTGTTAAGGATCGTTC
This sequence comes from Chitinophagaceae bacterium, assembly GCA_036374555.1. Lineage (GTDB taxonomy): Bacteria > Bacteroidota > Bacteroidia > Chitinophagales > Chitinophagaceae > VBAS01. Next base: position 1,418 of record DASUTO010000357.1, read on the forward strand.
AACAGCTTCAAACCTCAAACCTCAAACTTCGAACAATATGACTTTTTCAGCATTACAGATCGCCGCACTGATCAATGGTAAAACAGAAGGCAACGCGAATATTTCTGTCAATTCTTTTGGAAAAATTGAAGAGGCAGAAGATGGCCAGCTTGCTTTTTTAGCTAATCCCAAATACGAAGAATACTTATACAGCACCAAAGCATCTGTTATTATTATCAATGATGCATTAGAACTAAAGCAACCAGTTGCCGCCACGTTGATCCGTGTGCCGGATGCATATTCAGCATTCGCAAAATTATTAAGCACTTACCAGCAAATGATGCAACAACAGTTGAATGGATTACAGCAACCTGTTTATATTTCGGCCTCAGCTACTTACGGTCAAAATGTTTTTATCGGCGCTTTTGCATACCTGGGCGACAATGTTAAGGTTGGGAACAACACAAAAATTTATCCCAATGTTTATCTTGGTGATAATGTAAAAGTTGGAGACAACTCGATCATCCATCCCGGGGTAAAGATTTATCATGATTGTCTGATCGGGAGCAATGTGATCATTCATGCCGGCACTGTAATAGGAAGCGATGGCTTTGGTTTTGCACCGCAAGCGGATGGCAGTTTTAAAAAAGTACCGCAGATAGGAAATGTAGTTGTCGAAGACAATGTAGAGATAGGCGCTAATGCAACAATTGACAGGGCAACGATCGGTTCTACAATAATCAGGTCAGGCGCTAAACTTGATAACCTGATACAGATCGCACATAATGTAGAAATAGGAAACAGTACAGTTGTTGCGGCGCAAAGTGGTATCAGTGGAAGCACAAAAGTTGGCAAAGGTGTAATGATCGGTGGGCAGGTTGGAATTGTGGGACATATAAATATTGGAGACGGCGCAAAGATCAATGCACAGAGTGGAGTAAGTAAATCTGTTGATGCCGGGAAAGCAGTTACTGGTTCGCCGGCTCATGATTATACGTCTGCATTACGTAGCCAGGCGATCAGCCGCAAACTTCCTGAATTAGAAAAAAGAATTAAAGAGCTGGAGGCAATAGTAAAACAACTTATAAGTGAGAGGGTTTCCTGATTTTTTAATGTTGAATAGAATTACAAAATGTACAAGAGTGCGACCCTTCGACAAGCTTCCCGATAAATATCGGGACAACGCAGTTGCTCAATAGAGAATATAAAGATGAATGGAGCGTCGCAACGGCTGTTGATAATTATTCCAAATGCCCGCTTTATAAATATCAATTTCTCCTCTCAAACTGTATCTTTGCCCGCATGATTTCACCCACAGAAAATAAGAATTATATTGCTGAGAATATGACTGCTCAATTCAACCCTGATAAGCAACATACTATAACCTCAGAAGCAAGTATTTCGGGTACTGGTTTGCATACCGGTGTTCTTGTTGATCTTACTTTGAAGCCGGCAACACCAGGTTTTGGCATCCAGTTTCAGCGCATCGATCTTCCGGGTAAACCAGTCATAAAGGCGGACTGTGATCTTGTAACTGATACAAGTCGTGGTACAACTCTTGAATTTAACGGCGCCAAAGTAAGTACTGTTGAACATGTGCTGGCTGCATTGGTAGGAATGGGTATTGATAATTGTTTAATAGAAGCGAATGGACCTGAAATGCCGATAATGGATGGAAGCAGTGAACCTTTTGTTGACCTGATTGAAAAGGCCGGCATTTCCGAGCAAGACGCATCAAAGACATGGTATTGCATTGATGAAAATATTTACCTGCAGGATGACAACAAAAGAGTGGATATGGTGGCAATGCCCGCACCTGAATATTCCGTTACAACTTTGATCGATTTTAATTCTCCTGTTCTTGGAACGCAGCATGCTGGTTTGAAAAATATGTCAGACTTTAAAACTGAAATTGCTCCTTGTCGCACTTTTTGTTTTCTGCATGAACTGGAAATGTTATTGGATAATAACCTTATCAAAGGGGGTGATGTAAATAATGCAATTGTTGTAGTGGATAAACCGGTAGGCGCCGTTGAACTGGAACGATTAAGAAAAGTTTTTAAGAAGGATAAGATAGAAGTAAAAAGCGAAGGTTACCTGAATAATCTGGAATTACGTTTCCCTAATGAGCCGGCACGCCATAAGTTATTAGATGTTGTTGGCGATCTTGCATTGGTTGGTTATCCTATCAAAGCAAAGATCATTGCAAACAGGCCCGGTCATAGCAGCAATGTAGAGTTTGCAAAAAAGATCAAACAATACATAAAGAAAACCAAGCATACACGTGGTGTTCCGGTTTATGATCCAACAAGACCCCCGGTTTTTGATCTTGCTTACATCGAAAAAAAGTTGCCGCATCGTTATCCATTTTTATTATTGGATAAGATCATTGAATTAAGCGACACCCATATTGTGGGAATAAAAAATGTAACCTTCAATGAATGGTTTTTCCAGGGACATTTTCCGGGAAATCCTATTATGCCGGGTGTATTGCAGGTAGAGGCATTGGCACAATGTGGGGGAATTTTGGCAATGAATATGAGCCCGGAAGGGCTATACGATACTTATTTCCTCAAGATCGATAATTGCAAATTCAAGCAAATGGTAAAACCTGGTGATACGATGCTTTTGAAAATGGAACTTTCTACACCGATACGTCGTGGAATATGTGAAATGAGAGGAACCGTATATGTGGGCAATAAGATCTGTACCGAAGCCGACCTGGTTGCCCAGATCGTAAAACGCAACCCCTGACAAGAAAAAACCTGATTTCTATAAGGCTGAAAAAGACAATTTTCAGCCTTATTTTTTATCCACTTCCGTGCTAAAAAATACTCAAAAATTAGCCTTTTAAATACCCCTTCAGAGGGCTGAATTCCGTACATTCGCAAGCATTTCATTTACCCAATTTTTAAGCAAGGATTCACCAAATTATGAGCGAAGAAATTAAAGCAAAAGCTACGCCTGCAAACAATGGTTATGATGCGGATAGCATCCAGGTTTTGGAAGGATTGGAAGCAGTTCGCAAACGTCCTGCGATGTATATCGGCGATATCAGTGAAAAAGGGTTACATCATCTTGTTTATGAAGTTGTCGATAACTCTATCGATGAAGCGTTAGCTGGTTATTGTAAAAATATTATCGTTACGATTCATGAAGATAATTCTGTATCAGTAGAAGATGATGGTCGTGGTATTCCAACGGAGATGCATACGAAAGAAAAAAGAAGCGCATTGGAAGTTGTTATGACGGTGCTTCATGCAGGGGGTAAGTTTGATAAAAATTCGTATAAAGTCTCCGGTGGGTTGCATGGTGTTGGTGTAAGCTGTGTAAATGCATTGAGTAAAAATTTACATGTCGAAGTTTGTCGTGAAGGAAAAAAATTTGAGCAGGATTATCAAATCGGGATACCTCAATACCCCGTTCGTGAAATTGGGACAACTGATAAAACAGGAACTACTGTCCGCTTCTGGCCCGATGACAGCATCTTTCTTGTTACTGTTTACAAAAAAGACATTTTGGAAGCCCGTCTTCGTGAGCTTTCTTTTTTAAATAAGGGAGTAAGGATCATATTGAATGATCTTCGTGAAAAGGAAGAGGAAAATGGCACTTACACAAAAACATTTTACAGCGAAGGGGGTATTGTTGAGTTTGTAGAAATGCTGGATAGCAATGCAGGAAGAAGTCCTCTTTTGCCTAAAGTGATCTTTGTAGATGGTCGTGATGAAGCAACGAATGTTGCCGTCGAGGTTGCGATGATCTATAATGATTCTTATAGTGAACATATTTATTCTTACGTAAACAACATTAATACTATTGAAGGTGGTACCCATGTATCTGGTTTTCGGCGTGCACTAACAAGAGTATTTAAGAGCTATGGCGACAAGCAAGGTCTTTTTGAGAAAGCCA
>DASUTO010000358.1:0-9220 GCA_036374555.1 Chitinophagaceae bacterium
CTGATAATATGGAACAGCTGAAACACGGAATGCCTCATACATTGAAAGATCCTGATTCCATTCCTCAACATTTCTTTTTACACCATCCAATTTTATGATCATGCTATCACTGCTGATAACACCTGTTTGCAAACCAATGAGGGAATTAACAATCTTAAACGTTGATGCAGGCAGATAGCTGCTGTCTGTAAATCTTTTTTTATTGTAAAAAGTAAACTCATTCGTTGCATTATTATATAGCCCGAAACAACCGGTCACGCTATTTTCTGTAAAATATTTTCCCAGGCTTTTATCTTCTTCTACATTATTTGGTGAGCAGGAATATAAAATGGAAGCAAATACACAAACTGATATTAATTTAACCTTCATCACTTGTAAAATTTGGGGGCAAAGTTAAGTGCAGGCTATCAAACTGATGGAAAACAAAAAAAACCCGGTCCGCCGGGTTTATAAAAGATGAACAATGAAATAGTTTAAATGTAGATGCCGTTTTTCAACTTTGTGTGTCTTACTCCGTTACAATCTCTCTTGGTCGCCGAACACGAGCTAAAGGTCATCGCCATTACTGATCCTGCAAGCAGGAGGAACAACAGTTTTTTCATACTTGTTTTTTAATAAGTTTAAAAAGGGTGAATTAAAACTGGTATTCAAAGGAGGTTTGGAAGGCGGCAATTCAAAGGAAAAACGAAAATACTGTGCCATAATTGCATTTCATAACCTTTAATCAAAAATATAGAGATGGGATCCATAAAAATGCTCTAAATCATCAAAACCAATCGTATATCCACGTTTTTATTTATTGATTTATCTTAATTGGTACGGAGTTTTACTTTTATAACCCCGAGCTCTTTTCCAATTTTTGTGAAGGCAGCAATAGCCTTATCTAAATGATGTTGCTCATGTGCAGCGCTTAATTGTACCCTTATTCTTGCCTGTCCTTTTGCAACCACCGGGAAAAAGAAACCAATAACATAAATACCTTCTTCCAAAAGTTTTGCTGCCATGGTTTGTGCAAGTACTGCGTCGTATAACATAATAGGTACAATAGGATGATCTCCGGGTTTTATATCAAACCCTGCGTCCGTCATTTTTTTACGGAAATATTTTGTGTTGGTCTCAAGCTTATCTCTTAATTCCGTTGTTTCAGTAAGCATATTTAATACTGCAATAGAGCCGCCAACAATTGAGGGTGCCAACGTGTTGCTAAATAAATAAGGTCTTGATTTTTGGCGAAGCATATCAATGATCTCTTTTCTGCCACTGGTAAAACCACCGCTGGCGCCGCCTAATGCTTTTCCAAGTGTTCCCGTGATGATATCGATCCGACCCATGACACCGCGATACTCATGTGTGCCTCTACCTGTTTTTCCTAAAAACCCGGATGAATGACATTCATCGATCATTACGATTGCATCGTATTGATCTGCGAGATCACAGATCTTATCCAATTGCGCAATCGTTCCGTCCATGCTGAAACTGCCATCGGTTACGATGATCCGGCTCCTGAGATGAGATGATTCCTGGAGTTTCAACTCAAGATCAGCCATATTGTTATGCTCATAACGGTAACGTTGTGCTTTACACAAACGAACTCCGTCGATAATACTTGCATGATTCAATGCATCTGAAATGATCGCATCTTCTTCGTTGAATAAAGGCTCAAATACACCACCATTCGCATCAAATGCCGCTGCGTATAATATTGTATCGTCTGTTCCCACAAACTCAGAAAGCTTTTTTTCCAATACCTTGTGTATATCCTGTGTGCCGCAAATAAACCTTACACTGCTCATTCCATAGCCGTGTGAGTCGATTGCTTTGTGAGCTGCCTCTATCACTTTCGGATGCGAGGACAAACCGAGATAATTATTTGCGCAAAAGTTCAAAACGGTCTTATTATTTACAGTGATCTCGGCGCCTTGCGGGCTGGAAATGATCCTCTCCGTTTTATAAAGACCTGAAATCTTGATCTCCTCAACGTCCCTGGCGATCCTTTTTACAAAATTTTCATTCATAAGAGTCTTGTTTGACGGACAAATATAATGAGAAGGCGTTTGGGTTCTTATCCTGGTTATTAATTATAAGTTGATAAACAAAGCATCTGAATCCCCACTTTTCGGGTCCCAAAGCCTGGTTTACAATACTGTTCGCCGGGCTATTTCTGCATTTTGCCGGTTAACTGATGCGTTTCATCAGAATGTCCTTGCCTGAGGGTTAATGATAAATTAAATTTGCTGTAACATTTTCAGGAATACCTTCGTCAAATCATGAAACTGACTCCTATGCAACGTCAATCTTTATTAAGAGCATCACTGATACTTCTGCTAATAGCGGGGAGTTATTTGGTCCTCTGGTCTGCCTCAAGTGCTAATTCTCAAAAAGAAGCCTGCTCAGAAAGCATGGAAGAATGCTGCAAAAAGAAGACCGACAGGGAGGGATCTGGTGAAATGATCTGGGAAACCTTTTCCCGCCAGTTTATTTCCACTTCCGTCATGGAATAATTGATTGTTAGGGTTTAATGCTTAAAAAAATCCTCGTAAAAACTGTAACTTTTTTATTCACTGACCGTAATACTTAAAGCAGGGCTGTTAACTACCTTTGCCTGCTATAGGCTGTTTATGACCGAAAAAGAGTATAACGAGTGTGTCACCACCTACGCAGACAATGTGTATCGATTTATCCTGAAAAACCTCAGGAATGAAGAAGATGCCCGTGATGTGGTGCAAACAGCCTTCGAAAAAATGTGGATACACAGGGATGAAGTTGACGCCTCAAAAAGCAAATCATATCTCTTTACCGTGGCTTACCGCCAAATGATCGACCATATTAGAAAAGTGAAAAGGATACAATTAAAAGATGAGTTTAACGAAGGTGCCAAAGTGCAAAACAGACCAGCGAATAATTTGAAGAAGGTATTGGACGAGGCGTTAGCACGGCTAAGTGAAACGCAAAGGACCCTTGTTCTTTTAAAGGATTACGAAGGCTATAGTTATGAAGAGATCGGTAAAATAACGAACCTGAGCGAAAGCCAGGTAAAAGTGTATTTACACCGGGCAAGAGTTCAATTAAAAGAATATTTGGTAAAAGTGGAAAATGTGATATAGAAAGCTATGAGCTACGAGCTAATGGCTTCGGGTAAAAAAAATAAAAATGATCATTGATCGCCATAACTACGAAGAGTGTTTTATCCTTTACTGGGATAATGAACTTACTGTATCACAAAAGCAGGCGGTTGAGAATTTTGTAAAAGAAAATTCTGATTTACAGGAAGAGTTTAAACTTCTTGGGGAAACCCGTTTTAACCCTGATGATCATGTTCAACTTGAACAAAAAGAGTTTTTGCTGAATAATACATTTATAAACATTACTAATTACGAAGAAGAACTTCTTAATTATATTGATGATGAAGTAACAGCTGAGCAAAGAAAAGAAGTTGAAAGATTTGCTGGCCAGTATTCTGCTGTAAAACAGGAATTGACTTTACTCCAAAAAACCAAATTACAGCCTGAAACAGAAATTACTTTCCCTGATAAATCAATTTTATACAGAAGAGAAGTAAAAGTTCGGGTGATCAGCATGACCTGGTTCAGGGTTGCTGTGGCTGCTGCTATTATACTTATTGCCGGGTTTGCGACTTTTAGATTAATCAACAATAATAATGGTGTTGATAAAATTGAGGTTGTAAAAAGTGAGCCCAAAAAACAACCAGCGAATAATAACCCTGATCAATCCATAAGCAATCCCGATAGTCAACTTCCGAAAGATTCAAACGATAGTTTTGTTAAGGATGATGAAAAATCCACCAAAGAACAACCAATAGATAAGAACAGGAATAAAATTCCTATTGATAAAAATAATGAGGCCAAACCTTTGATAGCTCAACGGGAGAATAAAAATAAATTACCTGAAGAAAGAAAGATTACTGATCAGCAAAGCGATCCTGATAAAATAAATGACGCCCTTGTTGAAGCTGATCTTCCTACCTTAACAAAGGATACTCGTTCAGCACAAACAAATCAATCAGATGTTATAAATACTGATTTTGCAAATCAAGATGTAACACTCAATGCCAATCCTGCGTTATACATACCAAAGCAGGAAGAAAAAGAAGGTGGCGGCATCAAAGAATTCTTAAGAAAAACAACCCGGGTATTTGAGCGCCGCACCAGAATTCAAACCACAACCGATGACAACAAACTGCTAGTTGGAGCTTTTGCAGTATCATTAAAATAAATTTTAAAACAGGAAAAACATTTTTGCATGAAAAGTATTTTACTCGTATGCGTAGCAGCTTGTCTATTCAGCACAGCTTTTGCCCAAACCGATACAACAATCAAAAAAGAAACGAATGACACCATTCGCATCGGCGGCATGATCATTATAAAAAAACCCGGTAATGATCATGAAGTTATTACAGGGGAAAAAGCAGGGCGAATACCCAGTCGTAAAAAAACACCCGAGAATTTAACAACCAATTGGTGGATCATCGATCTTGGTTTTTCAGCTTTTAACGACAATACAAATTACGCATCAGCAGAAGCACAGGCTTTTGCTCCCGGAAGTACCGAAGACTGGTTTGATATTAAGAGTGGCAAATCAAGAAATGTGAATATCTGGTTCTTTATGCAACGGCTGAATATGATCAAGCATGTTGTGAATCTTAAATACGGTCTTGGCCTTGAGCTTAATAATTATTTCTTTGATGATGAATCAATTCGCTTTCAGAAAAATCCAACCTTGGTAGTGATGGATAATACACTCAAAGGAGCCAAAAAGAATAAGCTGGCCGCCGATTACCTGACAGTGCCCTTGATGATAAATTTCAATTTTACCCCGGAAAGGAGAAATGGATTTGGCTTCAGCGCAGGCGTGAGTGCGGGTTATTTATATAGTGCAAGACAAAAAGTGAAATTTTCAGACGATAAGGTTAAAGTTCATAACGATTTTGACCTCGAGGACTGGAAGTTTTCTTACATCGGCGAAATAAACCTGGGCCTGGTAAAACTTTATGGCAGCTATGCCTTTAGTAGCATGTGGGAAAAAGGCCTTGATCATACGCCTTACAATTTCGGCTTACGATTAAGTAACTGGTAAGAGTTCTTTAATTTTTCTCATGATATAACCATTCGCGTTTGCGGATGGTTTTTTTATGCACAGAAAAAACAATAAGTAAGTTCTCCGGTTTCCTCACATTCATTTAACATTTTTCCCTAACCAATTTTTCATGGTAAAATCCAGTTGGATGCGGATTAAAAATTCTGTTGTTTTGTAAACGTAGCGTTAAAACATATCCACCCTCCGTAATAAAAGGTTACGGCACGTCGTTTGAAAATAACTCACCCGGACAATTGGAGGATAACGTGTATGAAAACTTTTTTAGTGCTCACATCAATCATCGCAGGTAGCGGCGTTATAGCTATACATAATTATACAGATAATAACCCAGACAAAAACCGCAGTAAAAACTCGGCGCCGGTCGGTACGGTCTATATTGTCATTGACAAGTCGGATTATGAGCTGAGTTTGTATGATGAACAGGGTTGGTACGCCACTTACCCCGTAGTTTTTGGCAATAGCTCCCTTGCCGATAAAAAAATGGAAGGAGATAAAAATACTCCTGAAGGATCTTTTCGTATAGCCTCAAAACGTGTGCATGACAAATGGCACCGCTTTATGGCGCTGGATTATCCAACAAAAGAAAGCTGGGAGAAATTCAACCAGCGAAAATCAAGAGGTGAGATTCCATCATCAGCACGAATTGGTGGTGGTATCGGTATTCATGGTACCTGGCCCCATGAAGATTTCCAGATCGATCGTTATAAGAACTGGACGCTGGGCTGTATCTCTATGAAAAATGAAGACGTAGAAGATCTGTATAAATACACACCGATCGGAACAAAAATTATTATTCGCCGCTAGTTCTCATTTAAGAATTCATTCACGGTTTCATCCCATTTCGATGCGTTTGCAGCCAGCAAAGGAATATGTCCTGCTCCTTTATATATTTCAAGTTTCTTTCTTGGAGAATTGATCGCTGCAAAGATTCTATCTGTTTCTTTTTTTAAAACATATTCATCGTTGTTGCCCCACTGAAGTAAAACGGGGCAATTTATTTTTTTTACATACTTCGATGTTTTATGACCATAGGCCCAATAGCCCTGTTCGAAGCCTGTCCAGAAAGTGACAAAAAAACCAAACGGTTCGCCAGGAAAACCGCTGATCCTCGCTCTCGCTTTAATATGATCCTGTAACCTGTCAAAAGGCATTTCAAGAATTATTTTCTGTGGCTTTAGATCGTATTCCCAAATCGCTTTGGTGATAATGACTGCCCCTAAAGACATTCCCCACAACACGATATTTTTTTCACCTTTTTTAGAAATATGATCAAACGCCAGTTTCACTTCTTCTGATTCCTGGTATCCAAGTGTATTTACGATGCCTTCGCTGCTTCCATGAGCTCTCATATCAACAAGCATTGTGTTGTAGCCAAAAGAATTAAACTCAAAAGCTTCTCCCAGCACATTTCCCTTATTTGAATTTAATCCATGAAATAAAATAACTGTTCCTTTTGCTGAGTCAGCTTTCATGTACCATGCTTCCAGTTTTTTTCCGCTGGCCGTAGTTAATTGAACTGTATCATACGGAATGATCGGGTCATAATGAATAAGTGATTTCGCCAATTTCTTTCCTGTCATCATGCGCCAGGTGCGGAGAAATGGCTTGCCGTCGGACGCCTGCTGGTTTCTTATTTTGTCGTCATCATAATAGTGAGTGAACCTGTATGCATGAAATGCTGCACTTATATTGATTAGTATCAATTGGACAAGCAACACATTGCCGATCCATTTGAGTATACGAGTGCTCTTATTATTGGTCTTTTTGTCTTTCATAGAAATGGAACTGGAGAAATCGAATTCAAAAATAGATTTTCATTTTAGAAAATCTTAATTAGCTGTGGATATTTTCTTGATAGCTTTTTAAATTGAAAATGCGAATGAATATGATTGAGGATTAAATTCGCTGCCAGTTTTACTTACTAACCCTTCAACATATTTCGAAAAACCTTTTAAAGCAGCTGACCCGGCTGCTTTACTTTTTTTGCTTGGCTCCGCTCGCAATGACGGGAGCACCGTAATATGAGAACTTTATAGTTTTCCATTTTTAATTTCATCAACAACACCAGGATCAAGCAATGTAGTTGTATCACCTAAATTAGAAACATCGCCCTCGGCGATCTTTCTTAAAATTCTCCGCATGATCTTTCCACTTCTTGTTTTTGGCAAACCAGAAACGAATTGAATTTTATCAGGCTTTGCAATTGGGCCGATTACTCTTGTTACCGTCTGCAAAATGTCCATTCTTCTTGAAGCTTCATCACCATGATGTCCATTATAAATCACATACGCATAAATCCCCTGCCCTTTTATATCATGCGGATAACCTACTACTGCACTTTCCACCACGCCGGCATGCATATCGATCGCATTTTCTACTTCAGCAGTTCCAATGCGATGACCGCTTACATTTAATACATCATCAACACGACCGATGATCCTGTAGTTACCTTTATCATCCTTTAATGCTCCATCCCCGGTGAAATATAAATTTTCATAAGTAGCAAAATAATTCTTTCTGCAGCGTTCATGATCACCATAGGTAGTTCTTATTATACCAGGCCATGGCGCTTTGATGCAAAGATTTCCTTTCAGGTAACCATGTTCGTCTTTTTCTTTTGCTTCATTTCCATTTTCATCAACCAATACCGGTTGCACACCCGGCATTGGCAAAGTTGCCCAGCTTGGTTTTGCCGGAGTTATTCCTGCAAAATTCGAGATCATAATTCCGCCTGTTTCCGTTTGCCACCAGGTATCCACAATCGGGCATTTCTTCTTTCCAATGTGCTCATCATACCAATGCCATGCCTCTTCATTGATAGGTTCACCAACGGTTCCTAAGATTTTTAATGATGAAAGGTCTTTTCCTTTCATTGGTTCTAAACCAAACCCCATTAAACTTCTTATTGCTGTAGGCGCTGTGTAAATAATATTCACCTTGTGCTTATCAACTATCTCCCAAAAACGACCGGCATCGGGCCATGTTGGTATTCCTTCGAACATTACCGAAGTGGCTCCGGCACCTAATGGCCCATAAACAATATAACTGTGACCGGTAACCCACCCGATATCAGCAGTACAAAAATGAATATCGCCGGGTTTGTATTGAAACACATTTACAAACGTGTAAGCGGCCCAGATCATATAACCGGCGCAGGTATGCACTACACCTTTGGGTTTCCCAGTACTACCTGATGTATATAAAATAAACAAAGGATCTTCTGCATCCATTTCTTCAGCAGGAAATGAAACAACACCGTCTTTCTCCACCTGTGTTTCTGCATGATCCATTTCATCTTCCCACCACAGGTCTCTTCCTTTGATCATTGACACAGGCGTTCTTGTCCTTGTATAAACGATTACCTTCTTTATTTTTTTATTTCCGATCAATGCGTCATCAATTACACTCTTCAATGGAATATCTTTTCCACCGCGATAAGCACCGTCACAGGTAATGATATATTCAGCCTGTGCATCTTCTAATCTATCGGCAATACTTTGTGCGCTAAACCCTCCAAAAATCACACTATGAATCGCTCCTATTCTTGCACAACCTAATATTGCATAAACCAGTTCGGGCACCATTCCCATATAAATACAAACCCTGTCTCCTTTTTTTACACCATTGTTCTTTAGCATCTGGGCTACCTGGCAAACTCTTTTATGCAAACGATTATAGGTAACTACTCTTACTCTGTCATTCGGATCATTGGGTTCCCAAATAAAAGCTGGTTTTTCTCCCATCGTTTTCAAATGCCGATCAATGCAATTCTCAGTGATATTAAGTTTAGCTCCCTGGAACCATTTTACATTTGGCTCTTTGAAATTCCATTCCAACACTTTATCCCACTTTTTCCGCCATTGAAAATGCTGTGCGACTGATGCCCAAAACTCATCCGGTTCATTTACACTTACACGATAAGCCATTTCATAATGTTCTTGTGATGTTATCTGGAAAGGGTATGACATAGCAATGCTTTTATGCTTTAAAAGTACGAAACATGATTATTTTTGAATCCGGGAAATGCAAAGAAGAAAGATAACAAGATTATACCCAATGCAGACATGAAGATCATCATTTTTAGTATGCTAATGGTTTCCGGAAT
>DASUTO010000359.1:0-4005 GCA_036374555.1 Chitinophagaceae bacterium
TTTTATTTTAAAATGCGTTTTCAAACATCTACCATGTAAACAAACCCTAATAAGAATTGTATATATACGACTCCATCAGTAAAAACCAGATTCATAAAATCGGGCATATTTGCTCTTGCACTCATTAGAATGCATTTCTACATTTGATTCAAGTTGATTGACGAGGATTAGCTCCCTCAAACATCCAATGTCCTGATCCCGATCTCAATCGGGAAAAAACCGTCCAAAAAAAGAAATCACATTATCCTTTGAAGACCATTGCGAACTCCGCAGTCAATCAACTTCTTTTTCCTTTCTCAACCTACTACGCAGTGTAACAACTACACTTTCTTCTTTTCCACATCTGTTAACAAGTGCCCAAAAAACGTAAGAATCAGGTAAAGATGCTATTTTTGTGTCCGTAAAAATACTAATTTTACTTAGAAATTATACTCGTATTTATGACGTATGAATACTATCCAAAACTAGTTGAAACCCTTTCTGGAAGCGTATTTCGTTCATTTACAAGTGGACAAGTCAATTATTTGTCACTTGAAAAGAGCTTCTATTTGGGCAATTTTTACCACACAATTAATCTTAAGGCTAAAAACTAAGAGTTATGAAAAGGGTTCTAGGCGATCAAATTATTGAGATTACAGTTTGGGAAGAATAATAAGCCCATATTTATTTTAATCTAATTAAAGTTTTTCTATTTTTGGATTCAATCCAATAATGGGAAAACTTTTGCTTTATATTGTTACATATTCCTACTTGATCTTTCCTTTGCTTTTCCTTTTGATAAAGGGCAAATTCAAAGAAACCATTTTGCTATTACTAGCATTTTATGGATTAGCTTTCTTTAGTTTGATATTTTTCAATGATCATGTTCCTAAAAGCATTTATACGTTTTACCAAGCTTTTTATACTTTGCTAGAGTATTTATTCTTTACATTTTTTATTTGGCTGAATATCCGAAATATTAAATTCAAAAAGTTCATAGTTCTAGCCTCAGTATTATTTATCATATTTCAACTCATTTTTGTTACAACGACTGGCCCAAAACGTCTTGATAGTATACCAATTGGAATTGAGACCATTCTCGTTTTCATTTTTATTTTCTTCTTCTTTTTTGAATTCTCAAAAAATACACGTGAGGCCTTTATCTATAATCTTTATAGTTTCTGGATTGCTGTTGGCGTAATGATTTATCTTGGGGGATCTTTTTTCTTTTATATTCTCGCCAATTATCTTGATAAAGAAGAGGCCGATAAGTTTATTAATATGACTTGGGTGGCAGAGATTATAAAGAATTTGTTTTTCGTGTTTTCCATTATTATGTATAAAAAATTTCCTGCGAATAAAGTCCACAATCTTCCTAAAAAAATTCCGAATCTTGACATGATTTAATCCACCAACTTTTTACCCATTTATGTTCTTACTACAAGCCAATACCACTACAGCGCTATTCTTGGGCACAATCGGCATGCTAGTTCTTACCATCGGGCTTGTAGTGTTTATTATCATGCACCAGCGAAGAGTACAGCGTTTTCAGCAGAAACTACAGCAATTGGAAATAGACCAGCAGAAAATGATGCTGAATGCTTCGATCAAAATGCAGGAAGAAGAACGCCAGCGTCTCGCGGCAGATCTGCATGATGATGCAGGCCCGTTATTAGCGACTGCAAGGCTATATTTAAATGAAAACCTCGTAAACCAGGATAAAGTAAACCAGCTTCAAAGTATTTTCCAGGCAAGGCAGATCATTGATGATACGATACAATTAATTAGAAACATAAGTCATGACCTGATGCCGCCGACACTTAAGAACTTTGGGTTGGAATCAGCTATCAATGACCTGTTTCAAAAGATCAGTGGCAGCGGCACTGTAAACGCCAGCCAGCGTTTTCATGATTATAAAGACAGGCTAAAACCAGAAAAAGAATTACTTGTGTTCCGTATCGTGCAGGAGCTTATCAATAATATTCTTAAACATAGTAATTCCAGCTTTATCCACCTCACTCAGAATGTGCATGCTGATAAGTTTTATCTCCGCATTCATCATGATGGTCGCGGTATTGTACAATCTGATTTTGAAAAACTGAATAAGAGCAATATCGGGCTGGGATTAAAAAATATTGGCAGCCGTATTCGCCTGCTGCAGGGGGAGATTCTTTTTGAAAAAGATATTTCTCAAACATATTATAAAGTGACGATCGAAGTGCCGAAGGATGATCCATACAGTTCATAAAGCTGGATGTAAAATAAATTTATCCGTTCCCCGCTTTGAATTAATTAATAATTTTGGTGCAATCTGATAACTATGGGAATCATTAAAGTTGCTATTGCCGATGATCATAAAATCTTTCGTAAAGGCGTTATCCTTTCACTTCGCCCTTATACCAATATAAAATTTGTTTTGGAAGCCGAAAATGGAGAAGAATTAATTAAGGGAATCCCTGGTAACGAGCCAGACGTAATACTCATGGATCTCCGAATGCCTGGCAAAGATGGAATGGAAGCCACAAAAATCATAAGCAAGCAATACCCCGCTATAAAAATTGTTGTGCTTACTATGTACGAAGATGAAAGATTCGTATATCACATGATGGAAAATGGAGCGAATGGCTATTTGCTCAAAAATGCAGAGCCCCAGGAAATAAGAAGGGCCATTATGGATGTGTTTGAAAAAGGATATTACCTGAATAATTTTGTCAATCGTATTTTATTAAAACGCTCTCATGCCCGTCAGAAAGTGATTCCTTCGCTGAACAGTGAAATTACGTTGAATGATAAAGAAAGAGATGTGCTTCGCTATATCTGTATGGAATTTACGGCGCAGGAAATAGCACAAAAAATGGATATCAGCGCAAGAACTGTTGAAGCGATCAAAGACAGGTTAATGGAAAGATTTGGAAGCCGCAATACGGCCGGTCTTGTATTTTTTGCAGTTAAGAATAATCTTGTCGATTAACTCTCCTACCTGCTCAAATTTTCATCTCAGGGATTTCGCCTTCTATAATTAATTTACCGGCAGTCTTGGATCTGATTTCATCAACCGTAACACCGGGGGCTCTTTCTAATAATCTAAAGCCATTTGACGTAATATCAAGCACTGCCAGATCAGTCACTACTTTCTTTACGCATTTTACGCCAGTAAGGGGTAATTGACATACCGGCAATAATTTCGATTCTCCTTTTGGATTCGTATGCATCATTGCAACAATAATATTTCGGGCACTTGCTACCAGGTCCATTGCGCCCCCCATTCCCTTTACCATCTTACCGGGTATTTTCCAGTTAGCAATATCCCCGTTCTCACTTACTTCCATTGCTCCTAAAACAGTCAGATCAACTTTACCGGCTCTTATCATTCCAAAACTTTCTGCGCTGTCAAAAAAAGCGCCCCCTGGCAAAATGGTTACGGTCTCCTTTCCTGCATTTATAAGATCAGCATCAATTTTTTCTTCTACAGGGTAAGGGCCCATGCCAAGCATACCATTTTCACTTTGTAGCATAATGCTTATTCCATTCGGGATAAAATTGGCAACAAGCGTTGGAATACCAATACCAAGATTTACATACATCCCGTCTTTTAACTCCCGGGCAATTCTTTTTGCAATTCCATATTTATCAATAGCCATAAGACTTTTTATTGATCAGTTCTTAAATTGGACAGTCTTTCTCTCAATTCTTTTTTCATAATTACTTCCCTGGAAAATTCTATGTACATAAATTCCTGCCACATGTATATGATCAGGATCTAATTCTTCGGGTTCTACCAACTGTTCAACTTCTGCAATGGTAATTGTGCCTGCTTTTGCCATGGATGTAGAAAAGTTTCTTGTCGTTTTCCTGAATACAAGGTTGCCGAGCCTGTCTCCTTTCCATGCTTTCACAATTGCAAAATCGGCATGAAGGGCATTTTCCATTAAATACATTTTACCATTAAATTCTTTTACTTCTTTTCCTGCTGCTATCTCAGTTCCGAAACCTGCGGGTGTAAAAAAAGCTGGTATCCCCATGCCT
>DASUTO010000360.1:0-4178 GCA_036374555.1 Chitinophagaceae bacterium
TTTGGATGGCAATTGTCAGATGAAAAAATAGGCTTGAAAACAGTTTAACAACGAGTGCAAAAAATATTTTGTTTTGGAGAATTGATGCTGAAATTGTCACCCGAATTAGGTGGCAACTGGATCCATGACGAAATAATAACAACACATATTGGGGGAGCAGAATTGAACGTAGCAACTGCGCTTGCCAATTGGCATATACCTGTGAAATATTGCACGGCCTTGCCGGATAATTATCTTTCAAAAGAAATTTGTGAGGAGCTGGAAAGAAAGAAGATAGATGTATCGGCAATAAAGTTTTCGGGTAACAGGATCGGCGTTTATTATTTACCCAAAGGAGCTGAATTAAAAAGTGCCGGGGTTATTTACGACAGGGCTTATTCATCTTTTGGGGAATTAAAACCAGGAATGATCGATTGGAATGATGTATTGAAAGAATGCGGTTGGTTTCATTTTACAGCTATCAGTCCTGCGCTGAATGAAAATGTGGTGGCGGTGTGTAAAGAAGCTTTGGAGGCTGCATCCGCAAAGAACATAACTATTTCCGTAGATCTGAATTATAGAGCTAAGTTGTGGCAATACGGGAAAAACCCAGTTGACGTAATGCCTGGATTGGTGAAGCATTGTAATGTGATCATGGGAAATTTATGGGCTGTTGAAAGTTTACTTGGAATTGCATCGCCATTAAAAGAAAGTGAAGGAAAAACAAAAGATGAGTTAGTAGAGGCGACAGGAAAAAGTATGTTGCAATTGCATAAACAATATTCAAAAGCCGAAGCGTTTGCTTATACATTCAGGCTAGACAAAGAATATTTTGGAGTGTTGCAACATGGACCAGAGATGGCGATCTCGAAAACGTATGAGATAAAAAATGTGATTGACAAAGCAGGAAGTGGAGATTGTTTTATGGGCGGGTTGATCTATGGTCTTACAAATGATCATTCACCTGATGAAATAATAAATTTTGCAGCAGCAGCAGCGGTCGGTAAACTATCCGAGAAAGGTGATTCGACAAGACAAACTATTGAACAAGTAAAAAAAATAATGAATCCGAATAGTGGTACAGAGGATGATTAGTAAAAAACATTTGTAAAATTAAAAAACCGAAAGCCCGGCCTCCCCTCAAAACTAATTCCATTTCCTTTGTCCTTCTCCTTTAGGAGAAGGTGCCCAAAGGGCGGATGAGGCAGAGAGGGGAATGAGGGGTGAGTCCAATGGAACGGGAACAAGAATTGATCGAAAAGGTAAACCAGATAGGGTTATTGCCTTTGTTTTATAATGACAATGCAGATGTGTGTTTAAATGTTGCAAATACATTATACGATGCCGGTGTAAAATGTATTGAATTCACTAATCGGGGCGAGCATGCATTGGAAAATTTTAAACAATTGGTAAGATTGAGAGATGAAAAGATGAAAGGCTTGTTGCTTGCGATCGGTACCATAAAAACCGGAACTGATGCGCAAAAGTTTATTGATGCCGGTGCTGATTTTTTGATCAGTCCAATTTTTGACAGCAGCGTTTGTGACACTGCTTATTTAAACAAAACATTGTGGATACCCGGGTGTACAACGCCAACTGAAATCCATGTTGCCCAGCAAGCTGGATGCAAACTCATCAAATTATTTCCCGGAAATGTATTAGGACCAGGTTTTGTTGAAGCGATCATGCCTTTATTCAGCGGAATTGATTTTACAATTACAGGAGGGGTAGAAGCATCAGAAGAAAATCTTGGCGCCTGGTTCAAATCAGGTGTGAAAGTAGTTGGAATGGGCAGCAAGCTTATTACTAAAGATATTCTGAAGAATGGTGATTATGATGGATTGAAAACAAAAACAAAAGAAGTACTTTCAATAATTAAGAAAATAAAGTCAGCCAAATAGTAGTATAGGTGATGAAAACATTTCGACGCAAGACGATGATAGAAATTACTTAAGCTGGTAGTAAAAAAACCAACGATGCAACAAGCCATAGGAAAATACAGGTGGACGATTTGCGCCCTGCTCTTTTTTGCAACTACAATAAATTACCTGGACAGGCAAGTGCTGAGTTTGCTGCAGAAAGATCTTTCAGAACTTTTTGGCTGGACTAATTCAAATTACGCCAACATAACGGCAGTATTTCAATTTGGCTATGCAATCAGCCTGCTCTTAGCCGGAAGGATCATTGACAAATTAGGGACGAAAAAAGGATATACGTGGGCGATCATTATCTGGAGTATAGGTGCAATGATACATGCATTAGCCATTCCTCTTGGTGAAGCGTTGAATACCGTGCTGGGCCTTTTTGGAATTACTGCTTTGAGTGTTTCTGTTGCCGGTTTCATGGTTGCCCGTGCTGTTCTTGCATTCGGCGAGGCGGGTAACTTTCCTGCAGCAATAAAAGCAACCGCAGAATATTTCCCAAAAAAAGAAAGATCATTTGCAACAGGTATTTTTAATTCAGGTGCGAATATTGGTGCCGTTCTTGCACCACTGACTGTTCCTTGGATAGGCAAAAATTGGGGCTGGGAAACCGCCTTTATTTTAGTCGGTGCGATAGGGTTTCTCTGGTTAATTTTCTGGGTTGTTTTTTATGAGAAGCCTACGGAACAAAAAAGATTATCAGCTGCGGAATTAGAATATATTAATTCAGATAAAGAAGACCAGGTAGTTACTGCCGGGGCAAAAGAAAAAGTGTCGTGGGTAAAATTGTTAAGTTATAAACAGACATGGGCTTTTGCCGTGGGTAAATTTTTAACCGATGGTGTATGGTGGTTTTTCTTGTTTTGGTTACCCGGCTATCTGACATCCCAATATGGAATGAGTAGTACACAGGTTGCTATTCCATTAGCAGTGCTTTACACAATGACAATGATCGGCAGTGTTGGCGGTGGCTGGTTTCCCATGTATTACTTTAAGAAAGGATACTCGCCGTACGATGGCAGGATGAAAGCGATGCTGATGATTGCCATAATTCCCCTGGTTGTTTTGTTGGCTCAACCATTGGGTGGTTATAGTTATTGGATGCCTGTTTTGTTGATCGGGATTGGTACATCAGCTCACCAGGCTTGGAGTGCAAATATTTTTACAACGGTGAGTGATATGTTTCCTAAAAAAGCGATTGGATCTGTTGTAGGAATTGGCGGTATGGCGGGAGGAATTGGCGGAGTAATTGTCTCCAAAGTTGGAGGCTGGTTGTTTGATTCATACAAAGCGACCGGTATTGCCGAATCATGGGTTGCCGCAAAAGCGAATGGGTTAGGCGACTATGTTTCAAGGATACAATCGATGAAGCTAACCACCAAATTTGGCGACGCTATTAGTCTGGACAAGATCGACCTTAAGGGCTTGTCGAAGGAAGTGGCAGATCAATTAAAGAATATTGATGCAGCCTCTTTTGACAAATTATTGGAGATACAAAAACCGTTAGTGCATAGCCAAATGACAACCTCCTATACGATCATGTTTGCATTTTGTGCCATTGCATATCTTATTGCCTGGGCGATCATGAAGGCACTGGTGCCAAAATATAAGGTGATAAAAGATCTGTAAAACAGACAACCTGGTTTTTTCTGATTGAAAATTTTTCCCGAATATTATTATTGAAATAAGATTATGTGCATTGATAAATAAAAGAATTACGATCGATCTTTCAAAGAGGGCCGGTTGGAAGAAAAACAACAAATATGAAAACAGTTGTTGATATAAATAATTTTTATGAACCAAGCAACAGTGCTACTATTAAACAGCTGTTGCGTCGCACTCTTGTGCAACAGCAAGTCTATTCAGCTTTTATATCACGCAACGACGTTAGGATTTTAAAACATAAGACGCAAATTGATCGCCGAAATATATTTTACGACTTTATTCCTTTGCGTTGCTGCGTGAAATCCTTTGTGGCACTTTGTGTCTTTGTGTCAACGTGGATTAATTTTCTCGATGCTCAACAAAACACTGAAAATCTCTATCGCAAACCTCTGAAAGAAGTATTGAACGATATTCAAAAGCGATACGGTGTACAAATAAAATATGATGAGAAGCTCGTCGCCGACAAATTTGTGAACTATGCTGACTGGCGATACAGAACGGATGTTGAAGTGACATTAGATAATGTTCTTTCACCGCTCGATATGATAGCGAAGAAAGAAAAGGACAAAGTATATAAGCTAAGTAACTATGAGTATTATCGTTGGCAGCCAG
>DASUTO010000361.1:0-4259 GCA_036374555.1 Chitinophagaceae bacterium
GAATAAATAAAAATTTTTCTCATGAAGGCAGAACAGTAGTAGGTTAACCCTTGTTTTTTTACAAGGGTTTTTTTAACAAGACAGATAATCGGTAACCCGGAAAATAGTTTTTTATACTTCATTCATACAGGACGTAAGACTTGAATAGGCAAAGAATTATTTTAGAGACCGGTCAAATTCATACACTGAACTGTAAAGATTAAAAGGAACATTTATTTTTAGTTAAATGAAAGCGAATAAAAAATTAAGAAGCCAGGATTGGTTCGGCCGGAAAGATAAAGATGGGATCATTTACCGTAGCTGGATGAAAAACCAGGGAATGCCTCCTGATCATTTTGATGGACGTCCAGTGATCGGTATTTGCAATACGTTTAGCGAACTGACACCATGCAATGCGCATTTTCGTGAACATGCTGAGAGTGTAAAACGTGGTGTGCTGGAAGCCGGCGGGTTTCCTGTTGAATTTCCGATCATGAGTTTGGGAGAAACATTGTTAAAACCTACTGCGATGTTATTTCGCAATTTGGCGAGTATGGATGCCGAAGAAAGTATTCGTGGTAATCCTATTGATGGTGTAGTATTATTAACGGGCTGTGATAAAACAACTCCTTCGACAGTGATGGGCGCAGCGAGTGTGGGATTGCCAACAATTGTTGTTCCCGGCGGCCCGATGCTGAATGGACGATATAAAGGGCAAACTATTGGATCGGGCACACATGTGTGGAAATTCGATGAGGACATGAAGACGGGAAAGATGACGCAGGAGGATTGTGAGTTTGCAGAAAGTTGTATGAGCCGGAGCATTGGTCATTGTATGACGATGGGCACAGCAAGTACAATGGCGTGCATGGTGGAATCGTTGGGATTGACCCTGAGCGGTGCAGCAACAATTCCTGCTGCTGATTCAAGAAAAAAAGTAATGGCGCAATTGAGTGGAAGAAGAATTGTGCAAATGGTAAAAGATGATCTTACTATTGAAAAAGTCCTTACGAGAGAAGCTTTTGAAAATGCCATTATGGTAAACGCAGCGGTTGGCGGTTCATCAAATTTTATTATTCATTTGCTGGCGATCGCAGGAAGAATAGGAGTAAAGCTGGACCTGGAAGATTTTGATACGATCGGAAGTCATATCCCATTATTGGTAAACCTGATGCCATCGGGAAAATTTTTAATGGAAGATTTTTATTATGCGGGAGGCTTGCCGGTTGTGCTGAATGAATTGAAAGATCATTTGCATAAAAATGTAGTTACAGTTACCGGGAAAAACCATCAGGAGAATATCAGAGGCAATACCGAATGTTATAATGAAGAAGTAATTGCTGCTTACAAAAATCCTTTGATTGCTGAAGCAGGTTGTGTGGTAGTAAAGGGAAATCTTGCATTAAATGGGGCCGTGATAAAACCATCTGCAGCAACTCCGGCATTAATGAAACATAAAGGCCGGGCAGTGGTATTTGAAAATATAGAAGACTATCATGCACGGATCGATAGTCCTGACCTTGATATTGATGAGAATTGTATAATGGTATTAAAATATGTAGGCCCTGTTGGTTATCCCGGAATGCCGGAAGTTGGGAATATGGCCTTACCAAGAAAAATATTAGAGAAGGGGATTAAAGATATGGTTCGGATCAGTGATGGAAGAATGAGTGGTACAGCTTATGGCACCACGATACTTCATGTATCACCCGAATCAGCGATCGGGGGAAATCTTGCGTTGGTACAAAATGGGGATATGATCGAATTAGATGTTGGGCAAAGAAAAATTCATCTGGATGTTTCGGATGCGGAATTAGAAAAACGAAGAGCCAACTGGACACCACCAAAACCTGCAGCAGACAGAGGGTATGTTAGCATGTATATAAAACATGTGACAGGCGCAGACAAAGGTGCTGACCTGGATTTTTTACAAGGAAGTTCAGGTTCAGTAGTAACAAGAGACTCGCATTAACCCCCTGTCTCCGCCGCGGCGGATGACTTAGCTTGGACAATTTCTTTTTGTACAAATAGCAATAAAATGAAAAAGATTTTTTACTTTCTTATTTGCATTGTATTTTTTTCTTGCAATAGTGATAACACAACAAAAAGTAAGGAACAACCATCAAATTATAAAATCTTGGGTACTATTGAAAAATTTGACGCAGCATTGGATAATATTATTTCGTCAACGGCCAAACCAGAAATAATTGCTGAAGGTTTCGAATGGAGTGAAGGACCGTTGTGGGTTGAAAAGCACAACATGCTTTTATTTAGTGATGTGCCGATGAATACAATTTATAAATGGACTGAAGAAAAGGGAAAAGAAGTATACCTGAAACCATCTGGCTATACCGGTGCTGAACCTTCGGTGTGCAAAGAACCCGGCAGCAATGGTTTGACATTTGATAAGAACGGAGATCTCGTTTTATGTCAGCATGGTGACAGGCGAATGGCAAGAATGGATGCGCCATTGGATAAACCAGAAGCAAAATTTATTACGATCGCAGATAAGTACAATGGAAAACGTTTCAGTAGTCCAAATGATGCCGTCTATAACAGCGCAGGCGAATTATTTTTCACCGACCCGCCTTATGGATTACAAACACAGGGCGATAACGACCCCAAAAAAGAAATACCATTTAACGGAGTTTATAAAATAAAAACAAATGGTGAGGTGAATTTGTTAGTAGATTCAATTACAAGACCCAACGGTATTGCATTGATGCCCGGAGAAAAGAGATTGATCGTAGCCTGCTCTGATGGAGCGCATCCGAACTGGTACGTTTTTGATGTCAATGGCGATTCATTGACCAATGGGAGAATATTTTACAGCGCTGCAGAAGAGAAAAAGACGATGAAAGGATCACCAGATGGATTTAAGATCGATAAAAATGGAAATGTATTTGCTACCGGCCCCGGCGGCATTTATATTTTTAACAGTGAAGGAAAAAAATTAGGTATGATCAGGTTAGATAATGCAGCAAGTAACTGTGCGTTGTCCCCGGATGAAAAAACATTGTATGTTACCAACGATATGTACGTGTTAAGAGTGAAATTGAGAGATTAATTCTGAGTCTATATGAAAAAATATTTCTCCATCCTTTTTTTAACCACTGTAGTTCTGGCCTGTTTAGCGCAGGATTCACTCTACAAACATGGTCCCGATTCGCAAAGAAAAGGGGGAGTGCCTGAAGGAGCTGTTTCAAAGTATGAATGGCAAAGCAAGTTGTATAATAATTTCCGAGACTACTGGGTGTATGTTCCGGCACAATACGATTCAACCAGGCCAGCTGCATTAATGATTTTCCAGGATGGGCATAGTTATATAAATGACAGCGGCGATTTTCGTGTTCCCATTGTTTATGATAATCTTATTTATCAGAAAAAACTGCCGGTTACGATATGCTTATTTGTAAATCCCGGGCATAATACAAAAGAGTATCCCGAGAACCGCTTCCGTGCAAGTAACCGTGCGGATGAATATGATGTGCTTGATGATCGGTATGCTACTTTGTTAATGGACGAGATCATCCCTGAACTAAAAAAGAAATATAATATTAGCAATGACCCAAAGATGCATGGGATAGGTGGCCTGTCGTCAGGAGCGATCTGCGCATTTACTGCTGCCTGGGAACATCCGGAATATTTCCATAAAGTGCTTAGCCAGATAGGAAGTTATACCAACATTCGCGGCGGCAATGATTATCCATCTATTATCCGCAAACATAAAAAGAAGGATATTAAAATTTTTATGCAGGACGGAAGTAATGACTTGAATAATGAACATGGTGATTGGTGGCTTGCTAATCTGGAAATGGAATCTGCGTTGAAGTTTAAAGGATATGAATTCAAGTTTGAAAAGGGAAGCGGATCGCATAGCGGTAAACATGGCGGCGCTATTTTACCGGAGTCATTAATATGGTTGTGGAGTGATATTAAAATCAAATAATTTTAAGTATGAAATTATACAAGACAAAGACAGGTATAGTTATAGAAAAGAATGATCAATTCTATTTAATTCAAAATGAGAACTGGGATACATTTATTAATGATGATAAGCTTAGTGAAAAAATTGAAGATCTTATTCTTGTAGTAAAAAAGAGAGACAACTCTGTTCTTGAAGATATATTGCCTCCAATAGGCAGTCAGCAAGAATTATGGGCATGTGGTGTCACTTACTTAAGAAGCAAGGTCGGAAGACAGGAAGAAAGTAAAGCTTCAGGGGGTGCTGATTTTTATGGAAAGGTTTATGAAGCTGAAAGACCCGAAGTATTTTTTAA
>DASUTO010000362.1:0-10280 GCA_036374555.1 Chitinophagaceae bacterium
GCCAATGGGCTAAAGAAGAATTTGATAATTATGCCATTTCACTTGACTTTGAACAGCAACTGAACCGTTGGGTGGAAAGCGGTAAGTCGAATGATTTCCTGTTACCTATTGGTCCGCTTACCTATTTTGAAAACTGGTTTAGGAAAGCTAAACCTAATGCACATTGGATTGCCCGTTATTTACCTGAAGAAATTGAACAGGATAAAAAACTTACCAAGGCAAAACAAGTGCTTGGTAATGCGCAGGAGTTCCTAGCAAGAAGTGCAAAGAAACATGTGGTGACAAGAACGGTAATGCGTTATGGTGCCAAGCGAATTGCAGCTACATTAGCTGTGATCGCAGTAATCGTTCTGAGTTCATTTGGTGTCAGGGATTATATGCGGAAACAAAATGATTCTGTACTTAAATCTATTAAAGAACAGACATTTGAAATTGCTAATATTCCCAAATTAAGTCCGGAGTTTCCAATTCCTGTAATTACCGAACAACTCATACTGGGTAATTTAACCATACCGGAAGTAGTTGATGCGGTAAAAGATCCCAAACAAAAAATTAAAATAGCAACCGGTATTGCCACACAACTGGTAAACCAGGGAAGAAATGAACCTAAGAATGAAATTTTACAAAGTTTAAGAATTGCAGATAGCCTCCTTGAACAGGTTCCAATGACCGGTAAAGGCCGTGAACTTTCAGAAAAGCTGAAACTTATTCATGATTTTTCAGTAACATCAGGCCTGGCATATTTTTTCAACCAGGATGAATCTTTATATTCAATTGTTAATCACAATGCGAAACGCTCTGCGCTTTGGGCTATGCAGGTTCTAAAAGAACAGCCTGAAGAATTTTCCGACATACTTAATTTAGGGCTTGTACTTGAAAATGGAATAAATCATAAGATATTTTCTTTGGAAGAAATCAACCAGTTGCTGAAAATACTTTCTCCATTTGAAAATACTTCAAGAACTCCGTGGGTTGAAAAAAATTACCAGCGCGATAAAGTTATGCAGCGTGGTTCTCAGAATTATGGTCCCAAATTCAACGGCCTTTACCAGGACTTAGCCTATTTATATGCAGCAACCGGTAAGCCTGAAATGGTGCTGCAATGCATGGATACGTTACTGCGTTACCAGGAAAATTTTTATCAAAACGATTATGCTACACATGCTGAAAATGCTTCAAACATTGCGGCAGTTTTTTATACTTATGGAACTACAGGTTATCTTGATTTTTTTGTCAATGGATATTGCCAGCGAAAAAATATTACGGCAACTGAGTTTTATAACCGTTTGGTTTCAGCGTCTGTTTTTACCGGTGATGTAAGTGCATGTACAAATTTTTATGCAGGTGCCGGAGGGCAGATTTTTTACAACCTTAATCTAAAATTTTCAAATGATGCGATGCTTTCGTTTTTCTTTACAAAATTGAAAGAAGAAATCTTTAAAATAAAAGACATTAATGAAAAGAACTTCAATCTTGCGACCACTCTTAAAAACGAGGGCATTTTTTACGCATACCGTAATGAGATCAGGGGTTCTGAAAAAATAGCTGTGGATCATCTGTTCAGGGATGCTACTAAATATTTTCTGCAGGTATCTGAAGGATATTTGAATCAGCCAATTTCGGTTGTTGGTATTTCAGGCGGTGACTTATTAACCATGCCAAGGAAATTTCTTTTTCTGTATCCTGATTACCGTGTCCGGTTTCATCCTTTTGAACCCAGGACCCTGGTGCAGTACTATCATTCAGCTTCTTTTATTGAGTTCGTAACAAAGAATAATCTATTTGATTCCCTATATAAAAATGCAGACGAATTCAGGTATTTCGAACTTTGGATGCTCGATTACCAGGTTTACATGAGTTCAAGGGATTGGGCACTTCACGATCCGATACCAGTTAATATTATGAAAGACCTGGCATCGAAACTGGAAGAGCGAAATGCGAATCAATCTGCAGACCTGAATATTCTTTACCTGCATCTCAGTGAGCAAGCATTTAAGCAAAGGGAAACAGAAAAGGGCATTGAATATCTTCAAAAAGTACAGACGGATAAACTGCTTAATGCTTTCCAATATAAGAATTACAATTTTGTAAACACTTATTCTTTTGAATTAACAGGAAAAGCAATTGCCGGTTTAGCAGCTAACAACCGGTTCGATCTGGCCTATACATTAATCAATGTTTTTAAAAAAGAAGTAAACCGTTCATCTCTTTATGGATATGCCAGCCAGTTGATCTCATTAAATCAATTGGCTCCGGAGTCGGCTCAACGTTTGCTTGATTCTGCAAAGATAGAAATGAACCGGCTTGATAATCCTGCGGCATTTCAACCTAATCGCCACCAGGTAGCAATGGCTTTAATGTATATAAATCCTGAAAAGAATTCAGTAGAGGCATATCGAACAGTCAAGAATTCCTTTTCTAAATTCGAAGCTTTTTGGCGGTTTAGCAGGGCATATGCTATTCAGGAAAATCTATATAAGGCGCAACAACAGGTTCCGTCTCTTATTTCAGCCGGAGACAAGGCTGCCTTTTTACAAAGTATAGTAGATGGGTATAATTTATCAAAACTTAAAACGAATGAATGGGAGAAATTCAAAAATAACGAACTGATCTTTGTCCGGAGATTTCTTCCCTACGTAAACGAAAATCAATAGATGATTGATCAGCAAACGATATGTCCCTATACCGGCCTGCGGTCTTTTACAGAGGAGGAAAGTCTTTATTTCAAAGGCCGTGATCTCCAGGTCGACCAGATCACCTCTCTTCTGGAGCAAAATAAATTCCTGATGGTAACCGGCGCTTCGGGTGAAGGAAAGTCATCACTTATATATGCTGGTTTAATTCCAAATGCAAGAGCCGGATTTTTTAAAGCAAAATATACCAATTGGGTGGTTGCAGATTTTCGTCCGGAACGAAGTCCTGTAAATAATATGGCTGATGCACTGGCAGAAACTTTTAATACAAATTCATCAACTATTGAAACAGAGTTAAGACGGGGTTATTCTTCTTTGATTGATCTCTACACGAATTCAGATTTTTATATAGATGAAACAGATGGACAATGGCAACAGTTGGATGAACAAGAAAAAAAGAATAAAAAAAGAAAGGCAGCTAATCTGATGATCATTGTTGATCAGTTTGAAGAATTTTTTACCAACCCGGAGAATTTTTATAATGAAGCTCCTTCACAGGATTCGCAAATCGTGGTGAACCTTGTTCTGGAAACTGCCCGCATTGCCATTAAAAGAAATATTCCGGTCTATGTTGTCTGCACCATGCGTTCCGATTATATCGGACAATGTTCTGCATTCCGCGGTTTGCCTGAGTATATTGGTTTTTCCCAGTTTTTTGTACCAAGATTAAAGCGAAAAGATCTGAAGCAAGTAATTGAAGAGCCGGCAATACTAAGTGGTAACAGAATTTCGCAGCGACTTATTGAACGTCTCGTTTATGATATTGCTGATGGAGTGGATCAATTGCCGATCCTCCAACATGCCCTGAGTCAAATTTGGTTAGCAGCCAAACATGGCACCCGGGAAATGGACCTTATTCATTATGCGATGGTAGGAGGTATGCCGGCTTCCGAATTACCCGATGAAGAACAACCGGAATTCAGGAAATGGTTTAATAACTTACCTCCGATCCGGCAGCGGTATTTCCAGGATACGGGTTTGAATAAAGTAATTGAGATCCATGCAAGCGTTTTGTATGAAAATGCGTGGGAGTATCATAATACTTCCCACCCGGAGAGAGCCATTACACAACAGGATGCCAAGCGAATTATTGCACTCACTTTTAGTTGCCTGACAAAGATCGATAACAGTCGTGCAGTACGTAACCGGATGTCGCTTGGGGAAATTACCGGTATTATTAATTCACCTGCGATCACACCGGAAGTAGTAGGTGAAGTACTCAGTATTTATCGTGAAGAAGGAAACTCATTTATCAGGCCATTTAAAACAGAGGATCCTGCTACACATAAAATTTCAGCAGATACCGTGCTGGATATAACCCATGAAAGTTTGATACGCAACTGGAATAAGTTAAACACCTGGGCAAACCAGGAATTTGAATTTTATTCTACCTACCTGGATTTTAAAAAACAATTAGACCGCTGGAAGAGCAGTGGAAAGAGTAATGACTTTTTATTGCCTATAGGACCGCTCACCTATTTTGAAAACTGGTATCATAAATGTAAACCCAATGTTGGTTGGATAAGACGTTATTCAGAAATACATGAAGACGAAAAGCGAGCGACTGCTGAAGCTGAAGGCATATTAGCAGATGTTCGTGACTTCATAAAGCGAAGCGCAAGGAAGGTTGCCGTTACCAGGGCTTTTATGAAATACGGGCCACAAAAGATTGCGATTGTAGTGGCCATTGCGGCCATGCTGGTACTAAGTGGATTTTATTGGTATGATGCAGAGCAAAAGCAAAACAAAAGAGTAATTGAAAAAGTAAGAGCTGAAACATTGGCCTTAATGAAAAGTAAAGAGGTGGGTTTTGATATTAAGGCTTTGCCTTTGTTAATTGAAGAGCGATATAAGCCGGGGTCAATGATGGCTTATCTGACTGGACTAGATCCAAAGGCAAGATTAAGCCTGGCAAATGAAACCTTTAAGCAATTGTCATTAATTGATAAGAAGGATAGCAGTTCCCTGAAAGTTGAACTAAAAAATCTGATCCAGGTAAATTTCAAAGAGTTGCTGTCTAAAAAAGCAGATTATCCTTTTTTATTGACCGAATTGAATAAGTTCACTACACTGCTTGCTTACGATAACTATTATAACCCTTCCGGCAACACTGAAAAAATGCTTCAGGAATCAGTGGATGAAATTTATGTTGTTGCCATAGCCTTTTTTAGAACGAAGTCACTGTTTCAGTCTTCTATATCCATTGAGCTGAATTATGGCATACAGCAATGGCTAACATTCGGACAGGTAAACGAGGAAAAATTGTATTCAATCCTTGGTTTGTTCTCTCCGTTTGAAGATAGCTTAGGAAAGGCCATATTTGATGTTTATTATGCAAAAGGAACTTATGAGATCAATGGCCGTATTCCCAATGATTTTAACGGAGGTCATCATACCCTGGCTTCTTTATATGCGGCGATTGGCGACACTGAAAAAGTTATCCAATGTTTTGAAGCGATCAGGCAATCCGGTCAGAACGATTATTTTACCGGTAGTCTTTTTAATAACTACAATAATATCCTGGCCATCTTTTACCAGTTTGGCCATCGGGAAAAAACCAGCAATATTATAAAATGGCTCGGAACCAATTACGCCAGCAATACGCCGTTGACCATTTATAGAAATTCCGTAATCCGTTCCGGGTATATCAGTCATTTTTACAGGGTGAATATTAATAAAAATATTCTGAGGTCTTTCAACGGTTATTTTTTCCCCAATAATTGCCTGGCCAAGAGGGAAGTGTTCACTGCATTGGCAGAAGATTATGAGAAGATAATTGATACTGTAAAAAATTCTTCAGTCAGGAATTATCTCATGGCTCTGAATAAAAAAAGAAGAGCCATGTTTACTCATAAATATCAGTTCGACCGTGGTTTGCCATCAGACAATGTTTATCTCGATAACCTGCTGCAGCAGGCTGTCGATCATATCAGGCTGATTGATAAAATTTATTTGGATACGGCAATGACCGCGGTTACACTTCCCTATTACGGAGACGGCATACGTAACCGGCAGTACAAACGGCGGCAGATGCTTATTTACCCGGATTATATGGATGGTTGGTTCAGCTGGACCTATCATTCCGATTTATTTTTTAAATTTATTGATAAGCATAATTTATTTGAAGAATTTTATACTACGCCACAGGAACTGGGGTTGATTCATTTTTGGATTGCCAAAGCAAATGAAGAAAAACCATTTAGCAATGGTGGCAATGCATTTGATAACAATTATCCAATAAGTGATGAAACACTAAAAAGAGTATTGACCCTGGCAAAAACACATTCACAGGGTAAAAGTCTTGATCTGAATTTAATCAGTCTTATTTTAGCTAACCGGGCCTTTAACCGCAACGATACGGTGGCAGGAATGGAGTATTATCACCTGTTTAATAAAGAAAATTTTGCGGCTTCACGGGATAAATATGAATACCTTGAAAAAACTTTCTTTCTCAATCAACTGAAAGATATTTGTGTAAACCTTTCACTGGCAGGCAAACAAAAGGAAGCTGTTGAATTAGCGGAGAAATTTGAGAGAGACGGGGAAAAGGCGTTTGCATATATTTTTATGGCAGAAAAACTTTATCTGAAGCAAACTGAACCAACAGCCTTTGTTTATCTCGACTCAGTTTTTTCTAAATCAAGGGATATTGATTTTTCACAATTTAATTTTGGAGCTAACCGGGCAATCGACTATAGGTTTAACCTTATATTGCTTTTGTCCCGTATTGGCGGAAAACATCTGAATTCTTTATCATCCGGTTTCCTGGCAGACATAATTGATGAAAATAAGTTTGATGGTGTGATCAGCCGGGTGTACGGTATTGCTGAGGAGGGCAATTTTTACCGTGCTAAAACAGCTATACCCTCTACTTTAACTGAGTCACAGGATTTGATTGCACGGGCATTCATTGTTTGGCAGGCTTGCCATAAAAGGGAAGCAGAGAAAGGAGTACAGAAGTGGAAGGCAATGGATGAATTTATAATTCATGACTTTAATTATATATTTTACCTGCCGAATTAATGAAGAAATATAATGCCATATACTATTTGCTTTTTATCCTGCTTATTATGGGCACCTTCGCCTCCATGGCCCAGAATAGTTATGGTTTAAAAATCATGGGAGGGGTTGCTCTTGCATTCGGATTAATATTCCTGTTGGAATTTATTACTGCACTTGGAAATAAAGAAAAGAAGGACGTTTATGCATTGGCAGAACTGGCAGCCATGATCCTGTTTTCTGCAATATTCGGATGCAGGATTTTTAATATTCATTTCCCAAATATAGAATGGCTGTTTGCGGCCGCAGGTGCGTGGCTTGTTTTTTTCTATATCCGTAAATTGTTCATTCGCTTTCATCGGCTCATATTCAAGAACAGAAGATTAGCCTGGTTGGGTGTGATCTTTCATCTGAGTATTATTCTTTTCCTTGTCTCTTTGATCATGATACCTTTTGCTTCTCAAAAAGCAGAATGGGTTGGCATGGCAGCATTCGCCTTGTTGCTTGTATTCATCATCGGGGCATTTGTGAAAAGAGATGATCTGGTGGATGGTAACAAAGTCACTACAATGCAAATGGTCACAGGATATAGGGATCATTCAATAGTCCTTGCTTCACTTTTTTTATTGTTCTCTCTCTTTGCTGCATTTAATAAAGCTGGTCTGGTTCCCGGAATTTATTCAGATGAATTTCCCAGGGCCTATTTTGAACTGGTTGATAAGGCCACATCGGGGAAGGAAAAACCTGTTGACGGCAAATACAAATACGAAGAGTTTATGGAGAAGTATCAGCAATTCGTGAAGTATAATAAAGTAAGTGATAGATAGCCTCTGTTATTTCACATGCTAACAATGTGTCACCCAAAAACTGTAGCAGTCCAGATGATCGATTCACTCCAAGCCTTGCCCGGTTAACGATCGAAAAATTATGTATCGGAAAATAAAAAAGAACCGGCCGCAGAGGGCAGCCGGTCGATCGGACTTATTGGTTATCTGAGCGTATATAAGAAATTTATTTCACAGGTAATGATCATTTACACAGGGTACGGGCTAAACCGAGCTAATTGTTCTCGTTAAGCCTTAGTTATCCTTTTTCAAAATTTTTCCATTCTTATCAACCAATATCCTTGCACGAGCATCTCCTTTCTCCAGTTTTATTTCATACGCCGTCCTGTCCTTATCATTTTCTTCATCTATTGATGTTATCTTATAACCTGCATAGTTATTTTTAAGCGTCTTCTTTACGGGATCAGGAAGCATCGTTGAATCTTCAATAGTCGAAGTTGAACCGATCCATGATCCAACTTTATCCCACCAGCTCATATGTGGCCTGTTATCAACTGTATAGTTCACTACATAATATGATGTATCCATGGAAGGCCATCCCGTCCATTCCCAATTGATCCTTTCATAAGGCTTGTATGCAGACCATTTTACATCTGTAACATTAGGATGCTTTGCCTGGAAAGCGGTCCTTACATTATCCGGCGGATTATAGTCAGAAGTTACAGTCGGAGTAGTGTTGGTAGTAGGTGCGACGTCAGTAGTTTTCTCATTGTACGTAGTTTCCGAACTGTCTCCGCATGCCCCTAGCAGGAAAGTGCCTGCTATCACAATTATCCAATTTTTTTTCATTTTGCTGGTTTGAGTTTTTCAAATAGAGTTTCAAAAAAGTGGCAAATGATATGCCATGCGCCAATAAAAAACGATTGCCAAACTTTTATGGCATAAATAACTGTACAATGACATTATAATTGAAAGTCTGTGGAAATGTCTCTACAAAAACTCTGGTTACATTCGAATAATATTTTACGGGAGAGAATCTAAGATTATTTGTATGAAAAAAATGGGCATGATTTTTCACATCCTGTTATCATGTTTTCAATTACTGTGATTATTGAAACACCACGACAAACGACCGGTAAATATGTATTTGATCCAATCAATCATATTTACAGGTTAAAAAAAATTCTGCCATTAGGTATGCATTTTCCTTACGATTTTGGGTTGATCGAAAATACTCATGCACAAGATGGAGATCCTGCTGATGCAATGGTTTTTACGGAATGTATCACTTATCCGGGAGTTCGCTTGATTTGCAGGTTGATCGGTGCATTACAGGTAAAACAAAATAAAAACGGGATATCGGTACGAAATGACCGTTATTTCGTAGTGGCCGAAGACTCGGTCATGTTTGAACACATAAAGGAAATAAAAGATTTTTCCCGTCTTCATAACCAGCAACTGCGGGATTTTTTTATAAATTATACTAAGGCAGAAAATAAGCGACTAAGCGATCTTAATTTTATTAGTACAGCGAACGCCAAAAGAAGTTTACAAAAATTAGTACGATAAATTTACAAATACCTGTCTCCTGTAAATAGATTATAATTCCAGATGGCAGGATAATTGCCCCGTTTTACTAAATAATTTTTATGATAAAGCGAGATGGCTGTAACATTTCTTTGTGGCAGGAAAGTGTAGATGAATACCTGTCAACAAATAAAATAGATTCGTCCATTGTATATGATGTTGTGATCGTGGGTGGAGGCATCACCGGTATCAGTACGGCATTTCAATTGCAAAAAGCGGGTATGAATTGCCTGGTACTGGAAGCACATGAACTTTGCTTTGGTACTACTGGTGGCACTACAGCGCATATTAATACGTTGCTTGATATACCTTACTCTACTATTGAAAAAAAGTTCAGTAATGATAAATCTAAACTAGTTGCAGCCTCGGTAAAGGAGGCAGTTAATACTATACGGGATACCATTGAGAAATATAATATCAAGTGTGATTTTAAAACAACATCTGCAACTCTGTTCGCAAAAACGGATAAGCAACAAGAAGAGCTTGATGACATAAGCAAAGCGACAACTGGTGCGGGTATTAAAAATGATTTTGTAAATAAAATTAGTATTCCTATTGGTTTTTTGAAAGCAATGCAGGTAGACCAACAGGCAAAATTTAACCCCGTTCGGTATGTGAATGGCCTGGCAGCAGAGTTTGAAAAAGTTGGTGGTACGATCGTGCAACAATGCCGCGTCATATCTGCCGATGAAAACGAAACGGTAACGGTGGAAACCTCGAAAGGAAAATGCACTGGTAAGTTCTTAATTTATGCAACTCATATTCCTCCCGGAGTTAATCTTTTACATTTTCGCTGTGTACCAATGCGCAGTTACGCAATGGCTGTCACTTTAAAAGATGACAATTATCCTGAAGATCTTTTATATGATATGTATGATCCCTACAATTATTATCGTTCGCAGGAAATTGATGGACATACATACCTTATTGTGGGCGGCTATGATCATAAAACAGCTCATGAAGAGAACCAGGAATATTGTTTCTTAAAATTGGAGTCGCATATTCGAAAGTATTTTGATATTAAAGAAATAGCTTATAAATGGTCTTCACAGTATTATGAATCCGCAGACGGACTCCCTTATATTGGTCAATTGCCCGGACATAGTAAGATATTCACAGCAACGGGTTTTGGTGGCAACGGCATGCCTTATAGCACAGTTGCAGCGTTACTATTAGCTAAGATGATCTGTAATGTTGATAGCCCATATAAAGATGT
>DASUTO010000363.1:0-5820 GCA_036374555.1 Chitinophagaceae bacterium
ATCCAACGTATCGGTTGATTTAAAAACATGAACTGATCCCGGCAATGGTTGATACAACGAATCAACATTTATCCATTTCAATTGTGCATTAAGACCTGAACAATTAATAATTAATAATGAATAATTAATAATTCTTTTAAAAAGAATCTTCATTTCTAAATAAATTACCTGATCAATGTGGAAATGCCTTTCATTTCATAAATCTTTCCAGCAATATCTTCTGCCTTTAACATCCAGACATAAGTTCCTGTTTGTTGCTTCACTCCTCTTATCGTTCCATCCCAACCTTCACTTAAACTACTGGTGGAAAAAATTTGTTGTCCCCATCGATTATATATCCGGAAGTAATGAACTTTTTTAATCCCAACATACAAGCCTCTTAAAAGGTCATTTCGTCCATCACCATTTGGGGTGAATCCTGTTGGCACATAAACTGCTGAACCTTTAAACACAATGACGCTTACTGAATCTTTTGCCTGGCATCCTTGCGGAGTGGTTACTGTTACAATATAAGTAATATCATCTTGCAGGATGGCAGTTGGATTTTGGCTTTGCGCATTATTAAGCCCGGTTACAGGTGACCAGGAAAAAGAAGGAGCCCCGTTAAAGATTCCACTATAGTCAACATGCAATGGGAATGGAATGTCTTTTAATATTAATGTATCGTTTGAAGCAATTGCATGCACCTCACCAATATTTGTAATCCTCGTAACATTTGAAGACACACAACCATTACTTGCAGTTGCATTTAACTGCACTGTCATATTTCCCCCCTGTGAAAAAGCATGTACAGGGTTCTGCAGTGTGCTTGTTGTACCATCCCCGAAATTCCAGTTCCATTGTGTGATCGTAGTGGCATTATCTGATTGTGAACCAAAAAAATTCATAGGAACATTTACACATCCATCCTGCCCTGTTATACTAACTACCGGTGAAGGATTGACGATAAAATTTTTTGTGACGGTATCAGACTCACAGCCAACATTTGTTTTTACAACAAGCTTAACAATATGCAATCCCGGTGTAGATGGGATGAGTATTGGTTGCTGATCATTAGTAACAGGATTTCCGTCCAATATCCATGACCATTGATTTATAGTTCCTACCATATTTGTCGATTGATTGATGATCCGGGCAGGTTTACCTAAACAAGTATCATAGATCTGGAAATTGGCTATGGGCTTTGTGCCAATTGTAATGCTTTTCTTTAACGTGTCGCTTATACAACCATCCAGTCCTGTTATTACCTGCTTCACCTGGTATATGCCTGGAGAACTATAAATATGCGGCGGTGGGTTTCTAATATTACTTGTAGTCCCATCACCAAAATCCCAATACCATGCTTGTATTGGCGCAAATGAAATTGAATTATCTGTAAAAGTTACCGGAGTTCCAAAGCAAACACCATTTGCGCCAACATTTGTTGAAAAATACGGGTTCAAAGCAGTACAAAATTGCTGTAAATTATGTGCACCCCCCGTTGCAGCTGTAAACCCCCAAAAAACATTTGGATCATTATTAAAGATCGTACCTATTAAATTTACCTGGACCTCCACACGCAAAAGTTCATCAAAATAAGCTCTCAACCACCTCGTAGCTGGATCCCATGAAATGCGGAATATATGCCATTGGCAATCTTCAATATTATCACTGCCTGATGATGCTTGCACGGGACCTGCAAGATCACTACCATGAGCAGGATTTCCATTTGCCTGGATACTTATATGATCATAAGCAGGATCGTTAAGATTAAAATTTTGCCATGTATCTAAAGAAATACCAATAGAAGGTGTAATTCCGCTGAAGCCCATTCCTTCTCCTGTACTTCCAATGCTAGTACTAATCGGTTGAAGCATAAAGACGATACCGTCAGCACCATTCACATCCTGGCAACCAAGAAAAACATTAAATGAAAAATCAAACGAATTATTGAGATTTATTTTATTACCGTTCCATACACTGCCGGCCTGAGTAAAGGTTGCCGGTGTAAGCGTATAACAATTGCAGTTATTCTGCGTAGCCGCGCCATTAAGTATATATTGAGAAAAAGAAAATACGGGAAGGCCACAAAACAACAGGTACAAAAATATTTTATAAATCGCTTCCCGGTAAGACAAATTCATAGCCGTTAAAGATACAACCAGAAATGCTGATAAAACTATTTTACGAGTCTAAAACGGATATGAGTTACTGCATCTGATTCAACTGATCGTATTCTTTCTAAATCAATAACGCTCCTCAGTCCTTCTTCAAATAGCCTGGTGCCCTTTCCCAATAAAATATGTGCAAGGTGAATTTCTAATTCATCCACCAATCCTGCCTTTATGAACTGCTGAATAATATTTGCCCCACCCATTATCCAAATATTTTTACTGCCTGCAATTTTTTTTGCTTGTTTAAGTGCTTCTTCAATTCCTCCTGTAACAAAAGTAAACCCTTCAACTGTTTTCGCAGGTTTGGTATGAGAAATGACAAAGGCTGACATTGAAAAAGGAGATTTGCCTCCCCAGGCATCGTCGATCGCCACATCATACGTATGTCTTCCAATGATCACCGCTCCTGAAGTTTCCATTACGTCGTTTATCATGTTCGCGTCAGTATTCGTTTTCCTTTCAAATATCCAATCATGAAGACGAAGACCATCATCGCCCATTGGCAATTGCAAACTCACATTAGTGCCGGCAATAAATCCATCCAATGACATTGCAATATCAACAACAACTTTTCCCATTAGCTTAATTCGATTGTTTTTCCACAAACTCTTTTAATCCGGTGCCGATAATATATGTCCACCCTTCTGTAAAGTTTTCTTTCGCAAAATCATTATTAGGAGTAACCGGAAATGACTCAAGTCCTTTATGACTGAGTTTTAATCTGGTTTTATTTCCTTCTTCAAATAATTCAAATGTTACAAATGTATTGCCTTCATACCCATCATATCGCCAACTATAAGTAAGTTTTTTCTTAGCGATCACTTCAATGACCTTACAGAGATGTAAGAATTTCTCTCCTTGTTTTCCGTCTCCATAAAACTGGAACTCAAATCCAACAACCGGCTTGAATTCTTGCAGATCAAAATACCATTGCTTCATTTCCTCCTTATCTGTTATTGCTTTCCAAACTTTTTCGACCGGCGCATTATAGGTTCTTTCAATTACAATTTTTTTATCAATAAATTGAGCTGGTTGACGGCTTTCTACATATTCTTCAAGCCGGTTGATTGTTTGCTGCATGCCTTCTTTAGCACCATATTCCCTGATCACTCTTTCAAGTTCTTCAGGTGATTCAAACAATGAACGCATCGTAAGTTTTGTTTTATTCCCCTGCCTTTCAAAAGTCACTGTTACGTGAAACCTGATATCTTCTGTATGATCTTCGCCTGAATGCTTATAGACAAGCAGTTCAGGTTTTACCACTTCAATAAAAACAATCTTGTTTGGATAATCTTTTCCATCTGGTCCGTGCATCATAAATCTCCAAACACCTCCGGGTTTTACATTCATTTCATGAGTTGTCGTGGAGAAGCCAACTGGTCCCCACCAATTTGTTATGTGTTCTGGCTTAGTCCAAACTTCCCAAACCAATTCCGGGGGTGCGTTCAGTAATCTGGTTATAGAAAGCTCTCTGTTGGCAGTTTCATTGATTACAGTTGTCATAGAAAATAATTTATTGATTTAAAATTGGTTTCTTAAAATTGAGCTTTTCATATTTTACTTTTTTCGTTTTGCATATTTCCTGGTTTTGGTTGTTTTTATATTTTTTGTTTGCAGTTCATCAAGATAGTTTTCCAAGGCATCTAATTTCTGATTCCAGAATATTCTGTATTGCTCTACCCATACTGATACCTCATTTAATTTTTTAAGATTTGCTTCGCAATGTCGCTCTCTTCCTCTTTGGCTAATAACGATCAACCCGCATTCAGTTAAGATCTTTATATGCTTGGAAATAGCGGGCCGACTGATATTAAATTTTTCTGCTACCGAGTTCAGGTTTAACGTTTCATGAGCGATCATATTAATGATCTCTCTTCTTGTTGGATCGGCAATAGCCTGGAAAACGTCTCGCCTCATAGTAAAATTTGTTTTTGTAACCGATTGGTTACACAAATTTATATGAAACCATTTGGTTACACAAAATTTTTCTTTGGCTTTTTTAAAATGGGGGAAAATAAAATTTGGATAGGATCCCTGCTAATTCAATACGCTGCAATGAAAGCCATTAGCAGAAACAAGGCTTACGATCTCATCAACAGGAATTGATTCGCCTTTTACACGAAGGATCTTATCGCAATCATGCAGATCGAAATTTATCATAAATGCAGGGAAATGATCACTCAACAACAATATTATCTTTTCCGCCTGCAATACATCATGAACATTTGTTTTGAAAATTTCTACCATACGAAATTCATTTGTCCATCATTCGCGCTGACTCATCAATTATCCTTTCGAGTTCTTTTTTAGCGGATTTGATCTCACTTAGCGAATTAAAATATACCAGCCTCCTATCCTTATAATCGCCTTCCAACAGTGCTGATCTTATTTTTACAATATTGGGGTGGTGAAAAACAAGAATGACTTTATCCTTACTTCTCACCGGCCCGAAC
The DNA here is from genome assembly GCA_036374555.1 of Chitinophagaceae bacterium. Classification (GTDB taxonomy): domain Bacteria; phylum Bacteroidota; class Bacteroidia; order Chitinophagales; family Chitinophagaceae; genus VBAS01. The sequence goes on from DASUTO010000363.1 coordinate 4,607, forward strand.
GTGACGATGTCTTCTTTATAATAATAACTCGGGGCATTCCATTTTATTCTTTCATTCAATTTAGGTCCGGCGGTTTTTATAATTTGTCTGACTGCATCTATCGCGGGTTTCATTTCAGGATCCAGCTTCTTCAACCATTCATTTACTTGTTCCTGGTCAGTTGATTTTGCTTTTTTTAGTTTTGCCGGCATCTTTTAATTGCTTTTTAAGTGAGGCACGCATCTCATTTTCCTTCATCCTGTATTTTACCATTTTCTTTATTAATGTTAAGGGCATCGGTTTATCAAGAGGAAATTTTATTGTTCCCTTTGATCCTTCATAAGCTGACATTTCTTTTTTCAATGATTCGGCACCCCAGGGCGCAGGATAAAGACTGATATGATTTTTCCACGCTGCAAAAAAAACAAGCATCCCGTGATATTTATATCCCGGAATCTGGTAGCTGATAACTTCTTCAGCCTCCGGTGCAGTACCCTTTATTGCTTTACGAATATCCCTTAAGGCTTTTTTTGCTTGTGGATCAGCTGTTGCTATATATTCATCAACTGAGCCTGATGTTTTCATTTTGCCCATAATGAATTTTTTTATCCTTTTGGTACTTTGTCCATATCCATATATAAAAGTTCCCATTGGTGCCCATCCGGGTCCGCAAAGCCATGCTGGTACATCCATCCATGATCCTGCGCATCTGCATATATTGAACCACCTGCCCCAGCGGCTTTTTTTACTAACTCATCAACCTTTTCTTTGGTTTCAATGTCGATCGCAATTAAAACTTCCGTCGTTTTGGTAGCATCAGCAATTTCCTTTTTTGTAAATTTTTTGAACATGGGTTCGGTAAGCAACATTGCATAGATGCTTCCCTCGTTTATTATAAGACATGCAGCCTTTTCGTCAGTAAATTGGAGATTGAAAGAAAACCCGAGCTGTGTAAAAAAATCAATCGATCGCTTTAGATCTTTTACTGGTAAGTTCACAAAAATTTGTTTTGTCATACAATAGGTTTAATGGTCATTAAAAAAATTGTTATTTACCTTCCGCTTTCAATTTTTTCTTCCAGAATATATAAGAGAGTATTCCAGGTACTAGCCAAATAAGCATACCGATCATGGCCGGGTCAACATTCCCTTTTGCAACTGCTATCCCTGAATAGATTGCTCCGATCAGGTCATAAAACAATCCTGCATAAGCCCATTCCTTAACTGTTTTATTTA
>DASUTO010000364.1:0-3382 GCA_036374555.1 Chitinophagaceae bacterium
AATTTTAAGTGTCTTGCAATAGACAGAAATTTAGAGATATACGTGAAAGATTTGTTATCGGACTTAAAGACCAAAAAATTTATGAAGGATTTCTAAAACCCTCGCGTCTTGTAAAGCAACTGACAAGCCCAATTCTTGACGCCATTTATTTTTACGCTAAAAAGAAAATGAAAAAAATCTTATTATCACTTGGAGTATGTCTCTTTGCAATCGAAACCTTATCAGGTCAGCAGAACGAGATCTTTGTAAAAGACAATGCCGCTATTGGCGGTTATGATGCTGTGGCATACTTTAAGGAAGGCAAACCTGTAAAAGGGATAGCTGAATTCAGCGTGTCTTACAAAGGAGTAAATTGGTTTTTTACATCGAAAACAAATGCTGATCTTTTTCGGGCAAAACCTGAAAAATATGTGCCGCAGTATGGTGGTTATTGCGCCTTTGGATGTTCAAGAGGATACAAGGCAAGCACAAGTCCTGATGCGTGGACGATAGTTGGAAATAAGCTTTACCTGAACTATAATACTGATGTAAGAAATGAATGGAATAAAGATCAGCAGGGATATATTAAAAAAGCAGATTCAAATTGGCCGGAGGTAAAGAATAAAAGGTATCCGTAACAGGACAAAACAACGATTCACACATAAATTAAAATCCCCAACAGGGGATTTTTTATTTATAGTAATACTAACCAGCTTGAACACACAAAATCCCAGAACAGTATTCCCAACACTTTGGGAAATTCCCAATATGTCGTGAAGAATGCAAATTTTATACGAAGAGCTACGTAAAAAGTCAATCACTTGAAACATGCTACAGGAAAGGGTTTCAAGGGAACAAAAAGCGCTAAAAAAATTCTGGCACGGGCATTGAAAACATACCACAGGAAAAATTAAAAAAGGAAACATGAGCAGGAAAATAACAAAGCAGGAATTTAAAAAAGCAGTGATGGAAAGCCCGGCCCTTTCACTTGTAAAGTTTAAACTTGAATGGAGTGGCGCCTGCCAGATAATAGCCCCGATCTATGAAGAACTTTCAAAGTCGTACACAGGTATAGCTAATTTCTTCACGATCGACGTAGAAAAAGAAACGGGAATAGATAAAGAATATGGAATAATGGAAATACCGACCATACTTTTTTTTAAGGATGGAAAAATAGTTGACCATGTATCTGGTCTCGTACCTAAAAATGTTGTGATCACCAAAATCGAAAACGCTTTATCACTGAATTAAACAAACCATTATAAACTTTTTAAAACTAACAATTATGACAGACGACATGAAATACATCTATCTCAGAAACCATCCCTTGATGTCATCATTAACGGAGCAGAAACTGAAAGAAACAGCTGCATTCGCTAAAATGAGAACCGCCTATCGCGGTGAAGTAATCAGCTATGGCGAAGGTGGGTATACCCGTGTCCATTTCCTGGTAAAGGGAAAAGTAAAGATCACTGACAACAGTGCACCAGAAAGTGAACTTATCAAAGACATCCTTGTTGAACCGGATATTTTTGGCGACCTGAGTCTTGATGGTCAATTAAACAAATATGAAGCTGCAGAAGCGTTAACGGCTAACACTATTATTGTTTCTTTTCACATCAGCGATTTTAAAAGGATACTGGAAGATAACCCGATCATGGCGCTGAGTTATGTAAGAAAAGTGAATACCAAGTTGCAGAAGCTGGAAAGTCGTCATGCAGAGCTGGTGTTCCTTGATACAAAGGATAGGTTGATCCGCTTTATAAAAAACTGGGCCCGCACTGATGGAAATCGCATGGGCGATAAGATAATACTGAACAATTATCTTACACATAGTGATATTGCTGGTTTCATCGCTACTTCACGCCAAAGTGTAAATATGTTGTTGAATGAATTGAGAAGTTCCGGAATGTTATGTTACAATCGCAAACACATAGAATTAAACAATCCTATCGCCTGGAATTGATTAACCGGTAAATAACATTAGAATGTAAAATCGGTGACACTACACCTCCTCAAGCTGAATTAATTTTGAAAAATTCTCATGTAGCAGTTGGTTTTGGTTGTAAAAATAAAAACGGCCCTGAAAAAACAGTGGCCGTTTTTTAACCAGTCAACACCGAAGATCAAAAACCATTAACCATGTCATCAGTAAGTTTGAGTTTTAAAGTACATATACCTTATCGGCTGAAAAAATTTACACCCGATGCAGTCGGTATCTATGATAAATGGTTTGATGCACAAGCTTGCGAAGCTGCAGTCAACAAGCTTGCAGATGAATGTTACCTACCGACGAACAGGATACTTTCCTTCTTGATCGATGAGCTAAAAGGAAATTTTAAGATCGCCTTTTCTTTTAGCGGAACGGCATTGGAGCTATTACAAAGGCACCGACCCGATGTTGTAAAGTCATTTAAGCAACTGGTGAATACGGGCTGTGTTGATATTTTTTCCGAAACTTATTATCATTCTCTAAGCTGGTTGCATTCAAAAAATGAATTCAGACGACAAGTACATCAACATGATGATTTGATTAAACTTTTGTTTGGACTTGAACCTTCTGTATTTCGCAATACTGAACTTATTTATAGCAACGATCTTGCAAAGTTTATTGCAGGGATGGGTTATAAAGGAATTTTATGCGAAGGTCTTGACAGGATCCTAAATCGCAGGACCCCTAACCAAACCTATGCCGCACCAGGAAATGGCGACTTCGGGCTATTATTGCGAAATGTCAGATTAAGTGATGACATAGCTTTTCGGTTTGATGACCCAACCTGGAATGAACAACCATTAACTGCAGAGAAGTATGCGAGGTGGTTACATAGTCAAAAAGAAGACACTTGCAATGTGAATTTGTTTTTCGACTATGAAACTTTTGGTATTCATAAAAAAGCTGACAGCGGCATATTTGAATTTTTAAAACATTTCCCCACAGCCGTCCTTGCAGACGAAAATTGGAAATTTGCTACTCCATCAGAAGCTTTAGAGGATTGCTACCCAAAAGATATTTATGATGTTCCCAACACTATTTCATGGGAAGATAAAGAAATGCTAAGCTGCGTTTGGTCGGAAAATGTAATGCAAAATAATACGCTTCGAAAAATCTATAGTTTGGAAAATATGGTAATTAATTCCACAATGGAGGGAGCAATGGAATGGTGGGGTTCCTTGCAAAGCGCCGATCATTTTTATTACATGTGTAATGACGGAAGAACTGAAAATGATACATATCGTTTACTTAATCCATTTGTTTCCGGCGAAGATGCGTTTGAGAATTATAAGAATGCTGTCGCAGATTTTGAGATCAAGGTAATTCAGCGGGAGCTTTATGACATAAAGAATAAAGGTTTAGTGAACCAGGTCAGTAAAATATTTTCAACAATGATCTATTAAAAAAAAT
>DASUTO010000365.1:0-4751 GCA_036374555.1 Chitinophagaceae bacterium
TATTTTAGGTTTGATCGGATGGGCTTATTTGATAAGTGCTGTAATTTTTACATTATCACGAAAAAATTTTATCGTTATTACAATTGCGTGGTTAATTTTTATCTTTTTGTGTATCGGCAGTCATGCGGGCTGGCTGCCCACCAGTGGTTTGCTGGCCACTTTGAGTTCGCCATTCGGTCATGGCGCCATGCCGGCTTTTGTTACCGGTGGTATATTGACGACAGTGATCTACCTGCATTTTCGAAAAACGAATTTTTTCAAAAAGATGTTTGGTGTTCTTTTTCTGCTCGCTGTAGTAATGCTGGTTGCAGGATTTTATACGAGAACATTCTGGGGCATATCTAAAATAAGAGCTACACCCGCATGGGTATTGATCTGCAGTGCTATCACCATTCTTGCTTTTATGATCATTTACTGGCTTTCGGAAATAAGATCAAGATCAAACTGGTTTAACATTTTAAAACCTGCGGGCACTAATACACTCGTCTGTTACCTGTTACCCTATTTTGCATATGCGATAGTGGTACTATTAAATCTTTCTTTACCCGAAATGCTGCTTACTGGTTGGATTGGCCTGGTCAAATCACTTGTTTTTTCTCTATTGATAGTTTTAGGTGCCGGGTGGTTGAGCAAGGTGGGCATTAATCTGAAGCTATAACTATGACAAGCAGCCACCACAATTTTCATTGGCTTCATTCACTGAATCACAATAGCTGCAAGGCGAAGGAAAACTATCCGGCAATGGCAAATAGTTCATTGCTGGTACAAAGTATATTACAGGAAGCCGCCCATCTGTGTTACCGGCAATATTCAGGGCCTAAATTCTTATCTTCATTTTTATGAAAAAGGGCTGGCTGATCATTTTTGTTTTTTTCTATGTACAGGTTACAGCTCAAAGCAATTATAAAGTGATTGCTTATTATACAGGAAATGGCGAAACAATTCGCCAGTATCCAATAGATAAACTCACACATATCATTTATAGTTTTTTAAAGTTGCAGAATGATACGTTGGGTTTTCGAAATGATGACCAGAGAAGATCGTTAGAACAACTCGTGGCGTTAAAAAAAACATATCCGCATTTAAAGATCATGGTTTCGATAGGAGGGTGGGGTGGTTGCGCACCTTGTTCTGATCTGTTTGCATCAGTTGAACACCGTAATGTGTTTGCTAAAACTACCGTTGCACTTTTCCGGCAATATGATATTGATGGGCTTGACCTCGATTGGGAATATCCTGCCATTGAAGGGTACCCCGGTCATAAATGGGATAAAGCGGATAAAAATAATTTCACTGAATTAGTAAGAGCACTAAGAAATGAAATGAAAAATGAGTTCTTATTGACTTTTGCTGCAGGTGGTTTTATAAAATATCTTGAAGAATCGGTCGATTGGGATGCAGTGATGCCATTAGTGGATTTTGTAAACCTGATGACCTATGATCTTGTAAATGGATATAGTAAAGTAACAGGTCATCATACATTATTATATCACCAGGAGCCGGAACAAGAATCAACCCAAAAATGTGTAGAATGGTTGATCAATAAAAAAGTGGAGCCAGCCAAACTGATCATTGGTGCCGCCTTCTATGCAAGGGTATGGGAGAATGTTGAGCCTAATAACAATGGATTATATCAGCCCGGGAAATTTCTAAGAAGTGTGCAGTATAAGGATTTCTCATCTTATTTCGCAGATAGCTCAGGCTTTAGACATTATTGGGATAAAAAGGCAAAAGCTCCTTACCGGTATAGTGTATCAAAGAAATTATTTGGCACATTTGATGATAAACATTCTTTAGAAGCAAAAACAAAATTCATTAAAAAGAAAAAGTTAGGTGGTATAATGTTTTGGGAATTGAGCGAAGATGAGCCTAAGGATGGATTGGTTGAAAAAATACACCAGGGGTTAAATTAGTTTCAGTCAGGGCGGGTGCTTCCCGGTTGTCAGCAGTGTTCCTTTCTTCAAATCAATAAAGGATATAAAAAATATAGGATTGTTGTGCTGACCCTGTTGTCCGTAGTGTTCCTTATTTATGTTCTGAATACCAGCAAAAGACTGAACTTTAGGATATGTTCAGACATATGCCCGCTGTCACGCTATTTTTGTTTTCAATGTCTGCGTTTGCGCAGGATAAGGGAATAAAAATTGCTTTCCAGCTTAACAACAATCATATCTATTTGCAGGGGGCATTTAATGATTCCCTTCCTGCATGGATCCTGCTTGACTGCGGCGCGGTGACTATTGTCAGCGAACGCCTGGCAAAAAAAGCAACGATCAATACAAAACCATTCGGAAACACAGCCGGCATCGGCAATAATACTTCACCGGTTCAATTGACCGACTCTGCATCATTTACCTTTGGTGCGTTGAGATATGTTGAAAAAAATATTCCGGTGATCTCAATGGACGAAGTAGAGGGTTGTGCCGCGCAGATCTCGGTTGAAAAAAATGGAAAGATCGGGCTGTTGAAAGGTCAAAGAAAAAGCATCCAGCCGATCGATGCTGTGTTGGGAGATAAATTCTTTCGACGTTTTGTTGTTGAGATCGACTTTCAAAAAAATATGCTGACCTTACACGAACCAGGTTCATACCTGTATAGCGGAAATGGACAGCAAGTTCCTTTAGAATACAGCGATAATCATATTTATACAATGGCATCGGTACGGGTTTCCGGCTCTCTTTCGATGCCGGGAAGATTCATGGTGGACTGCGGTTCAATGACCGGCGTGATCCTGAGCACGCCATTTATTAAACAACAGAACTTAAGGCCACCTGCTGATGCGAAGGAGATCTCCCTCTGCGGTATCGGTGGCAGTTCCAGTTCGATGATGGGAACTCTCGACGATCTCCAGATCGGTGAATACAAGATCAAAAAACCAGTGACCCTTTTTTCCGAGGCAATTGGTGGCGTGCTTACCCGCACGGATATTGCGGGTTTAATCGGTAATGGGATCCTACGGAATTTCCGGGTGATTTTTGATTATTCAAGGAGAGAGATGATACTGGAAAAATAGAATTGTCGGTAGTGTTCCTTTCTTCAAATCAATAAAGGATATAAAAAAATCTTGAGTATAAAAAAAATATCAAATTGAAACTGCTTACTTTCCTTTTAGTTTACGCCTTACTCCATCAAAAGTCATCTTTACATTTTCAGTCACTGTAGGGTCTTTCCACCCGCCCGGGGTCTTGCCCGGCAGCGGCTACAATATGTCTAGTCCGGAAATAGGTTTACACTAAAAGTAAACTTATGGATATAGAATTAAAGCAAATCGATGGAAAAATTATTCAGATTTATTCTGAGGAATTTAAACGTAAGGTTATTGATGAATATCTGAGCACTGGAGTTCCTAAGATGGATTTATTGCGTAAGTATGGCATTAAATCCAAAAGTGGAATTCAACGATGGATGAAAAAGTTTGGTTATACAGACATATATAAGGCTGTAGCGCCTACATTTACATTCATAACTTCTCCGACTTTGATAAAGAAACTCAAAGACGAACATGAACTTCGCAAGCGAATAAAAGAATTGGAACGTCAGCTTGCTGAAGAAAAGCTTCGGTCTGAAGCTTATGTCAGGATTATCGATAAAGCGGAAAAAGAACTTAAAATCCCAATCAGAAAAAAGCCCAATACCAAGTGATCCGTGAAATGAAAGACAGTTACCCGTCCATTACCCTGGCCCGGTTCTGTCGATTGCTTGGTATCACTCGTCAGGCGTTTTATCAGCACTTCTGGCATCTGGAAGATGTCAGTACTGAGCAGCAACTTGTACTGGAACAGATAAAACAAATTCGTCAAGAACATCCTGTTATAGGAGGCAGAAAGATATACTGTATGCTCCAATCTTTTTTATTAGACAACCAGATCAAAATAGGAAGAGATGCGCTTTTTGACTTGTTATCAGCACATAAACTCTTAGTTAGAAAAAGAAAACGAAGAGTAGCTACCACATGGTCATACCATTGGTTAAAGAAGTATCCTAACCTGATAAAAAACTGGAGCCCTCAGATGCCAGAACAACTTTGGGTAGCAGACATTACATATGTTCCGACAAGCAAAAGTTTTCTTTACCTCAGCCTGGTTACTGATGCTTACTCGCATAAAATAATGGGCTATCATATCTCAGATAATCTTGAAGCAGTACATACAACAAAAGCTTTGGAAATGGCATTAACATCAATTACAAGAATCAATCAGCTTATACATCATTCCGATAGAGGGCTTCAATACTGCAGTTCAGAATATGTAGAACTTTTAAAAGCGAACAACATACAAATAAGCATGACAGAAAATGGGGATCCCTTAGAAAATCCAATAGCAGAAAGAATAAATGGGATAATAAAAAATGAATATCTGAGATATCAAACCATCACTAATCAATCAAACGCTATGCAGTTGTTGCAAAGAATTGTTTGTAAATACAATGAACAACGGCCACATCAAAGCATAAACATGTTGACACCTGAAAAAGTACATCAATTAAAACTACCTGTAAACAGAAAATGGGGCAAGCAAAGACAATTAATTAATATTGTAACCCAATAGCAGGATTATCTAAAACCTGTAAACTTATTTTAGGACGAGACAAAAGCAACAGAAAAGTTATGGGCAGACCCCGTGCTAAGAATAAAATCAAAGCAATATATTTTTTATTTGTAGTAAGCCCCGGCCGTAACTAGGGTTCCACACAATAAATAATACAATAAAAGCTGTCCTGAGTCTGCTACTCACGACAATCATTTGTTTTTT
>DASUTO010000366.1:0-6847 GCA_036374555.1 Chitinophagaceae bacterium
CGTTACCCGGGAAAAACAAAAGGAATAATAACAGGCATGGTGGCAAAGAATTATTTACATGTGACAGGAGATGGGAAAAAAACATTAAAAGAATTAGTTTCAGTTCACCCGATTGCCGGGTATCAAATTGATGAAATGAAAAAGAAACATGCTGAAAAGTGGGAATCTGTTCTTAAGGCAAATGAAAACTATGTGTTGAATTATGCAGGCAATCACAGAGTTGGCGCCAGATTTACTAATATGCATAAAGAAATAGATCAAAAGCTTTGCGATGTGTTTGATAAAATTAGCAATGAAGCTGGCGAATTTTATTTCGGCCGTTATGACCTGAAATGTACTTCACTGGAGGATCTGAAAAACGGTAAAAACATTCAGCTACTTGAATTCAATGGCGCGGGGGCTGTACCGCTCCATATTTTTGATGGTACTTTGAGTTATTGGCGGGGATTAAAGGAAACGGTAAGACATTGGAAGCATCTCTACAAGATCGGCAAGATAAATAACAAACGAGGTATCCGATACTGGACATGGAAAGAAGGATTCGCTTTTCTGAATAATTCTAAAAAAAATTATAAACGCATGCTTGCCATTGATGCATCACTTCCCTGATGAATCAACTCTTAAACTTATGCTTCATCTTGTATATGTATTATTGCTTGGATTCATCATTAGTTTTCTTGGACAATTGCCATTTGGTAATATGAATCTGACCGCAACTCAATTGAGCGTACAGGAAAATTATCGCAATGCATGGAAATATGGATTAGGGATCGTTATTGTAGAAGTAATCTATTTACGACTTGCATTGACAGGAATGGATTGGGTGGTAGAGCATAAACAATTATTTACAATTATGGGATGGTTGACCGTGATCGTATTTGTGGTGTTAGGCGTTTTGGCATTTATAATGGCCCGTAAGCAAACGGGTGCAAAGAAGGGATTATTATTAAATAATAAAATGAATAGCTTCTTATTAGGGATCGTAGTAAGTGGAATAAATCCCGCGCAAATTCCTTTTTGGTTTTTATGGAGCACACAATTATTAAACAGCAAGGTACTGATGCCGACTACCACTCAATTCAATATATTCACAGCAGGAGCGGGGCTTGGTTCTCTGGCCGGACTTGCTGTCTATATTCATGGCGGTAAATGGATGATCACTAGAATGAAAACAAGTAACAAAGGACTGAATATTTTCATGGGAATTGTTTTCATTTTAGCCGGCCTTTTGCAATTATATAATATGTTATTTAAAAAGCAATAATCAAATCTACAGCTATGGCAATTAAAGATGCGTTCATCGGCGAATTGAAACACGAATCCTCAATGACAAAAAAAATGTTGGAGAAAGTTCCACTTGATAAAAAAGCCTGGAAGCCCCATGAAAGATCTATGTCGCTTGGAAGATTAGCAACACATGTGGCAGAGAACACTCATTGGGTTTCTACTATTATTCGCATTGATGATTTTGATTTTATGAAAGATTACAATTTTAACCCGGCTGTTGCTGCATCAACGGAGGAACTGCTGGAAATCTTTCAAACTAACCTGGATAAAGCAATAACTGATCTTTCAACGATGAGTGACGATGATTTCTCAAAAAACTGGACAGTAAGAAGAGGAGAGCAGGTAATGTCAGTTACCCAAAAAAAAATTGCGATCCGTAGTTGGGGATTGAATCACATGATCCATCATCGTGGTCAGCTATCAGTTTTTTTGCGTTTACTTGATGTACTGGTTCCGGGAATGTATGGTCCAAGTGCAGATGAAAAGATGTAATTTCCTTTTAAATATACTTAATGACATCATCCCCCCACCTGAAACAGTCATTAGGCATGAGCCTGGTGGTTGTAATTGTTATTGCCAATGTAATCGGTTCTGGTGTGTATAAGAAGGTGGCGCCAATGGCGGCTGAATTACATTCTCCCGGTTGGGTATTGATAGCATGGATATTGGGTGGCATTATAAGTTTATTCGGTGCATTGTGCAATGCAGAAGTAGCAGGATTGCTTGCTGATACTGGTGGCGAATATTCTTATTATCAAAAAATTTATAATAAGAAGATCGCTTATATTTTTGGATGGTCAATGTTTGCAGTTATTCAAACTGCCGCCATTTCTTCATTAGCTTATATCTTTTCGCAATCAGTAAACAGCATTGAACATTTACCGCCTGTTCTCGATTCGTTTTCAGATGTAAACCTGTTTGGAGTGTTTTATCCCTTCAGGGACTTCAATATTAAACTACTTGCTATCATCTCAATTCTTAGCCTTACGTGGATCAATAGCAAAGGCCTGAAGGGAGGCGCCAGGCTTAGTTCATTTCTGCTTGTACTGGTTATCATCGGAATTTTGTCGATCGTCATTTTTGGATTGAGCAGTTCTCATTCTAACATTTCCGGCGTTTTTAACACAAAATCAACAACCGGACAACCGGTAACCTTTTCGGCGATTTTTGTTTCAATGCTTGCAGCATTTTGGGCTTACCAGGGCTGGGCCTCGATCGGATTTATCGGAGGCGAAGTAAAGAATGCAAAAAAGAATATTCCATTGGGGCTTGCGATCGGCATGCTTATCATAATTGGTCTTTATCTTCTTACTAACATGACGTACCTGTCAGTACTTTCTATTCCTCAACTGGAATCGATTTATAAAAGCCAGAACAGTATTGCCGCCGTGGAAGCTGTAAAAGTCTTTTGGGGAGAAAACGGCAGTTTGTTTATAGCTGTGCTGATAGCAATAACTACGCTTGGTTGTAATCATGCTACCATCTATTCAAGTTGCCGCACATTTTATGCAATGGCAAGAGAAGGTTTGTTTTTTAAAAAAGCTGCCACACTAAATAAAGCAAGTGTACCGGGAAGTTCCATGTGGATTCAGGGCATTTGGGCAAGTATACTTGTTTTATCCGGAAGCTTTGATCAATTGACCGATATGGTCATATTCTCCATTTTTATTTTTTATGGATTGACAACGATCGGTGTTTTTATTTTACGCAAAAGAATGCCGGATGCGCCAAGACCTTATAAAGTATGGGGCTACCCGGTAGTGCCTGTAATTGTTATTCTATTTTGTGCTGCTTTATTCGTCAACACGATTATTGAAAGACCAAGAGAAGCAGGAATTGGTATGGCATTAATGCTGAGCGGTGTTCCGTTTTGGTTCTGGTTTAACAGAAGAAAGAAGAATGACAATCAAAATCTATAACCAGCGGCAAGTCCGGGAATGATACGTCCACCCTCATCCTGGTCTCTTGTATTATGTTCCCTGGTTACTTTTATTTGATAGCCATAGCCAATTGATGGCGTGGTAAAGAAATGATCGCCAAAAACAAAATGATAACCTGCTTCGCCGATCGGTGTAAACATCAAACTTCCAAGATTTGTTTTTCCTTCAAAGTTTTCAAATGCAAATAATACTCTTAAACCAATAAAAGGATTGCTGCCACTGGCGTTATCTCCAAAACTATTTCTAAATCCTGCATACATACCATAGCCTTTAAAACCGCCATAAGCATCTCTTGGTGAAAAATGATAGGTGATACCAACGCTGAAACTGGTTTTGTTATTGAAGTTTTCATAACGCAGCCCAACAATATTGCTTTTATAGCCCCTTCCCATTGGACGCATATACTCTGCGCCTAATTCCCATGGGTTTTGTGCAGCTGAGGTTAAGGTAAAGGCTGAGGTTAGGAGGAATAGAAAGAGGTTTTTCATGGTTCTAAAACGTTTCTATTATCAAATTATTTTCCCTTTATGGCGCTAATGTGCACTGATAGTTTCTACTTCCGGGATACCTGATAAATGCAATTCGATATGTTTATGATGTGCTTTTGTTTTGAATTCGTTTATGATCTCGGAAACATCATAATCAATATAAACGCTATGGGATCCTTCAATATGAACGACCGAATAATTAGGAATTTTTTCCAGTTCGTCCTTGATCCTTTTTTTATTGATAAAGCTTACGTTGATCGCCAGGTTAAAATAATAATGGGTGATATGTCCCTCAGATTTTATGTCCAAGGTGTAACCGGCCTTGTACGTATTCTTAAAAATAAAATAGCAGGAATACGCAATGCCGATACCAACGCCGACAAGCAAATCTGTAAACAACATGGCAATAATAGTTACGATAAAGGGAAGGAACTGTTCCCTGCCCAACTTATAAACTGCGACGATCATTCGGGGCTTTGCAAGATTATAACCAGTACGAATAAGAATAACAGCAAGCACGCAGTAGGGGATCATATTCAGCATAGCCGCTGCGAAAAATACAAGCACCAGTAACCAGATGCCATGAAAGATGGCCGACAGTTTTGTTCTTGCATCAGCTTCAGCATTAGCTGAACTTCTTACAATAACAGCAGTGATAGGTAAGCCTCCGAGCAGGCCGCTTAAAATATTCCCGGTGCCTTGTGCAACCAATTCACGGTTCTGTGGAGTAATGCGGTTGTACAGATCAATTTTATCAATAGCCTCAATGCTTAACAAGGTTTCAAGTGTGGCAACAATGCAAATGACAACTGCGTTTTTTATAATGTCAGCATTGCTGAAAATTGAACGAAAGTCAGGAATTTTTATATCGGAGAATAAATTCGATGGGAGATTGACGAATTGCTGTGGCTTTAATGCCAATGATGGAATGAATTCTTGAAATAAAAAAGCGAGTAAGGATCCAAAAACAACGACAAGAAATGACGTAGGGATAAATGGGACTTTCTTAGCCATCGTTTTCTTCCATATAATCAATAAGGCAAGAGAAGCAAGGGCAATTGCAATAGCGCCTTTCGAAGTATGATAATAAATATTCTTTACATGGCTGAAAGCATTCTTGAATGTAATGATGTTGAACAACTCTTTTGTCCAGAAGGAAGCCTCATCATAACCCAGCAGTAATGGAATTTGTTTGGCAATGAGTATAATGCCTATAGCTGCCAGCATTCCTTTAATCACCGCTGAAGGAATAAAATGTGTAAAGCCACCAAGCTTAAAAACACCGAGGAGTAACTGAATGACGCCTGCAACTGCCACAGCGAGAAAAAATATTTGAAGACTCCCAAGTTCTGTGATCGCCCCTGCGGAAATAGCTGTTAATCCCGCTGCCGGGCCGCTGACACTTAAATGTGACTTGCTGATCAAACCTACAACAATGCCACCAATGATACCGGAAACAAGACCCGAATAAAGTGGAGCACCTGATGCTAACGAAATACCAAGACAAAGAGGCAACGCAACAAAGAAGACAGTGATGCTTGCTTTGAAATCATGTTTTAGAAATGCTAAAAAATAATAACGTGCATGCCGTTTAGAAATATCCATTTCCTGCGATTATGTTCAAAGAATTGCAGGGCGCAATGTAACGAATTAAAATTTTGTTTTTACTGATCAGGAACAGGTCAACATGTACTCCCATCAGCAAAGTTTTTTCCTGATGTAACCGTGTCTGTAATCATGCTGACGGCTCCTTTTGTCATTCTTGTCTATCTAATTTCATTCTTAATAACGGGTAATCTTTACCCAGGTCATCTTTGTCAGTTCTTTCATAAGTTTTAAATCCTAAATGTTGATAAAAATTCACTGCCTTAATGTTCTGTTCATTTACATCAACTTTATCAACAGACAATTCATTAATGGCGTAGTTCATTAAAACTTTTCCCAACCCTTGTCCAAAATAGTCAGGATCTAAAAAAAGCATTTCGGTTTTCTGTCCAGCCACTCCAAGGAAGCCAAGGACTTTATCGTCCTGGATTAAACAGAATACATCAAACTGGTTGAAATCAATTTTCCTGACAATTTCTTTTATAGATTGGAAATCTTCCTGGCTTAAAAAGCCATGTGTTGCCAAAACCGATCTTTCCCACACAGAAAGAACCTGCTCTTTGTATTGGCCTGAATATTTTTGAATTTTAGGGTTGGAAGTTTTCATATTTCTTTCTCTAAATGGATAGACTCTTTTTATAGGGAAAATAATATCGAAGAATCGAAAGCCATTTCTTATTTCAAATACTTATCAAACCAATCCACAAATTGATTTAATTCAGGTTGCATATCATCAGGATTATGACGCCCGCCTTTCTTAATGACAAAATTATTTGTAACGCCCGCTTCTTTAAGTTTTGCAACAAATGTTTGCGATTGCTGTACAGGCACGGTCATATCTGCATCGCCATGAATGATGGATATTGGCGGATCATCGGGTGAAACAGCATAGATGGGAGAGATCTCTTTACCAATTTTATTTCTTGCGGCTGTATCGGTAACGGGATCATAAGTTAAAGCTGAGTTGTTCCAAACCCTGAAATCAAAAGCTCCGTAAACTCTTAATTGCTTTTGTATTTCCCGTTGATTTATTGTAGCAGCTCCCGGGAAACCCCAGTTAAAAAAATCCGTTGGTGGAAATAAAACCGCAGCTGCCTGTACTCTTGAAGAAACCCTGTCAACGGGATCGCTTGCATTTGCATTTATTTTTTCATCAGCCGTTGCAATTATCAATGAAAGATGTCCGCCCGCTGAACCGCCTTCAATTCCTATATGAGCTGGATCGATTCCTAATTGCTTTGCATTATATCGTATATAGCGTACGGCTCTTTTCAGATCCTCTACCTGGTCAGGAATTGCATATCGTGGTTGTGAACCCAGCACCACCATAAAAACATTGTATCCTTTGCCGAGATATTCTCTTTTATAATAAACACCTCTTTCTATCATATTGAAATTAGAGAACCAACTGCCCGCCTGTACACTGATGATCGCTTTACCATTTGATCTTACTTTTGGTTTTAACTGTGTCATCAATAGGCCCATTCCATCTTTTCTTCCATAAACAATTTCTTCCTGCGGATATGT
>DASUTO010000367.1:0-7155 GCA_036374555.1 Chitinophagaceae bacterium
AACGAACAGGAGCATCCAATAATTTTTCAAGTGAATTGATATCCAGCCGCTGTGCAAATGAGGTCTGAAAACAAAAGCAAACGAGTACAGAAAATATGATCTTCATGGCGGCAAACTAACTGAATTTGCCCCGCAGTCACTGTATAGCTTTTGTTAAACCCGCTTACTGAACAATAAATGTTTTGACAAATGTCTTTTAGCTGCCAGAAAGCTTGATCGAATACAATCCTGATTTTATGGTTTCCGGCAGATCAACCTGCATACTTATTGAACCACCAGCATGATTCAATGATCGCTGCATGATCTTCTGACCGGACATAGTCAATACAATTATGTCATATTTGCCCTCTCCAAGACCCGAAAGCGTAATATTTACATTATTTCCTTTTACCGGGTTTGGATAAACAGTAATGCCTGAATTGTTTTTATTAAGATCTAATCTTACAACATGGCTATAGGAAACATCGCCTGCAAATTCAATAGCTTTTATGCGGTAATAGATAATTCCATTGGCAGGCGTTGTATGCCACCATGAATAATCAGTTCTTTCGCCATTGTTCTTGCGGGCAGTTGTATTATTGATCTCAACAAAGCTTCTTCCATCAGTTGAATATTCAACAAAATATTTATCAACTCCTGTCTCAGCAATATTGCCCCATTCAACTTTTACCTGTCCACTCTTTTCATGTGCCTGCAGGTTGATGAATTTAACTGTTAATGGATTTGACCACCATACAAGACTACCAAGAGAGAAAGGACTGAAAGTAGATACATTGTTCCATGTTACGGTTCCCTTTACTGCGTTACCGGTTGTGCCTCCATCATTGCCATAAGCATCCCAGCTTGTGCCATTGAAATGCGCCACTACAAGATTTGGAAGATCCGTAACATAAGATTGCGCATTACAGGGGCTTTCACCACTCCATGATAAAGAAACATCCACATTTGATGAACCAACAAGCCTGTCAAGGTACCAGTATTCGCATGCGCTAACTCTTTCTAATCCGGCAGCGGTAATAGGGCCCAATAAACCTGCATTGCCACGAATAAGTTCCGCCCTGAATTCATCTGTTACATCTGAAGGCTGAGATATATAAATAGGTCTGCAGCCATGACTTATTTTACCAACAGCAAATGCAAAGGGCTGGTTTCCGATTTTTTTCAATGGGCCATTAACGTATTTAGTGCTGGTAACATCAAGGTCAGCCCCGATAATTGTTGCATTATTATTAATGGTAAGAATATTTGTATTAGTCGTGGTAAATACTCCTGAAAGAAAAGTACAAACGCTTGCAACTTTAAATTCCTGCTGAAGTGTAACTCCGGTTGTATTTACTCCCGCTGTATTATTTATAGTAAGATTATTTACCTGGTTTACCACAGGACTAGTAATAAATGTGCCGCTATTTTGAAGAGCAACAGCATCGTAGGTATAATTTGCTCCGCTGCTGTATGTACGTGTGGCGATAGAAGTTGAAACCGAACCTACGGTTGTGCTTTGTAAGCCATTAACATTTGCTGTAATAACATTAGCAGTTGAGTTAAGAGTGAAAGCATTATTAGAACCAGGAGCAACAGAACTTAACAATTGATATGTATTCAAATCAAGAGTAGCTCCGCCGTTTACAACAAATTGACCACCCCATGGTGCATTGGTACTACTATATAAATAAAGACTTGATAACATTTCCAGAGTTGTGCCGCTTTGAACATCAAAATTTGTATAAGCAACATTAGCTGGCGTTGAAGCATATATTGTTTGAGTTCCTGTTTTTCTGAAATATATTTTTCCGTTGGGAGTTCCTGCGTCTGTAGTACTAGTAACCATAATACTATTTCCTGTCTGAGAAAAATTTCCGTAAAGATTCATTACAGTATAATTAGAACCAGTAGCGGTTGGGTAAAAAGTCCAATCAAAATAACCACCAGTCTGATTAAAGTTGCCTGCAATATTCATTACTAGTGAGTTCAATGTAGTACCAACATAATAGTCAAAGAAACATGTTCCGCTTCCAGTTAAACTCATATTGAAATTTCCTGCAACATTCACTGTAACATTTGCTGTACCGGTAGTAAGTATCAACCAAGTAGCATTACTTGCATAATGATCTATGATCATATTACCCCCGATATTAAGAGTAAGGTCTGTATTTGTTGAAAGTGACAAACCATTTTGAGTTCTTCCATTTCCTGGATTTGCCTGACCTGCATACTTAACAGTAAAATCTCCATTAATGGTAGAGAGTTGAGAGTTAAGTGAAATTAAAGCTGAGTGTCCAGCACAATCCCATGTAAAGTTTCCAAATGATTGATTAAGCCCTGATGGGGCGGTATTTGTTATTCCTGTTATATTGCAATTTGAGGTTGCATTCCAAACAGCAGCGGGAATTGCATTTCCATTCACAGCATGCACATAAGTTCCGCCGGATCCAAAAGATAGATTCGCCATTGTAGATGTAAATAATCCAGTATTATTTGTTATAATTCCTGTTACAGTAGTATTACTATTTGTGGCATTAAATGATGAACCAGCTCCAGAAGTATTCAGAGTCAACCTCCCTGCAATATTCGACGTCACAGTAGCGGCAGCAAATGCGATATTCATTGATCTTCCACCTCCGGCGTTTTGTCCGTTTAAGGTTAATGAGCTCCCGTTTGCTATAGAGAAGCCAGTACCTGTATTTGTAATTGTGATTGTACGGTCCGCACCTGAACATGTAAATGAAACAGTAGCATTACCATTTATAGTTAAACTCTTAAGGTTTGGAGGTGTTGCATCAACATCTATCGTTGCATTAATATTGATTACGACATCATGAGCCGACGTAGGAACTAAATTTAATGACCAATTTGCAGCTGTATTCCAATTTGTACCATTTGAGCCATCCCATGTATTTGTTTGAGCAAATACAGTTGCATTTATAGATAATGCAATAAATAAAATGAGTAAACCTCTTTTCATAATAAAAATTATCTGGGGTGGTGGCTAAAAAAAGTGTTCGCAGGAGTTTGGACCAGAAATTCAAGAGGTATTGGAAAAGAGGATCGATGTAACGATCAACGGTACAAGATAATTTTTAAGTTCCAGATTACGAAGGGCCTAGTAGTTTTACGATAAGTCAGCTGTGTTGATGAAAGCATATGCTTTTCAATTGTAAAATGTCATGATGGGATTCAATAATGATCGACAGATATAAAAACTAAAACTTAATGAATGTAAATGTTTTCCTGGTATCGTCTTTTGTAATAACCAGGTAATAAGTACCCGGACTAAGTCTGTTAACATTGTACTGATATTGGTTAATTCCCTTTTTTAAACTGATCGACTCAGTAAACATTGTTTTTCCTGAAACATCGACAATACGAACCTGTGTCCTACCAGCTTCAGAGACTTCAATATTCGTTTTTAAAACACCATGCACCGGGTTTTCAAAAGTTGCAGTTAATTCCGCAATAACGGGGCGAACGATCCTGATGATGCGGCTATAAGTAATATTATTGTGAGCATCCACCTGTTTTAACCTGTAATAAGCTCCTGATAAAGGTTTCTCATCTTTAAAAGAATATTTTTTTTCATCTGGAGAATTTACAGCGCCGGCAACTTTTCCCAATGGAGAAAAATTAATACCATCAACTGATCTTTCAATTTCAAAATATTGGTGATCCCTTTCTGTCATGGTTACCCAGGTCAATAAATTAAAATCATTTCCTCTCCAGCCTTCAAAAGATTTCATTTTTACAGAAAGCGGGGCCGCATTGATTGCAGTAATTGAATACTCGCAATTTGATCCTGCAAAACCATCAATAGCAACATGTACAACAGTACCGGCTGGCAAAGAAGCGGAACTCGCTATGACAGTTCCGCCGGAAGCTCCTGTTTCCTCAATGCAATTAGTTGGGGTCAGGCTTCCGCAATTACCTGTGAAGAATCCAATTTGAAATCCATAGTCATTATTCCCGGGAAAATTTGCATTGTCACAATTCAGGTTTGAAATAACGATAGATGATACACCGTCAGCAAGAACTGTAAATGTATACCATGCCGTATTTTCTAAAGAACCAGCGCATAAATTGGACGGAGGTACTTCAGTGGAACCAAGATTGCAGGCATTATTTTGATTTGGTGTCACCAGGTCATCAATGGCGGTTGCGCCTGCGCAAAGATTGTTGGTGGGGGTTTCATGCTTACCGCAAATTTGTAAGCTTACATCGTTTTCCGTCCATACTCTTAAATAATAAGTCGTATTTGCTGCAAGATTATTCCACCACAAGTTAGAAGCCCAGATACCATTTCCATCATCCATGCAGATACTTTGATAAGCATCTCCTCCGGTTGGAGTAGTGCCGGAACATCCAGAATATAAAACTGCCTCTAAATTAGTGCCAGCGACAGAAGTTGAGATGTCCAGCGAGACACATTGCGGTGTACTGTTAGTTGTAAATTTGAAATACGTTAGTTTTCCATTACCACCATACCCGCCGCCGTTACAATGAACGGTCATCCCGTTAGCAGTTGACGTGTTGTAATTATTGCAAATTCCATCCAATGGAAGTGTAACAGCATTGGAGCAACTAGTCCCTTGTGCAAAAACATTTGAAGTATAAAAGCAAAAGAAAATATATACTGTTAGTAAAGTTGCTTTCATAAAATTTCTATCGGGTCAAATGGTTAAAAAATGTCAGCCTTCACAAGGATCGGAGTTAAAGTAAGTTCAGGGATCGGACCGGAGACTCAAAAAAGGTACAGGAGGTGTTTGTACTTAGTGACAGCAGTTGCAAGTTACTGATAACTTACAGCTTTTCGGCACATCGTAGATTTTCTATTAAATGAACTGTGCGGTGATACTTTGTTTGCTCTTCTTTATATCGGCAGGCTTGCCCGAGAATACAACATTGCCGCCTTCATCGCCGGCTTCGGGGCCAAGATCAATGATCCAGTCGGCGCTGCGAACAACATCCAAATTGTGTTCGATCACGATGATCGAATGTCCCTGCTCAATCAAGGCATTAAAAGATGTGAGCAATTTTTTTATGTCATGGAAATGAAGACCCGTTGTCGGCTCATCAAAAATGAAAAGTATTTTATTGGCATTTACTCCTTTTCCCTTTCCAAGAAAAGAGGCCAGTTTAACACGTTGTGCCTCACCACCCGATAAGGTATCGGATGATTGACCAAGTTTTATATATCCCAATCCAACATCACTCAAAGGTTGTATAGCTCTTACGATAGCCGGCTCTGCAATGAAAAAGCTTATTGCTTCATCCACGCTCATATCCAGCACATCAAAAATACTTTTGTCTTTATACTTTACTTCCAGCACTTCCTCTTTGAAACGTTTGCCGCCACATGATTCACAGATCAAATGCACATCGGCCAAAAATTGCATTTCGACCACCTGTTCGCCTTCACCTTTGCAGGTATCACAACGGCCCCCATCTACATTGAATGAAAAATGTTTTGGCTCAAAGCCACGCATTTTGCTCAACGGTTGTTTTGAATAGAGATCTCTTATCTCATCATATGCTTTTATGTAAGTAACAGGATTACTGCGGCTGCTTTTACCGATGGGGTTTTGGTCTACCATTTCAATTTGCGAAACAGATTCGATATCGCCGGTAATTGTCTTATGCAATCCAACTTTATCTGCAAACTCACCTTTGATCTTTTGCAAAGCAGGATATAAAATTTGTTTTACCAAAGTCGTTTTGCCGCTGCCGCTTACACCGCTTACCACGCAAAGCACATTTAAGGGAAATTCAACGTTGATATTTTTAAGATTGTTTTGCTTTGCTCCTTCCACCTTTATTGAACGGTTCCATTTTCTAATTGACTTTGGTGGTTCAATTTTTAATTCGCCTTTCAAATATTTACCCGTAAGACTTTGAAAATTTGAAACGATCTTATCATAATTTCCCTCTGCAACAATTTCACCGCCGAGATGCGAAGCCAATGGACCCATATCAATGATATGGTCAGCTTCACGCATCATCATTTCATCATGCTCAACTACTACCACTGTATTTCCAAGATCACGAAGCTCTTTTAATACACGGATCAGGTTTTCAGTATCTCTTGAATGCAAACCGATAGAAGGTTCATCCAAAATATAAAGTGAGTTGGTAAGATTGCTTCCTAAATTTCTCGTAAGCTGGATACGCTGGCTTTCGCCACCACTTAATGAATTTGCCAACCGACTCATCGTGAGATAACCTAATCCCACATTCAATAAGGTATTTAACCGGTTATTTATTTCTATCAAGACACGTTTGGCAACCTGCTTATCATATTCAGAAAGTTTTTTATCCAAACCGCTGAACCATTGCTGCAGGTCTTTTACCGGCAGATCATTTAATTCACCAATATGCTTATCACCAACTTTTACAAACAATGCTTCTTTGCGCAAACGGTATCCTTTGCAATCAGGGCAAGTTGTTCTTCCCCGATAGCGGCTTAGCATCACGCGGTATTGAACTTTGTACAATTGTGATTCAACATCTTTAAAAAAGTGATTGATGCCGATGTTATCAATGCCTTCCCATAAAAGATTGTAATGCTTATCCGTAAGATCGCCGATCGCTTTATGAACCGGGAAACCAGTGCCGGCAGATACTTTAATAAATTGTTTTCTCCACCAATCCATTTTCTCACCACGCCATGCGGCAACGGCTCCATCATAAACACTTAATCTCCTGTCAGGGATCACAAGGTCTGCATCAATTCCCAATACCTGGCTAAAACCTTCACAAGTTGGACAAGCGCCATAAGGATTATTAAAAGAAAAAAGATTTGGAGAAGGTTCTTCAAACTGCAAGCCGTCCAGCTCGAAGCGGTTGTTGAAATGAAGTAATGAGTTCGGAGTCTTTAGTTCGGAGTTCGGAGTCGAACTCCTGACTCCCGAACCCTGACTCCCGCCTTCTTTTTGTACCTCTACATAAACATCCCCTTCGCCTTCGTAAAAAGCGGTGCCTA
Organism: Chitinophagaceae bacterium; assembly: GCA_036374555.1. Classification (GTDB taxonomy): domain Bacteria; phylum Bacteroidota; class Bacteroidia; order Chitinophagales; family Chitinophagaceae; genus VBAS01. Next base: position 6,971 of record DASUTO010000367.1, read on the forward strand.
TAGAATCTGATAAACGATGTATATCATCTTCATCAAATTCTTTGACTACTATTCTGTCAACAAGAACAAATATTTTTGATTTCCTGTTTTTTATTTCTGACTTTCCTTCCAGCAGATCTTCAAGTCTTATTATTTCACCATCAACATACATTCGCGAAAATCCTTTTTGTACAAGAATGTTCAAC
>DASUTO010000368.1:0-6566 GCA_036374555.1 Chitinophagaceae bacterium
TGTTACATGAAAAGCAGACAACGATATAAAGGATTAGAAGAGCTGTTATTTTCATATTTACTTTCTTACGATTTAGTTTTACAAAAGTCGTACCGATACAGCATCTGAAGGTATTTACCGGCCTTATGCCGGGCAACATTACATAGCACGGAAGTGAGTCGTCAGAAGCTAAGAGTGTGGTAGTCCCGACAGGAATCGAACCTGTATCAAAAGTTTAGGAAACTTCTATTCTATCCATTGAACTACGGGACCAGTATTGTAAAGAACCTATATCAAAAGTTTAGTCCCGAAATCTTTCGGGGTATTCCATCCTCCCGATAGCTATCGGGAGAACTACAGGACCATCCTCCGACAAGCCTCAGGAGGACGGCAAAAATAATGCTTCCAGTCTAATCTCCCTTTTTGTTCCAACTAATAAGATTTATTTTATCCTGCTGACATAGGGTTGTCACTGGGCACAATTTTCTTTGTAGTATAAACAACAAAAACGTCAAAAATGAAAAATAACCAACAGACAACCGAAATGACAGCTTCCCTGGTCTTTACAACAGATGAATTATTAAAACACTGGCAGGGGCACCGCGGCCTTACCCGCAAAATGATAGAAGCTTTTCCCGAAGACAAATTATTTTCCTATTCTCTTGGAGGCATGAGGCCTTTTGCTGAACTGGTCTATGAATTCCTGGGTATGGCTGTACCCGGTGTTACGGGTATTGCAACAGGTAAATGGGAAAAGTGGGCCGACGCTGCACGAGTGAATACAAAAAATGAATTATTGGATCTGTGGGACAAGGCAACCGAAGAGATCGATCGCATCTGGCCAACCATACCGCCGCGCCGCTTCGAAGAAAAAGATGTTGCCTTCGGGCAATGGCCGGGTACGGGGACCTCATTTCTTTTTTATTTTATAGATAATGAAATTCATCATCGTGGACAAGGCTATGTTTATCTCCGTTCATTAGGAATAGAACCCCCGGCCTTCTGGGATCGCCCATAAACGATAAAAGTATAAAGATGTAAATATTGCCGGGAAAGCATGCAATTTTAGTTTGTACCTTCCGGTAATATTTATATGATATGAAAAAAAGATTTTCTATTGTGTTCTTAACTGTTTTTTCCTTTATATACTCTTATTCTCAATCAAACAAAGCATCGCTAAACCATATCGCTGTTTATGTGGTTGATCTTAAAATAAGCACCGCCTTTTATAAAGACATTATTGGCCTTGACACTATTCCAGAACCTTTTCATGATGGCCGGCATACCTGGTTCGCTGTTGGCGTCAAAAGCCATTTGCATATCATATCCGGCGCTGCAGCAAAAAAAGAACACGATAAAAACACTCATTTATGTTTTTCCGTAGCTTCTGTTCCTGAGTTTGTCAAAGTATTAGCAAAAAATAAAGTTGAATATGAGAATTGGGCCGGCGAAAAAATGGCTATAACAATCCGTGTTGATGGTGTTAAGCAAGTTTATTTTAAAGACCCTGATGGATATTGGATCGAGATCAATGATGCAAAAGAGTGATACCAGGAATTTGTAATTGGGAATTAGGAATTTGGCACTAAAATCGAAAAATCTAAGGTATTTGAATAATCACCCTAATTCCAAATTACCAAATCCCAATTCCCACCCTCCACCTATCTTTGCAGTCCTCAAAAAGTGAAGTATGAAGTTTTATAACCTGCTTATCAAATACCGCCTTCAACTGGGTATAGCGTTGCTGATCATTGGCGGTGTTACCAATTATTTATCAGGTTTCTGGCCAGCCTTTCCCTTATATTTTGTTGGACTTATCCTGGTGCTCGGCCATTTTTTCTTTGGCCCTCTTCGGCTGATACAGGAATATTTGGAATCAGGTGATATGGAAGGCGCAGAAAAAGTTCTTAATACTATAAAGTTTCCCGGGCTTTTGTATAAACCTATTCGCTCCGCCTACTATACATTAAAAGGTAATGTGGCGATGATGAAACAGGATTATGATGGCGCAGAAAAAATGATGAAGAAAGGCCTGGATCTCGGCATGCCAATGAAAGAGGCTGAAGGAGCAAGTTTGTTGCAAATGGGAATGTTGTCCATGCAAAAGAATGATATGAAGCAGGCGGAAAGTTATATCCGCCAGGCCTTACGTAAAGGACTGCCCGATAAGGAAAACGAAGCTGCCGCTCATTTACAAATGTGCAGCATCATGATGAATAAAAGAGAATTTCGTGCAGCCAAAGATTTTTTCAGGAAAGCAAAAGCATTAAAACCCACCACTCCTCAAATTGTTGATCAAATAAAACAATTGGAAAAATATATTACGAGGATACCTGGTTAATATTTAAACATACGGGGTAATTAAAAAAGGTTGACATCTTAGCCAACCTTTTTTATGAACAATATAACGATCAGTTTAATTTTTCCAGGTGAGTATCCAGTCTTTTATCTTTTTTATAATAATCTAAAACAAGCACCTGGCCTTGTTTTCCTGGTAACACCCATGAGCGTGTTGCATCAGATTTCGTTTTGATCTTATCGGTTGTTATTTTACCATCATTGTAACTGATAGAATTAAATGTACTTCCCTTATAATTCTTTCCTCTTTCATAATCACTATAGCAAACCGTAAAAGAAGTAAAATCTTTATTTGTTTGCGTATATGAATAATCAAATTCCCCGTAAGTATATTTTACCAGCTTACCCAACAGTGGAGCACTTACAAATTCCATTCCGCTTAGAAGTTCAACGGTATTTGAATTCTTATCATAGATCTTTGCTTCCTTCACATTAAAATCTTTGTCAAATTTTATTGTTGCCATATCCGTTATTTTGATCTTCATGGTGCTCATACCGTTACCCCTTGACATGATCGTGGTGGCAATGCCGAGCGCACTGGCGACTTTTTTATAGCCTTCGCCGATGACATAGATATTTCCATCAGCCATTTGTATGATCTGGTGAACATATAAATAGCCAAAGTCTTCGATCTTTCCTTTGGACCCAACGTTAAGTACTTTTCCAATATCGAGATCCCATGAACAATATTTTTCGCTTACGATCTTTCCTTTATCACCAATGCCCCAGAAAGCAAAACCAAGCGACTTGTCTTTTGAAATATTTGCATTTACATCAAAATATTCACCATAGAGATATGCCTGTCCTGAATTCAACACAGAAATACTTGCGGGGTAAAACCTGTATTTTGCATCCGTAGTTTTTTCAAAAAGTTGTTTTCCTGTTTCCAGGTCAAGCCCTAAAATATATGAATCGGGTCGTTGATCCGTCATGCTCTTGAATTTTAAAACCTCTATATACGCAATACCATTATAACTCCCCAGGTAATCACCAACGAACTTCTTCCCTCCTTCTGTGGGAGTATATGTCCATTGCTTCCTCTTTTCCGTTGAAAAATAGTCGATCTGGAAAGTATAATCTTTCTCTTCCCTGCTTGGCATATTTGAAATAAATCCTTTTCCCTCGAGCGGGTAAAGACCTTTCAACGTTTGGTCCTCATCATCCATAGAAAGGTAAGTTGACTCCAAAAGTTTTTGTTCTTTTTTACTTAAAACTCTCGTGTAGCTGAACGATTTTTTATTTCCATCGGCGCCATATACCTGGTATTCAAAAGTTTTTTCTTTTGAGTCATAGAATAGGAAAATTAAATCAGTGCCATTAAAAGACGATTCGAGAATAGTTACATATTTCGAATCCTGGAACTTGACATCTTTTAACACTTTTAGATTATTATCAAGAATACGTAATGTATACTCGTTCGTGTTTTTATCTATTTTATCGCTTATATAAAAAAAGTAATATCCTTTCACGTCCGATCCTTCTTTTATCGCATCGGAAGTTCGAAGAGCTGCTTTTCTTACATTATCAATTGAAAGTGTTTGTGACTGAATAGTTACAATGCTAAGCAGCATAACTATAATAAATAACGGTTTTTTCATGTGGATGATTTTTTGTTTAAAGTTAGTATTGAGTTTTTTGTTTGACTGCTTTATTGAATTCATCATTGAAACCTGTATAACCTGACATTTCTGCTTTATGCTCCATGCAAAAATTATAATTTATGTTTGCGATCTCTTCCAAACGCAAACGGTCAAGCATTCGCAGTAAAATATTATAATCGGCGGGGTATCCTCTTGTTTCTTTGTCTGTAATGATCCCTAATTTATGGTTCTTTTGATTTTCATACATAACATTCAAACCGCGGGCAATGGCAAACATTGCATAGGAGGTGTTCTCTCCCCGCTGCAACATTTTCAAACTATAATATAAATTCCTGCTCAGGTTGTTGCTATTAAACTGTTGTTCGGCCATTTCCACAAAGAAATCCTTTTTTAATTGTCCGAACAATGTACTATTGATAATAAATTTTTGGCCTTGCCTTGCTTTTGAAATAGAATCTTCCAAATGCAAAATCCTCACGGCGCAGTCCGGATGTGTTTTTAATGAATCTCTTTCTTTTTTAGTCAATGGAGAATCATCATTACTCATTTGACTAAAAATCGTTGATTCTTTCTGTACCCATTTCTTTTTAAAAGGATAGTTACTGAAATTAAAAGTTAATTCAGGATCAATTGAGCTATTCAACAACGAGTCATCAACTTTATCGAGCAGCTTTAAACAAGTTTTAATTCCATTGCAATCAAACCCCGTATTCTTCATGAACATAAATGCATACCGATCCGCTTCTGTTTCATTTTCGCGACTGTGCCGGCGATTGCCAAATTCAAGTTTTTTTATCAGCTCATCCAGTTGCTGGCCTGCGCCATATTCCTGTTTTGATAATCGTTTCAGTTCATTTTGAAATGCGACGCTATTATAAGTCTCTACATTTTTTTTGATCGCCCTGTTGCTATGATCTAAATAAAAATGCGCCAGTTCATGACAGATCACAAAAACCAACTCGGCCTCATTATCAAGAAAAATCATTAGACCGGCATTTACAACCAATGTTCCTTCACCCATACTGAAGGCATTAGGCCACCAATCGCGGGAAAAAAGTAAGCGGACCTCTTTGGCTTTTAATTCGGGATTAACATCCGTAATTTTTTTTAGTAGAGTTTGTAAATAGTTATTGACATCTTTGTCTGTTACAGTCCTCGTACTTTGCAATAATTTGGAAACTTCTGAAAATCTTGCCTCATAAATTTCCTGGTAATCCTTTTTATATTCATTGCCGAGAGAACTGATAAGCTTATTTTTATTTTGCAAAGCCTGTTCGTAATAAGCTTTTTTTACAATACTATCATCTTTCTGAAAATTATATACAGGCCGCAGTTGAGGAAAAACGGCAGAATAAATAAAAAGGTGAAAGAAAAAGATAATTGCCTTCCTGGTGGGGTTCATTAGTTATTATTGTACGGTCAATACAAATATAAATGATGTTTTCCGTGTTTGCCAGACCCTGGAGAATGTAGCTAATTAAAATGATCAGGAACATGTGTCAGGGTATAAACGCTGGTTCATTGTCTGATAGCGCCCTACCCATTCCAATTTGCAAAAAGTTCCTCAACTTTTTGAAACCTTTAATGTGACACCCTGCGATTATTGATTTAAATTCGTTTGAATAAAGATCTGTAAAAGAAAAGTTCGTAAAAATGTCATTTATCAGGGAAAAATTAGAAAATAAATTTCGCGAAGAGTACGAAAGACTAAATGAGAAGCAACGTTTGGCTGTTGATACTATTGACGGCCCGGTAATGGTAATTGCAGGGCCTGGTACCGGTAAAACGCAAATACTGGCCAGTCGAGTTGGAAAAATTCTATTGGAAACAGATGCGCAACCTGAAAACATTCTTTGTCTTACTTATACCGATGCCGGTGTTGTTGCCATGCGAAAAAGATTATTGCAGTTTATCGGGTCGGATGCCTATATAGTAAACATTTATACTTTCCATGCCTTTTGCAACGATGTGATACAGGAAAACCTTTCATTATTTGAAAAGACGGCGTTGGACCCTATCTCTGACCTGGAAAGAATTGAATTATTCAAAGAACTCATTGATTCTTTTCCAAAAAATCACCCGCTGAAACGTTATCGTGGTGATGTATATTTTGAGATCAACAACCTGCAACAACTGTTCAGTGCGATGAAAAGAGAGGGCTGGTCGCCTGCGTATATCAATAAAAAGATCGATGAATACATTACCGGCATCCTTACCCGTGAAGAATTCATTTATAAAAGGAAATTCAAAGAGTTCAATCCCGGTGATCTGAAGAGAGAAAAGATAGAAGAAGAAAAAGAAAGAAAAGAAAAGCTACGTGCCGCTGTTAATGAATTTGATCGCTTCCAGCAAATGATGCGCAAAAGAAATCGTTATGATTTCGATGATATGATCAATTGGGTGATCAAAGCTTTTGAAGAAAATAAAAACCTGCTGGCAACTTACCAGGAAAAATTTCTTTACATATTGGTAGATGAATACCAGGATACAAGTGGTACACAGAATCGCATTGTCCAATTGCTTATTAATTATTGGGAAAAACCAAATGTATTTGTGGTCGGAGATGACGATCAAAGCATTTATCGTTTCCAGGGCGCCAATGTAGAGAACATGATAAATTTTGCCGAT
>DASUTO010000369.1:0-7996 GCA_036374555.1 Chitinophagaceae bacterium
AGAAAAGGAATGAGTATTGAAGAAGCCACCAGGTGGTTAAGACCTGTTTTAGAATAAAAATTCTATCTTATGTCTTTATCAGATAAGCTAAAATCATTTTTACAACAAAAAGAAAAAAACAATATGGAAGCAGGTGAAGCATTTCTGGCAGAAAATGGAAAAAGAGAATCGGTAGTAGCACTACCCAGTGGTTTACAATATGAAATTATAACCCAGGGCGATGGACCGAAACCTTTGGCCCATAATACTGTTACTTGTCATTATCACGGTACAACTATAAAGGGTGAGGTATTTGATAGTTCAGTTCGGCGGGGACAACCAGCAAGTTTTCCATTAAATGGGGTAATTAAAGGTTGGACCGAAGCATTGCAGTTAATGCCCACTGGTAGTAAATGGAAATTATATATTCCACCTCACTTAGCCTATGGTAATAGAGGTGTTAGTCGCGAGATCGGGCCAAACAGTACATTGATATTTGAAGTGGAATTGATTTCTTTCCGATAAAAAATTATTCTTTTGTCCAGATACGAAGATTAAGATTCAGTTCATCGATAATATCGAAAATAATATGGACTGTGTTGTAATAATCTCCTAATTTATCATAATTGTTGGGTGAAAAAACTGAGGGTTCAAATAAAGCATCCTGAATCGGTACAGCCACATATATATTAGTATCAACAAAAGAATAAGAAGCTTCATCTCCCATTAAGTCTTGCAACTTTACTAACCGGTCCATGAATGAAGGCGTAAGAATATAACGAGCTTCCACCTGGTCGTTGCTGTAAACAATAAATCTTTTTTCAAATTCGACACTTTCCAGGTTTACTTTTTCCAGGTTTCCTGCAAATGAGCTAAACATCTTCGTAAAAAACCCTAATTGTGGATTACTCTCACTATACACATAAGTACGTCCATGAAAGTGCTTGTTAAAATCACCAATAAAAAATAAACCTTTAAAGATCGTGTGCCATGTTGTGCTTTTTCCAGCGCTTACTTTATACTCAGTATGTAATTCGGAAAAACAAAAAACAGTCTTATCTCTCCATCCTTCTACACGATCATCCCCGTTGAATCTGTCAACATGATTAAGAAACAGGCCGCTTCTTTCATAGTCATTTTTGCTGATGTGCCCGTAGGGATCATAATGCAAATTAGGGTCAATGAATTTAATGATACTATGTACAACATTCTCCTTAAACCCTGCGACATAATCCTTCTTCCTATTATAATAAATCACAATGAATATGATCGTAGCTAACAAAAAAATAAAAAAAAAGACAAAGAATACCGGTGAACCGCTTGTCTGAGCAATAGCAAAAAATACTATGGCAAGAAAAGCCAGGCCAAAACCGATGAAACCAGATCGGGCTACCTTCTTTCTTAGATTTTCAAATGGCAAAAGTTGTTGTGCAAGTTCAGTTTGATAAAACTCCCCGAAGTTTTTCGCAGCTGCCATATCAATTGTTGAAATTAATAACTGGTGTTTGTTTATGCTCGTCCGCTATACTAAAGAAGGTTTTATGTTTTAATCCCATCCATAAGGCCATTAAACTCGTGGGGAACATTTCAATAGCATTATGATACTCATTTACAGCTGCATTATAAAAACGACGTGAGGAAGCTAATTGCTCTTCAGTTTCATTGATCGATCGCTGAAGATGCAAAAAATTTTCGCTTGCTTTTAATTGCGGATAGTTCTCAAAATTGATAAATACAGCTTGCAATGCATCGTTAATCTTGTTATCTATTTCAACTCTTTCATTTGGGCTCAGGTTACCGCTGATAAGGCGTTGCCGCATTTCGGTAAGTTGAATCAACGTTTCTCTTTCATGCTGCATATAACCTTTTACGGTATCTACAAGCTGTGGGATCAGGTCGTATCTTTTTTTCAGCATCACATCCATTGAAAAAAATGCGTTATCAATTGCATTCTTCTTTTGTATGAGACTATTAAACATCCAGACAAGCACGATCAAAAGAATTATAACAATAACTATTAGAGTGCCTATCATCTGTTTGACTAGTTTAAGATACGTATACAAGTCTTCCTTAGCCTCTTACCACAAGTAATCCAAGATCTGCTAATTCATTTTTTAATTGCAATGGATTATGAAAATGGATCCCTTTTATTCCCAATTCCTCTCCCGCCTTTATATTCCTCAAATTATCATCAATAAAAACTGCCTGCTGAGGGTCCACATTGTACCTGTCCAGCAGTCTTTGATAAAAATCATGGAAGGGTTTCCTTGTTTTTTCTTCACCGCTTACCACTCTTCCATCAAACCAGTGTAAGAAATCATAACGATCCAATGCAATATGAAATGTTTCTGCACTCCAGTTAGTAAGAGCATACGATCTCATGCCTGGAATCTCTTTTAGTTGTTTGAATATTTCTACCGTTCCGTGGATTGGCCCACCGAGCATTTCTGTCCATCGGCCATAATATGCTTTAATTTCGTTTTCCCACTCAGGATGTTGAGCAACTAATTCTTCAGTTGCTTTAGCTATCGGGTAACCTGCATCCTGGTTCTCATTCCAATCATGAGTGGCAACATTCTCAAAAAACCAATCGATCTCTTCCTCCGTTTTAAAGATCGTACGATACACATAGCGGGGATTCCAGTCTATCAGCACTCCGCCAAGATCAAAAATGACAGTATTAATTTCCATGTGTTTGATTTATTTAAAATATTATCAAAAATAAGCATCAACGTCTTTCCATGAGCCATGGCGAACGTTTCCGCGGTTTTACTTTATAATTCGTGCTGATATAAGTACGGATGTGCAGCATAGCTTCATTGATATCATCAGTGAGTAATACCAGGGAAAGATCTTCTTTGTCGATTGACCCGTTATTCGCCATGTGTTCCAGCACATCCCAAAGTTCCTTGTAATATTCTTTTCCAAATAATACGATCGGGAACTGGGTGATCGTTTTTGTTTGTATCAAAGTAAGTGTTTCAAAAAATTCATCCATTGTTCCAAAACCACCTGGCATGATGACAAAAGCATAAGAATATTTTATCAGCAAAACTTTCCGAACAAAGAAATGCTCAAAGGTGATCCACTTGTTCATATAAGGATTTGGCTTCTGTTCAAAAGATAACTGGATATTACAACCTACCGAGATGCCTCCATTTTCAAAAGCTCCACGATTGGCAGCCTCCATTATACCAGGACCACCGCCGGTCATTGTAACAAAACCCAGCGCTGAAATCCTTTTTCCAAATTCTCTTGCAGCAATGTAAAATTTATGATCCTCCGCGAATCTTGCCGAACCAAACACGGTAATGCAAGGCCCGATGAAATGAAGTTTTCGAAAGCCACGAAGGAATTGCCAGAAAACCCTGAATGCAAATGCTAATTCAAAGCCCCTGCTTTTTGGGCCATCAAGATACACATGTGATTTTGGCGGGATAAGGTGTTCTTCAGGTTTCATTTTCTATTTCCTTCTTTGTGATAAAAATAGAATAATCCTGCTACACTTATTTATTCAATTCATTTAACTTGTCAGCATAAATCTTTAGTATGCGAATTATCTCTTACAATGTAAATGGAATAAGGGCCGCTATCAAAAAAGGATTTCTTGACTGGCTGAAGACAAACCCAGCCGATGTGATCTGCGTACAGGAAACAAAGGCGTTGAAAGAAAATGTAGATCATATGTTATTTAACGATCTTGGTTATCACGATTATTGGTTCAGTGCACAAAAAAAAGGATACAGCGGAGTGGCAGTATTTACAAAAATGATACCCGACAAAATAGAACCAGGCAACGGTCTTGGCGTAAGTGATGACGAAGGAAGAATTATTCAACTTGATTTCAAAGATGTAAAATTGATCAATGCCTATTTTCCTTCAGGCACAAGTGGTGATATAAGACAAACATTCAAATATAAATGGCTTGATGAATTTTCTATTTGGCTCAACAACTTAAAAAAGAAACATCCAAAGCTGATCTTATGCGGCGACTATAATATTGCTCATAAAGAAATTGATATTCATGACCCAAAAGGCAATAAAAACTCCTCAGGTTTTTTGCCGGAAGAAAGAAAATGGATGGATAAATTATTTGAAAATGGCTGGACAGATACATTTCGTGAATTTCATATTGAGCCTCATAGATATAGCTGGTGGAGTCAACGTTTCCCTACTGTTCGTTTGCAAAATAAAGGCTGGAGAATTGATTATATAAATGTTACAGATCCCTTAAAAGGCAAGTTAAAAGATGCGGAAATTTTTCCAGATATAAAGCATTCTGATCATTGTCCGGTATATTTAGATATTGAAATATAAAGCTGTTTTCAAATTTATTAATGTTCATTATAGCAGCTATTATTCACCAAACCAACACAGATGACCGGATTAATTATTCTGCTCATCCTTATCCCGCTTGTTTTTTTTATTTTACTTGTTTCAATATTAAGCCGCAGTTCTGAGCAGCAAAAACTCACTGAATCATTATATGATCGTATAAAACATTTAAGTGAAGAGATTGCAGCGCTAACGAAGGAGGTCAGGAATTTAAAGCAACCAGTTGAAACAAGAAATATACCCGTTGAAGAAAAACCTGTACAAAAAACATTTGTACCGCCACCGGTAGCAGTAACTCCAAAAGAAGAAAAGCTACCCCTTACGAATGAAATAAAAAAAACAGAATCACAACCTATTATTGAAAAAAGAGAATTTCCCAAGCCCATTACTCCTTCTGCAAAACCAGAAACTGATCTTGAAAAATTCATTGGAGAAAATCTTTTAAGTAAGATCGGTATTACTGTATTGGTATTAGGCATTTCATTTTTTGTAAAATATGCAATAGATCAAAACTGGATAAAAGAAACCGGCCGTGTCATCATTGGTCTTATTGCCGGCGGAATACTGATCGGCATTGCACATCGGATAAGAAATAGTTACCGTTCCTTTAGTTCTGTATTAATGGGGGGTGGTCTTACCGTTTTCTATTTCACCATTGCTTTTGCATTTCATCAATACCACCTTATCAGCCAGACAGCGGGGTTTATTATCATGGTTATCATCACTGCGTTTGCAGTGGTATTGTCGCTTTATTATGATCGGCTTGAATTAGCGATCCTGGCAACGATCGGTGGCTTTATTACTCCTTTTCTTGTGAGTACAGGCCAGGATAATCATGTAGCTCTCTTTACCTACTTATGCATTCTGAACTCAGGTTTAATGGTGCTGGCCTGGTTTAAGCGCTGGCCTTCGATAAACATTATTGCTTTATTTTTTACAACCATAATTTATGGCAGCTGGCTGATCAAAAAAATGTGGTTTGATTATCCTGCAGTTGTACCCTATAAAGATGCAATGCTATTTGGGATATTGTTTTACGTGCAGTTTGTTACAATGAATATTGTAAACAATATCCGGGAAAGAAAAATTTTCAACGCTTTTGATTTTATAGTAGTACTGAGTATAAATTTTCTTTTTTACCTCGCTGCAATGTTTATTCTTCCTTACTGGAACCAAGGAAATTATAACGGGCTATTTACTGCTTTGCTTGGTATTTTTAATTTGTTACTGGTTCCTGGCTTTAAACAAAAGAAAACGATTGATCCGAATTTTTTAGCCTTGCTTACCGGCTTAGCACTCACTTTTATTTCCCTCGCGGCACCGGTACAGTTCAATGGAAATCATGTCACCTTATTCTGGGCTGCTGAAGCAGTGGTTCTGTTCTGGCTTTTTCAAAGAACAAGAACTGTTCAACTAAAGATCGCTTCGCTGATCATTGCCGTCCTTATGCTGGGAAGCCTTGGTATTACATGGATGCAAGTTTACTTTTCCGATCATCAACTGATCCCGATCCTGCTCAACAAAGGTTTTAGTACAACGATCGCGGTGGCAGTATCATTATTTATTTACTATAAACTGATGTATAAAGAAGCGGATACGTTTTATTTAAAAAAATTGCAAAATCAATCTGTAAAAGATCTTTTATTGGGAGCATTCGTTGTTGTGCTTTATTTATCGGGTGCGCTGGAAGTTTTTTACCAGTTCAGCACAAGGAACAGTATTGGATCCCTTTATATCATTTACCTGCAACTTTATACTTTTCTTTTTGCCATTGTTATTTTGTTCAGCTTCAAGAGATCGACGGTTTTCCCGGTATTGAAATTCTTATTTACCATTCTTTGTCTGTGTCTCTACTTACTAAATGTCCATACCAACTACGATATTTCTTTGTCGCTGATCCGGCAAGAGCAGGGTTATTTGTTTCTTGTACATTGGATAGGTATTGTTTTATTAGGCTGGTTATTGATAGATCTTGTTGTTTATTTTAAAAGAACTAGAGATAAGAATTGGGACTCCTATCTCCCGGCACTTACATGGATATCTGCTATCAGTTCTATTTTCTTGCTTAGCGTTGAGATCTACCAGGTAAACTTATGGTTGAATTATCAAAAAGATGACTGGACATGGTGGGAAAATTTGTATTATAAAGCAGGTCTTAGCATTCTCTGGAGCATTTGCTCGTTTATCATGATGTGGCTGGGCATGCAATATAAATTCCGTCCATTGCGCATCATTTCATTGAGCCTGTTTACCGTTACCCTTATAAAATTGTTCGTGTATGATATTCGCAAGATCCCACCGGGCGGTAAGATCGCAGCGTTTATTTTGCTGGGTGTGCTATTACTTACTGTTTCTTTCATGTACCAGCGGTTGAAAAAGATCATTATTGATGATGCCGAAAATATGAATGTCGCTAATTAAAAAAATTGAACATGTTTATCTATAATGTTACCGTAAAAGTTGACTGGTCAATTCATGATGCGTGGGTGCAATGGATGCTGAATGAACACATGCCTGAAATGATAAAAACAGGTTGCTTTACTGATGCTAAGCTTCTTCGTCTGTTGGAAATAGATGAAAAAGACGGGCCGACTTATGCCGCACAATATTTTGCCGATAGTAAATCTGACTATAACCGCTATATAGAAAATCATTCAACCAGGGTGCGGCAAAAATATTTTGATACCTGGGGAGATCGCTTTGTAGCTTTCCGCAGCCTGATGCAAATTGTACAATAACTTCAAAAACAAGCATAAAACAGGGAACAAAGGAAATCCTCTCCCCGTGCGATTTTCCCGGGAATTATTTGTTCCGAAAAAACAAAGAAAAAATTTTGCTGCCAATCAAAAGCGGCTAAATTTGCCGCCGTTATCACTTATAAAACTAACTATAATGAATAAGGCTGATTTAATTGATGTAATTGCTGAAGAGGCAGGAATTACAAAGACCCAGGCAAATGCTGCATTGGATTCTTTCACAAATGCTGTAACTAAAACTTTAAAGAATGGCGGCAAGGTTACACTTGTTGGCTTTGGCACTTTCCTGCTTTCATACAGGGAAGGAAGAAAAGGACATAACCCGCAGACAAAAGCACAGATAAACATAAAGGAAAAAGTTGTTGCAAGATTTAAAGGAGGAAAAGAACTTTTAGCAACATTAAAATCTTCCATGAAGGACCTGAAACCTTTATTGCAAAAGAAAAAGAAAAAATAAAACCATTTTTTAGATAAATCTCTTGTTACTTTACATAACACAGGAGATTTTTTATTTAAACACAAACTAAAAATCAAGTTATGGGAAGAGGTGATAAAAAAACTAAAAAAGGGAAAATTAATAAAGGCAGTTTTGGTAAAAGCAGACCAGCGAAGAAGAAGAAAAAATAAATTATTGAATTGCTAAATGGCTTAATTGTTATTTAAAGTAAAAAGTCGTCGCATTAAATAGCAATTTGACCATTTAACCGTTTAACCATCACGGGGCCAATCTCTCGATCTTCCATTTTCCGTTTTCCTCTAGTGTATATTGAATACGATCATGCAGCCGGCTGGGTCTTCCCTGCCAGAATTCAATAACTACCGGTTTCACTATATAACCTCCCCAATAAGGCGGACGAGGGATAGCTGTTCCTTCCATTTTATTTACCAGCTCATTAAATTTTTCATCAAGCCAGTCCCGGTTTTCT
>DASUTO010000370.1:0-6576 GCA_036374555.1 Chitinophagaceae bacterium
TCCCTTGTTCAAAAAAGGTTCCTGGTTTTCAGGAGCCTTTTTAATTATTAATATAAAAGATTCTTTAGCTTATCAAGGTTAGCGATCTGGATCTTTCCTTCTTTTATTTCAATAAGTTTTTCTGCTTTAAAATCACTTAGCGTTCTTATCAACGATTCCGTTGCTGTGCCGACATAATGGGCAATATCTTCTCTTGATATTTCAATGGGCTTATTCTGTCCGCCTGTATTAAATTTCCCTTGTATATCAACCAGCGCTTTTGCAACCCGTTTGCGCAAAGAACTATAAGCAAGGTTGAGCAATCTTTCTTCTTTATCTTTTACATTCTTTGTTATAATGCGAATGAACTTGGCGGCAATGCTAATATCCCCGAAGATCATTTTGTGAAAATCTTCACGTGGTATTTGCATGATATCTGCATCTTCAAGAATAACTGCGCTGTCATCATAATTTTTATCTTCGATCAATGCCGGGTAACCTATAAAATCTCCCTCACTAAAAAGATCCGTGATGTATTCTTTACCATCTTCATGTGTCTTAAAGCCTTTTACTTTTCCCTTCACCAGGTAATATAAAAGCTTTGGCCGCTTTCCCTCCTGGTAAAGGGATTGTTTCTTCCCGTATGACTCTACATTATACTGATCGGCCAGTTGTTTCATCAGGCCGCTATCTTTTACGTCTTTTATGAATTGTGATAATCCTTGCTGAGAAGGCGCATATTTATTTCCGAGTATCTCTGCCTTTTTTAATCGTATTTCAATTGCATTCAGCAATTCAATATCTTCAAACGGTTTAGTTACATAATCATCGGCACCCATTTCCATTCCCCTGCGGAAATCGCTTCTCTCTGTTTTGGCCGTTAAGAAAATGAATGGAATGGCTTGTGTGTTTTCATTTTTCCTTAGCAAATGAAGCACACCATAGCCATCCAGCTCGGGCATCATAATATCACAAACAATTACATCTGGTTTTTCCCTAACAGCAATATCTACTCCCTTTTTTCCATTTTCGGCGGTGAATGTCTTGTAGCCGGCAAGGTCTAAGATCTCTGCAGTATTTTCCCTGATGTCTTTATTATCTTCAATAACAAGAATTGATTTCATGAGTTATTATTTGTAATGTTTGGAAATGTTATTGTGATCGAAGTGCCTTTTCCCAATGTACTTTGCAAATTTACAGTGCCGTTGATCAAGTCAAGGTATCTTTTTACAATGTGAAGGCCAAGTCCCGTTCCTTGTATATTAGTAACGTTTGATGCCCTGTAAAACATGGTGAATAAATGCTCCTGGTCTTTTTGCGAAATACCAATTCCCTTATCTGTTACAGTTATTATATTTTTTTCACTCTCATTCTTTGCGGAAATTGTGATAGGTAAATCTTCTTCTGAAAATTTAGCTGCATTGCTTATCAGGTTGATCAGGATATTCCTCAGCAATTTTTTATCGGCATTTATCATTTCCTCTCCTTCATATTTAAAATTGAATTTTTGTCCAGGCTTCAATACTACTTTCACATCAGCCAAAGTCTCGGTGATCATTTCCCGAAGATTAAATTCATGTGGGTCGGCGGTTATGCGGCCTTCGTCAAGCTTTCCTAAGGATAGAAAATCCTCCAAAATGTCATTAAGATGTTTTACAGAATCTTTGATCCGGTCAATATGTTTATTCCGTTTTTCCTGGTCATCTTCTTTGGTATATTTTGAAAGCAAAGTCGCAGAAGAAAGTACGGCACTAAGAGGTGTTCTGAATTCATGAGATGCCATGGATACAAATCGACTTTTTATTTCATTCAGCTGTTTTTCTTTATCCAACGCATCGTGTAGTTCCGTTTGTGATTGCTCTAATTTTTCCAGTGCCTCTTTGAGAATATGTGTTCGTTCATCAACCTTTTTTTCAAGTTCAGTATTTAGTTTTCTGATTTCAAAGGTCACTTTTTCTAATTCGTTTTGTTTTTTCACAAGATTTTTTTCAACTTCTTTTCTTAGAGTGATATCAACTATAAATGCAATGACGAAAAGCTCATCATCTTTTTTGTAATGACTTAAACTTATTTCAACAGGAAACTCTTCTTCATTTTTTTTTAAAGCAAAAAGATCTCTATTGGCACCCATAGAACGATTGGAAGGGTTTTTGTGGAACCCTTCCCTTAACGCCTGGTGACCATGTCTGAAAGATCCGGGAATTAAAATCTCAACCGGTTGGCCATTCAATTCGTTTGCCGTATAACCAAACATTCTTTCGACGGCAGGATTTACAAGCACTATATGGCCCCGTCCATTCGTCAGAACAATACCTTCTGTTGCATTTTCAAACAGCGATGTCATGTGTGCCTGGTCAAGCATAGATAAACTACATTAGAATTTAATTCCCAAAGTAACCAATGTAGCTAAAAAAATAAAATGAAAAAATTGGGTTATTTAGCTATGCGAATTCTATTTCGGGTTCATTCACTTTCTTAAACGCCCTGATAGCGTCAATGACTGGCAGAATTTTTTCTTTTTTCACATGATCAAAATCGGTAAGCATAGCTTTTTTCTCTAAAGGATCCCTGGTGAGTCTTGCACCCATTTTAAGCATAAACCTGTCCCATGCGGAAAGATTTCTCATGATCATTCTTCCCGGCAAATAATAAAACTGGATCTTCTTTAGAATGTCGGGCGAAAGAGACGCTTTATTGTAGCTCTCTCTTTTTTCAATTTGTTCGGGAGGTGAAGCAGATACCTGGAAAAAAAGTATCTTTTTATTCTGCAATAAGTCAAAATTTTTCTTTAGCCAGTCTTTTATTTCAAGTTTCCCGATGTAGACGCTTGAACCGAGAATAAAATAATCGTACTTCGGTAATTCATCAACCGGGAAACGATCAGCTGAAGCCACCGGTAATTGCAGTTCCTGGCCTATCCACATGGCATATTGTTTGGTAGCGCCGTATTTGCCTTTATAAATTACAAGCCCTTTCATAATTTTTAGTTTAATAATTAAAAATTGTTTGGTTTATGCTGCTGAATTAATAATGGCATGTTGTTTCGCTATTACCACTTCAGGATGTTGCACGATCTCGGCATTAACAGAATTGGAAATGAGACAATACTTTTTTGTTTTTTCCATTGCCACTTTTGCTCTTTCCACATCCCCATCGTTTGCCACAAATGCTTTTGGATAAATATGTATATAAGTGAATTTATATTTTCCATCTACAATTTCTACCTGGCCTGTTGCAGTACACTCAAAGCCGGTATTTTCAATTTTCATTTTATTTACAAATGTCAGGTATGTGCTCATGAAGCAACTCGTGATTGAGCTTAAAAATAAATGTTCAGAGCTCCATTCACCCTGAGGGCCACCAAATTCGGGTGATGTAGATACTGAAAAGGATTTTAACGATGGCGAACCTACAATTCCAATTTTTCCACCAGACCAAAAAAGTTCTGTTGTAAATATGATAGGTTTATTATTTTTTAAAGACATAGTAGTATTCTTTAAAACAAACCTACTATGTCAATCAGCCACAAATAATGATTTAGGTCAAAGCAGAATATGATTTAAATGGCGGGAATCAAAAAGATCATTAAAGATCAGTTATCCTCTAATAGCTCTTGTTCCATTTTGATCGCCTTCGGAAAAAGAATATTGCTTTCAAGATGGATATGCTGAACGAGGTCCTGGTCAAGTTCTTTTAGTTTTGCAAATGTGATCTTATGTGTTAAACACGCATTATCGGGAGGCGTATAATTGTTTGTAATTTTTCTTAGCTTATTAAGGTTTGATCCCGTTATCTCATGTTCTTTTTGCATGACTTCTTCAAGGGGTTTACGCAATGTTCTTATCAGGAGTCGTGCATAAGATTCACGGTGTTTATGTGCATGATAAATTTGCTTTATATAGGGAAAAAATATTTCTTCTTCCTGTTTCATGTGCGGCGGCATTGCTTTCATAAACTGGCTCATAATAACTTCAATTTCCTGCAGCTCAGGAAATTTTGTTCTATGCCCGTCCAAAAATTTGTTTGCCTGTTCGGTGGTTTCCACTAATGCTCTCTTGAGATAGCGATGATGAACATTGAATATATAGTCGGCCAAAAAATCAATATCCCAGCTGTCAAAATCAAGCGCTGCATTTGATGCAGACTGTCTTGCAATTTTTTGAAGCTCTGCGATAACTTCTTCTGTATTCAAATTCTTATTTTGACAAACTACATGAAGTGGCCATTTGCCGCCACAACAAAAATCAATATCATATTTTCTAAAAACTTCAGCTGTACGGTAATCATGTTTTACAATATCCGTTACAAAAGAAGAAGGTTCTATTTTAATATTTTGATACATTTTACCTGGTCCTAATCACTGTCAATATTAAAACGATAAAAAAAATTTAAACATGACTTTCATCATTAAAAAAGATTAAGTTAATTAACGGCAAGACTTTTAAGAAGATCGCCTTTGCTATCTTTTAGCAGATCTCCAAAAGTATTTCTGGCAAAAAGATTTAAATAATTCCTTTTTATCTCTTCCATTTCATAATGAAAAGGACAAGGATTTAATCCATTGCAATACTTTAATTGCAAAATGCACATACTAAATTGATCCATTCCATCCGTTATCTCAACGAGCTTTATTACAGGCGTAGCAAGTGTTTCATCGGCAAGAGAAAAACCTCCATAGGGGCCTTTTGTGGATTTTAAGAGGCCTGCCCTAACGATCTCCTGCATGATCTTCCCCAGGAAATGTTTGGGCACAGATAGTTTAGTTGCGATCTCGTCGATCTGGACTTTTCGGCGCTCATCCTTCATGACGGCTATGTATAGTATGCCCCGCAAGGCATATCCAAATGATTTGGATAAAAACATGAAAAAATTTTTTTCAAAACTAACCTCGCTTTATTTGTGCGCAGGTGATTAAACTCATTCCATTTTTTGACACATGTCATGATTGGACGGAGGGCCTAGAAATATTTTTGTGACTTAAAAGATGTACGTATCTTTTGATATTTAATAATATTAAAACTCTCATCAAAATGAAACGGAAATCAATTTTAACATTTGCGCTTTTTACTTTAGGTACATTGTTTTTTGTGTCCTGTAATAGTGAAGAAAAGCCGAAAGGAGAAACAACAGCTACGACAGCACAGGAGCCGACGAATCAGCCTGAAGTTCATGGTACCGAAGTAAAAGCAGGAGATATAACCCTGACAACACCTTTGAACCAGGAATGGGTTAAAACAGGAAAAGGCATATATGATATAAAATGCCAGAGTTGTCATAAGCTAACCGATGAAAGACTAGTAGGTCCTGGCTGGGCCGGAGTGACTAAAAGACGTGAACCACATTGGATCATGAATATGATCACTAATGTAGATATGATGCTGGAAACTGATCCTGAAGCTCAAAAATTACTGGAGCAATGTATGGTACGTATGCCAAACCAAAACATCAGCAAGGACGAATCACGCCAGATCATTGAATTCATGCGATCCAATGATGGAGAAAAGTAAAAAGACCGCACATTCATTTTTTTGATATAAATAGTAACAATATGAAATTTAACTCCTTCAAAACCTATGTGGCTTTAATATTGATCCCCGCTTGTCTCGTATACCTGCAAAGTTGTAAACCAAAAACTGCTCAGGCGGCGGCAAGCGGTGACGCTTCAGCGTCGTTTGTTGCGCCGGGTAAATACGACGAATTTTATAACGTTGTTTCCGGTGGTTTCAATGGGCAGGTTGCTGTCTATGGCATTCCCTCCGGTCGTTTGTTTCGTATCATTCCTGTCTTTTCTCAATCCCCCGAAAGCGGATATGGATTTAGTGAAGAAACAAAGCCAATGTTGAACACTTCTCATGGTTTTGTACCCTGGGATGATCAGCATCATATTGCTCTTTCACAAACCAAAGGAGAACATGATGGTCGCTGGGCTTTTGCGAATGGTAACAACACACCGCGTATAGCACGGATAGATCTGACGACATTCCGGACCTCAGAAATATTGGAAATACCCAATAGTGCAGGTAATCATGCTTCGCCTTTTATTACAGAAAATTCAGAATACGTAGTGGCGGCAACCCGTTTCAGCATTCCGCTTGATGATCAGAATGGCGATGTCCCCATCAACACGTACAAACAGAATTTCAAAGGATCAATAAGTTTTATATCTGTCGATTCAACGTCGGGAGAAATGAATATTGCGTTCCAGATCCGTACGCCGGGAGTGAACTTTGACCTGTCCCGTGCGGGCAAAGGCAAATCTCATGGCTGGTTCTTTTTCAGTTGCTACAATTCTGAAAAAGCCAACACACTATTGGAGCAAAATGCTTCTGCTAAGGATAAAGACTTTGTGTTGGCTGTGAACTGGAAAAAAGCAGAAGAATATGTAAAAGCTGGCAAAGCGAAAAAGCAAGCTGTAAAATATGCACACAATTTATATAATGAAAGCACTCATACGGCCGCTTCTACGATAAAGACAGAGATCGTCATATTAGACCCTGCCGATTGTCCCGATATGATGTACATGATCCCTTGTCCAAAATCTCCGCATGGAACAGACGTAGACCCTACCGGTGAATATATAGTGGCTTCAGGCAAACT
>DASUTO010000371.1:0-2131 GCA_036374555.1 Chitinophagaceae bacterium
TATCCATTTTAGGGATATTGTAGATACAAATATTAGCCCTTTCTATACCAACATATATTTGGTTGAATGGCCCGGCCAGCTGTGTATTGCCGGAGTTAACACTGTAATGCGCAATACTTCTTCGTTCGTTATCGGGATAAGGTGTTGCACCCTGGCCCATTATCTGGTCATCATCATAAGGATAATACATGCTTAAACGGATGCCATAACCAGCATCGCCGCCCAATGCACCGTAGGCACCCAGCACTGCTTTTTCAGCGTTCGTAACATTGCTGAATACATAATCAGGACCAAAAGATGACAC
Organism: Chitinophagaceae bacterium; assembly: GCA_036374555.1. Classification (GTDB taxonomy): domain Bacteria; phylum Bacteroidota; class Bacteroidia; order Chitinophagales; family Chitinophagaceae; genus VBAS01. The sequence continues at coordinate 305 of DASUTO010000371.1, forward strand.
AGGAGTTACCTCCAGGTATTTTTTACAGGAAGTGATCATAATAGCAACACCAGAAAAAAACAGTGCGGCCATGATATATAGTTTGAATGTTGTTTTCTTCATTTCAATTTGTTTTAATTATAAAGACAAATTTGCTCCCACAATAAAAGCACGGCTTCTGGGGTAAGCCGAATAATCAACACCTGATGTAAGCGGTGAATTGCGCCTTGTATTTACTTCAGGATCGTACCCGGAATAATTAGTGAATACTGCCAGGTTATTTATTGTACCATAAATACGCAGTTTGCTGATCTTGATTTTGTTTACAATCCGGGTGGGCAGTGTATATCCAACGGTGATATTATTAATTCTTAAGAAAGATCCATCTTCAACTGCCCAGGAATGAGAATAAAAAGAACTGGCACTTGTTAAAGGACTCCATATTGTGGCGTTCGTATTTAGTTTGGCTAGTTCGGCGGGGTCAGTAACCACCTGGCCCGCTGCATTTACGTTGCGCCAGCGATCGTTCATTATTGCCAGCAGGTTCGAGTTGTCAGTATAGCCACTGGAAAATTCCAGTTTGTTTGCATTCAGAATATCGTTGCCGTATTGAAAATTTACAAACACGCTCATGTCAAAATTCTTGTACGTAAACTGTTGGTTTAATCCTCCAAAAAATTTTGGTTGCGAACTGCCGATAATAGTACGGTCGCCTGCTATGGTTATGTTGTTATTACCATCAAGATCTTTAAACTTAAGCATGCCCGGTTGCGGTGTTACTGCAGTAATATCCCTGTTACTTGGTACACCGCTTTTTAGGCTGTAAACACCATTGCTGTAATTAAAATCATCAAGCGTATAAAACCCGTCTGTTACAAAACCCCACATAGTACCAACGGACTGACCTACTGCGACCGTAAAATCTTCAGGAGTATTTCCACCTGCCCAGCCCGAAGAAACTAATCCAGACTGGTTAGGTCCAAGGCTCTCGATCTCGTTTTTATTAAATGAAATATTGAAGTTGGCGTTCCAGGTAAAATCTTTGTTTTGAATTGGTGTGGCATTAATCTGCAACTCTACTCCTTTATTAGCAGTGGCCCCTACGTTTTGTTTTTGCACTGTATATCCGGAAGTGGTTGGAACCAAAACATCCAATAAATTATCACTGGTTGTATTCTTATAAAGGTCAACAGAAAGTTGAATCCTGTTCTTTAAAAAACCCGCGTCTAAACCAATGTTCCTTGCAGTAGTTGTTTCCCATTTCAAATTTTCGTTCGCCAGTCCTGCAGGTCCGTAGCCGGTAATTAACTGGTTATTCAGATCATAAAAAACATTTGCATTAAACTGGGTGAGGTACAAAAAATCATCAATGCGGTTATTACCTGCCTGTCCATAACTTAGTCTCAATTTCAGATCGCTGACAGTATTGTTGATTTGACTCATGAAATTTTCTTCCGACAAACGCCAGGCTACTGATGCGGAAGGAAAATAGCCCCATTTATTTTTCTGGGAAAACTTAGAAGATCCGTCGGCCCGCATCGTAAGTGTCACTAAATACTTTTTATCCAAAACATAATTCAACCTTGTGAATGCGGAAACAATTCTATCGGTAAGTTCTGTAGAAGTGGATAGTCCGGCGGGTGTGGTACCTAAAGACATATTGCCCAGCGCCCTTTCAGGCGTTATGCCAATGGGAAATAACCTGTTCTCTACAAAGTATGCTTTGCTTTGTCTTTGTACTATTTCATGTCCCAATAAAACATCAATGCTGTGACGGCTGCTAAAATCTGTATTCGACCGTGCGTTGGAATAAGTTAAAACGTTTGAATTATTTAAAACTGTTCTGTT
>DASUTO010000372.1:0-14650 GCA_036374555.1 Chitinophagaceae bacterium
GCGAAGGCTGATATTCGTCGTCCCCGGCGACCCCGCACATGCGTGACTGAACAAAGAACTAAAGTAGAAAAGTAAGTTCTTAATCCTTCGTTTGCCACATTTCATACAATCGATTCGTCACTCAGTTACGATTAATTATCTTTGCGCCTCTTTAAGATTATGCAAAGAATTTATTTAGATAACGCCGCTACCACAGCCCTTGATAGAGAAGTACTTGAAGCAATGTTGCCATACATGACCACTCATTTTGGCAATCCCTCTTCTATCTATTCTTATGGAAGAGAATCAAGACTTGCAATTGAAAGTGCAAGAAAAACTGTAGCCAAAATCTTAAATGCAAACCCCGGTGAAATATTTTTTACCAGTGGTGGTACAGAAAGCGATAATATGGCGATCTCAACTTCCATTCGTGATCTTGGATGCCGGCATATCATCACTTCACCGATCGAGCATCATGCGGTACTTCATGCAGTGGAGCATTTAAATCATGAAGGGACGATCACAACAAGCTTTGTAAAGTTGTTGCCTGATGGTCATATTGACCTGGATGATCTTGAAAAACAATTGGCAGAACATAAGGAAAGATGTTTGGTATCACTGATGCATGCAAATAATGAAATAGGAAACTTGCTTGATATCTATACCGCCGGTGAGATCTGTAAAAAGTATAATGCGATATTTCATTCCGATACAGTGCAAACGGTTGGGCATTATAAAATTGATCTGCGAAAAAAACCGGTGCATTTTGCAACGGGTGCCGGTCATAAATTTCATGGACCAAAAGGAGTGGGGATATTGTATGTGAATGATAATATCAAAGTAAAGCCGATGATCTATGGTGGAGGACAGGAAAGAAATATGCGTGCAGGAACTGAAAACCTTTATGGTATTGTGGGTTTTGCAAAAGCATTAGAAATTGCGGAGGCAAATATGGAGAAGGAATCGCAATATATTCAATCATTAAAGACATACATGATCGAACAATTGAATAAAAAGATCCCTGGTGTAAGATTCAATGGCGACTATAATGGCAAGAGTTTATATACAGTGCTGAATGTTTCGTTTCCAAAATCAGAGAAGTCGGAAATGATATTATTCAATCTTGATATAAATAATATCTGTGCATCGGGTGGAAGTGCCTGCAGCAGCGGCGCAGATGTTGGTTCACATGTTATCAGGGCGATCAATAATAATCCGAACCTGGTGCCGGTTCGTTTCTCTTTTAGCAAGTATAATACTACTGCAGAGATCGATACTGTGATAGAAAAGTTGAAAGAAATTATCTAGTTTGAGGGTTGGGGTTCGAGGTTCGATGCTTTAATTCAGCCCCCTCATTTATACGTTGTTATTTGCTGCTTCCAATTATTTTTTAGCAAAAGGCTTAATGATAGCAGAAAAGAGGACACCGCCGCTATTCAAGTTTACTTTTCCATAACCGACGCCATCCATTGCTATTTTTAGATAAGGCTCAGCTTGCAGGCTGATATTTTTGTTGAGCACTCTTGTATATCCGCCTGATAAATTTAGCACAGAGAAATAATGCTTATTCTGATCATGGATCGTTTTTGTATAGGTAACATAAGTAGGACTGGAATTTGGTTTATAATAATATTCATAAGTTTCTTCTTTCATCAACAAGCTGGAAAGCCCTGCGGATACAAACCAGCTTTCTTTTTTATTGCTGCTTATTTTGTAATCTATTGTTACCGGGATCTCATACACTTTACAATTTGCATCAATATTTTTTAGATTGGGGTAATATGCCCAAAAATTATAAGGTGGATTATAATCTTCCGGATCAGCGGTATAAACTTTCCTGGCAGCATAGAATCCTGTTCTGACAGAAAACTTTTTTGAAATTTGATAACCAATACCAGCGCCAACACCCAATCTTAATTCGCCAGCGTTGCCACCAACCGCACTAATATCCGGCCCCGCAGAAACAGTAACAAATAAGTTATTGGCGAATGAACTTTTATTTTTCTGGTTTTTATTACCTGTTTTTTCAACTGCAACAGTCCGGGTTTCTTTTGTTTCTTCTTTCTGTTCCGCAACTGGCGTTTTATCAGGTTTATTTTCTGTTATTGTTTTTTCAATTCCAGGTTCTTTTACCACCTCTTTCTTTTCTGTTATAACTGGTTCGGTTTCGCTTTTGGTGAGTTTTTCAATCAATGACCTTTCTGGTTCGGTACTCTTAACTAACTCGTCAATTATTTGGTTGGACTGACCTGGTTTTTTAACAACCTTGTTATTTACTTTTTTGTTTGGGCTAACTATTTTTCCTGAAGCATCAATTTCAATTTCTTTACCCGGAAGCGGACCAGGTGAATTGGCGGTAGGAATTTCTGCAAACCTATCTGTTTTTGTTTGGGCGGTTCCAGGAACTATTGGAGTGGAGATGTTTTTGTCAGTAGTTGTTTTTGTTTGATTGTTATTTTCTGCAGCGGCTGCATCTTGTTTTTGAGGAGCAATCGAACTGATCTCATTTTTACCACCTGTATTATTTTGCCAAATAAGCAATACACCACCGCCCAATAAAAGGACACTAAAGAGAAGGAAGAACATTCTTCTCCTGTCTTTCCTTTCAACAGGCATGTGTTTATCAAGCAGCGTCTCCATTTTCTCCCATTCCGGTTTATCATTTCCGGGGGGGCGCTGGCTTAATGAATCCTTTAGCTTCTTGTCAAAATTCTCAGACTGCATTTCTTTTATATTCTTGTTCGGTTTGTTTTAATAGTAGCTTTTGCAAATGCATTCTTGCCTTTGCAAGGTTCGATTTTGAGGTGCCCTCCGCAATACCCAACTTTTCTGATATTTCATCATGACTTAATCCTTCCATCACAAATAAGTTGAATACCGTACGATAGGCAGGTGATAACTGTTGTACTGCTTTTAAGATTTCCTGGTATGATAATTTATCAAGCGCCGTTTCCTGTGCAGAAGCCACCTGTAGGGTGACCGGGTCCGTATATCCGTTCAAATGTTTTTTGATCTTTCGGTAATGATCGATGGCCGTATACACCATGATCTTCCTTATCCATCCTTTGAAGGAGGCGATGGTATCAGCATATGCCGGCTTGTACTTATGTATTTCTTTAAAAATTTTCAAGAATCCATCATTGAGAATTTCCACTGCGTCATCGTAATTTCCTGAATAGCGATCACATATTGACATAGCATATCCGTAGAAAGAACTGTAGATCGTTTTTTGACTATCCCTATTGTTCTTTACACAACCTTCAATATGCTCACTTAATTCCCGGGCTGTTAACAAGGGTTGAAATATTTCGGTTAAATAATCGTACGCAGAACCACCTGGGTTGCTTTACCCCACAAATTACGCCAATTCTATAAGGCTAAAATGGGGAGGTAAGAATTCTTTTATTCGAACGGAGATAAATGAAAAAACAGAATGATGGATGCAAATAAGATATAAAGCCTTCGTAATAAATAGTTTCGGATAAGTGAAGCATATACCAGGCAGGATCATGCTAAGGAAACCTGCTGCTCGCTTTTTTTCATTTCATAAAAAGCAAACCAGGCTGTTACAAAAATGGAGATAATCAAATAACCTGCAACCACATAGTGATACCACGGCCAGTATTGTGAAGAAAAAAACCAATCACCATAGTAATAAATGATAAAAAGCCCGGTAAGAGATTTTATAAGTTCCATATAAAACGCATTGCGATTGCCATCCATTAATTCTGTATAGGCATAGATGGAAATAAAAACAAATGCCCCGTAATAAAAAATATGCGGTTTACCTATCTGGGCAATGAAAGCAAAAAAATAAATAAGCAGGAAGTAATTGAAAAACATTTGTGACCAGCTCCAGGCGATAAATGTTTTTGTGGCAGGTGTATCAAATTTTTTTTGTTGATAAGGATCTGCAATATAATCTACGGGATATTTTTCCTTTACATCTTCGGGTCGCCAGCCGGTGGGCATAAACCAAATGCGAAACTTATCTTTTATACTTTTTGTTCTCCATGCATCCTTGATCAATAGCCACAGGTGAATAAAATTTATTTTAACCGGGTTCCATGTTTTTACTGGTCTTGTCACGCCATAAACAGGTTTTACATCATCAAGTTCTTGCTGAAAAGTGCCAAAGAGTTTATCCCAGAAAATAAATATCTGCGCCAGGTTTTTGTCCATATACTCTTTATTGATGGCATGATGCACACGATGATGAGAAGGTGTTACAAGAATGTGTTCAAGGAATCCCATCTTACCGATCAGTTGTGTATGATACCAGTATTGTAAAAAAAGATGCAACGGCGCAACGATCGCAATAACTTCTTTTGGAACCCCGAGCAGCGCTGCAGGTATAAGCAGGAAAGTAAAAAAGTTGATAAAGTTTGAGATCGATTGTCGCAATGCACAGGAAAGATTGAACTCTTCGCTGCTGTGATGGATGATATGATAGTTCCAGAAAAAATTAATTTTGTGACACCAGCGGTGTACCCAGTAACCCTGGAAATCGATGACAAGAAATGCGATGATATACGTAAGAACGGTGGCCTGGATATGAACGATCGCAATTTTATCTACCAGCCAGTTATAAGTAATGATAGTGATACTAATACCCAATACGTCTTTTACAACATTGGTAATTCCACTGCTAAAGCTTGAAACGCTGTCAAGTCCGCGAATGACATGGAGCCCCCTTCGCCATTCCACAATTTTTTCAACTAAGAAAAAAAGAAGAAAGAAAGGAACAGCGATATTTAAAAGTTTGCCGTAGAGTTCCATGGTAAAAGCGAATCGGTCGGTAAAATTAAGAATTTTCTTTTCCGAAATATTTTTCAATAAGTTTTGCCGGGGCGGTCGTTTGCCAGGCCGTAGTTAATGCATCAAGGAGCATAGCTTTCTTTACCTTTTTTAAGTTAATAAATGTGGCGCCCTGCCGTCCCCAGCCGCCAGGTACAGGAAAGATGACGTCTTTATTATAAGCACAAAAGACCGATTGATCAACCGGTGAAAGTTTTACCATCATATAATTCTTATCAGCATGAATAGTGGCGAAGATCTTATTCTTTACCCGGAAACTTGTAAGATGGAAATGAGGTTTCTCTTCTGTTTCAGGTAATGAGAGTGCCGCCTTTCTTGCTTGTTCAACAGATATCATTTTATTCTTCTTTCATTACAACCGATAGAACTTTATTTCTCAAAGCACCCAATGGTTTTGGCGTATTGCAGAGTATCACATAAAATATTTTCTTTTCTGGCAGCCAAACGTAGTCTGCTCTAAATCCACCCTGCGACCCGGTATGACCGATCATGTTTTCATTATTTGTTTTAGTAATAAACCAGGAAAGTCCAATAAAAGCCGGTACACTGTCTTTCCAATTTGAAAAATTATAAACTGTGCGTGATCTTTTTATCCATTCACTTTCAAGAAAAACATTTTTTTGAATGGCCTGTTCATATTTCCAAAGTTCGGCAACGCTGCTCCACACACCACCATTACCAGATGCGGCAAATGTTGGTTCTTCACCATAATCCTGTTCAAAATATTTTTTGCCATCAAATAAATAGCCATGGGAAACGCCTGATTCGGGATGAGGCCCATCAGTGATAGTGGAAGTTTTCATACCTGCCGGCGCCATGATGTTCTTTTGAATATAATCCTGCCATTTCATGCCACTTACTTTTTCTATTATCAACGCAAGAGCATTAAATGCGGGATTGGAGTAATGGAATCTTTCCCCGGGTGCGAATTCAAGGCTATCTGCTTTTTTGATGGGCGCCCAATTCTCTTCGTCTTTTGCGGTTAAAAAGAATATGCTGTCTCCCTGTACATTTCTTATGTCAGGTAAACCTGAAGAATGGGTGAGTAAATGATGGATCCTGATTTTTTTTGCTATGGAGCTGTCTTTAAAGTCAGGGAAATATTTATAAATATCATCATCAATAGAAAGTTTATTCTCTTTTGCTAATTGTAAAATACCAAACGCCACGAATGTTTTGCTGATCGAACCGACATTAAAAAGGGTATTAGCGCCGATCGGTTTTTTGGTAGTCACATCTTCTACACCAAAACCTTTTTCGTAAATGATCTTTCCATCTTTTGCGATCAATACGGCACCACCGGGTTCATCGGCTTTAAATATGGAATCAAAGATAGTATCAAGGTCAATTGAATTCGGGGAGGGTTTGGTTTTGCAGCTGTTAATTAGAATGATCAATACAAAAAAGAAGACGATTCTCATAAACCTGTTTTACCGACTAAAGTAAAACAAAAACATGCCTGGTTGTTTATGATGCCCAATTAATTTTTCTTCATATAAATAATCGCTTTTCCAAAAAGCTCTCCATTTTTTTCTTCTAATGTTTCAAGATAAACTCTGGTAACGACTGGATTTTTGTGATCAACTTGTTTCTGTTGAAAATCCCAGAAAGAAAGATCGGTACCGCCGCCACTATAGCCACGAGCCTTTGTCCTGAAATGTATGTGCTCACCGGTAGGAGAATCATTATAACCTCTTGGATAAATAGTGATAAAACGGATAGCTCCGTTTTCATTGCTCCATGCTGTACCATGAATTTTTGCAACCCCGCTTGCATCATTCACATAATCGCCTTTAGAGTTGGTGTGATAAGCAAATATCTCTGCGTCTTTCACCGGCTGCCTGGTGGAAATATCAAGTACAGTAATATCCAGCGTAAATTTCTTTCCCGGTTCATCTTTTCCGGTCAACTTTACTTCCCAATTACGGGTTGATGTTTTTGTTGCAGTATCCTGGCAGGAAGAAATAGTGGAAGTAAACAGCAGGCAGGCAAAAAAGATCTTTTCCATAAAATTTAATTATGGAATTAAGTTATGAAATCAGGAAAAGATCCATTGACATTATTACACAAGAGGCATATCCGCCTACACGAACAACAACTTATTTTCCATACTGACTGACCAGTATTTTTTGGTTGTCTTTAGTTTCTTTAAGCATTTCTTTCAGCACTTTAATATCAATATCACTTAGCTTATTAAAGTAAAGGCAACCTACGCTGGTTTTGAATTTTCCAAGCCTTTTCAGTTGCGGGGCAAGATGTTTGAAGCCGAGACAGAAATAAACTGTCATATTTTGTTTCCTCGGAGAAAAACCTGTGACAAACCAATCTCCCTCGCGACCACTTTTACCTTTATAATGAAAAGTGCCAAAGCCAACAATGCTGCTTCCCCACATTTTTGGTTCTTCTTTGGTTGTCTTTTTCATCAGGTCAAGTAATGCGAGACAATCTTTTCTTGTTTCTTCGTCTTTAACAGCGATGATAAATTTTTCAACAGAAGCATTGTTCACTTGTGTTTTTAACTCAGACATAAAAAGTTTTTTTGAAGGTACAAAAGTCCGGATGTTTGCCGTGGAAATAAACCGATCTTTATTCTTCATTCATTTCCTCTATGCCGATAAGCTATATGATATATGGTTCCTTTGGAATATTGGCCATTGTGTTTATCATCTACCTGGTTAATTTAAAAAAACGCCGGTAGCGCTGCAGATAGTCAAGCGTGGTTTGCATCTCATCAAAGTTTGTTGTGCCGGGGCAGTTTCGCATTTTACCTTGTGCATGAATTAAAAATTATTACTAATTAAATTTTTTGCCATGAAAAAGATCAATTATCAGCCAACTATCCTTTTTGCTCTGCTTATAGCGCTGAGCGGGGTTTTATTTTCGTTTTCAGTGAAGACCATCTCTTCTTACAAGAACAATTTTGGCGGTGAAGGATTCGAAGTTTACCTGAACGACAAACTTATTTTACAGCAATACGGGGAAAAAATGAATAGCGTTAAAACCATTGCGCTGGATCAGAGTGCAAGCAATGGTCAATTAGCCATCCGGTATTATCATTGCGGAAAACCAGGAAAAAGCCGTATTGTTACTATTAAGGACGATCAAAATGTAGTTTTAAAAGAATGGCGTTTTGGCGATGCAAAGGATGCGTCTGCAAAAGTTTCCTGTAATGTAAAAGATATTTTTGCTTTGCCTAAATTCAAAGCAGGTAAGAAGCTCAATCTCTATTATTCCGCCACTGAATTGCCAAATGGAAGATTGCTTGCAACACTTACAACAGTCAATAAAGCCGCAGCTCAGCCATGATCAATAAGCTCGCTTAATAAAATAGTTACCCTCTCGTCTTAGGCGAGGGGGAATTTTATTGTCTTGTCCAGGTTTTAGTGATCGTGGCATTCTGGCCGTTTAGTGTTATTAAAAGGATCGATCGAAATTGAATTGAAGTCATATCAATCACTCTTTCTGATTCCGGGCTAAGACCCGCAGGAGTATAAACAAGATCTTTTGTATTAACAATTTGCCACTCCCCGGTTTTGGTAACCGAGCAGTTGATCTTAAATGTGCCTTTTTTATAGCCACCCGTCGCGGTATCACCTGTGAAAGTAAACAGGTTATCTCTTTCGCAGGCGGACCAGGTACTATAAATATCTCTTTCGGTTGTGCCATCATTATTCCAATCGTAAGCCACGTCAGAACTTAGTGCAGTTATTTTCCATGAACCGACAAACTGTGAATCAGCATAGCCCTGCGGATCGTTATTTTTTTCGATCTTCAAATGATCATTACATGAAGACAGGAAAAAAACGGGAGTAAAAAAATATAGAATAAGGCGCCTCATATCCGGTTAATAGTTCTTTCAAATTTAATACAATTAAGTGCCTTTTGGAAATATAAATGATGACGCAAATTAAAACTCAAAAAGAGACAGCTGCGCCCTGTTTTCTTTTGGTTTTTTAAAGGTTCTTGCCGATCTCAGCAGTTGATTTCGTTCGATATGGAAGAGTTCTGTCTCCTTATACCGTGAGGCCACCACAACTTTTATTCCGCCTGCATGCTGTGTAAATAGTTTATTTACGATCTCCGGGTGATTATTGTTTTGAGAAAGATGGGAGAGAATTAATAACTGTAAGTTTTCGGGTTTGTGTTTCAAAAAAAGCTCCAGTGCCTGGTCATTTGATAAATGTCCTTTGTTGCTGCTGATGCGTCTTTTTAAATGCAATGGATAAGAACCATTCCCGAGCATTTGCTCACAGTAGTTTGATTCAAGAAATACTGCATCACAAAGTTTAAAATGTCTTATTACATGCCTGCACGCATAGCCAATATCTGTGATCACGCCAACATGCACCGAATTATTTGAAACAATAAAACTATGCGGATCGTTTGCATCGTGGCTTTTAACAAAAGGTATGATGGATAATTCGCCGATCGATACCGGCATGTTATGAATAAAAGAAAATGTAAGATCTTTTCCAATCTCAAAATTGCAATGGCGCAATGTGTTTTGAGTGATATAAACAGGGAGCTTATATTTTTTTGATAACACCGGTAACCCGGCAATATGATCGCCATGTTCATGGGAGATAAATATTGCTTTTACCAACCTGATATCAAGTCCCAATCTTTTCATTCGCTTGTCTGTTTCGCGACAGGAAAGACCTGCATCGATCAATACAGCTTCATTCTTATTACCGATATAATAACAGTTAGCATTACTGCCTGAGTTAAGCGAAGCGATCTGGAGTGACATGGGGTAAAAGTAAGAATTATGACTTTGCAACCGTCCAAAGTCATCATTTAGCCAGAGAAAAAATATTTTTTTATTGACATTTTTATTGACCCCCTGGGCGTTTATCAATTTTCCCAATGAAAAAAGACAGGTATTGATTTTTCCATTGGAAAATCCGTTGAACCCTCGTTTTTAATTTTACCTTTTTTCATTGGGAAGCTCAGGATTTGAGACATCTTAATTTTACGATCACTGCTTTAAAGTCTTCTCTGGATAAGGGTTTTATAGGTATGGCTGTGTTGAAAACTTTGACAAATACTTTAATCGTTGATCTGTAATCAAGGTTCATTTAAGCATAGAAATTCAGATTTAATAATTCGTTACCCATTGCTAAAAACCTATTCCTGTTTACTTACTTCATTGGAGAAAATTGCAACTTTTACAATTTCTCCGAGGGGAAATGTGAATAGAAAAAGTGCACAATCAATTTGGTGGAATGTAAAAAACTATATATTTGGTATCAGTTAAGACTAAACCCATTAAGAATTTAAATCCAAAAAAATCATGGCAACAAAGAAAAAAGCGGCGAAGAAAGCTGCAAAGAAACCAGTAAAGAAAGCTGCAAAAAAACCAGCTAAGAAAGCTGCTCCTAAAAAAGCTGCTAAGAAAGCTGCTCCTAAAAAGGCTGCTCCTAAGAAGAAAACAGCTCGTAAACCAAATGCTGCTTTCATGAAAGCGTTGACACCAAGTTCAACCTTATCTGGAGTAATAGGTGGTAGTGCAGTGCCCCGCACCGAAGCGGTTAAAAAGATCTGGGATTATATTAAGAAAAATAATCTCCAGGACAAAGCCAACAGACGCATGATAAATGCGGATGACAAACTAAGACCACTTTTTGGAAAAGACCAGGTTTCTATGTTTGACCTGGCTAAGATCCTTTCAAAACATCTTAGTTAAGAAAAAGATTTTAACTGGAACGGGCTTCGAAAGGAGCCCGTTTTTTTTATTTAGTAAATTGAATGATCATTGAATGAATAATTTGTCAAAAATAATTTCTGACGCAGGCTTCACTGTTGATCGCATTGAACGGGTGCATGGTGGCGATATTAATGAAGCATATTGTTTGATTACATCAGATGGAAAGTATTTCTTAAAAGTAAACGAGAATGCCGGGTGCCCTCTTATGTTTGAAAAAGAAGCCCGTGGCCTTGACCTGCTTCGTAAAAATTGCTCACTCATCATTCCACAAGTGATCAAATATGGTTCTTTTGGCGATCAACAATATTTATTGTTAGAATGGTTGGAAAAAGGCTCGCCACAAAATAACCTGTGGGAAAAATTTGGCGGGAGATTGGCATTGATGCATAAACAACCACAGCAATATTTTGGATTGAATGAAGATAACTATATCGGGAGCCGCCGGCAAATAAATGATCAGCATAATGAATGGCATTTATTTTATGCTGAGCACCGCATAATGTCCTTAGTGCATTCTCTTTTTTACTCTAAAATTTTTTCTTCAAAAGACCTGGATACTGCAGAATTATTCTGTTCCAGGCTTAAAGACATATTTCCAACAGAACCGCCCGCTTTGCTACATGGTGATCTGTGGGCCGGCAATTATTTGATAACATCTTCATGTGATCCGGCGATATTTGATCCTGCTGTTTATTTTGGCCACCGGGAAATGGATATAGGCATGACAAAACTCTTTGGCGGATTTGATCAACGTTTTTATGATGTTTATAATGAAACCTATCCATTAGAAAAAGGGTGGAAGAAGCGATTGCCGGTCACACAGATTTATCCCTTGCTTGTACATGCGGTTTTATTTGGAGGGCATTATATTGGATCAGTAAAGGACATATTAAAAACATTTTCTTAACTTTCGAAGGGTGCCATATTGTGACAATTATCATCATTATTTATGAACAAACTCATGAATACTACCAGGTGAGAAAGCTAAATTTGAAGAGATAGGTAAATGATTATTCACCATTAAAAACTCGGTTATGAAAAATACTTCAAAGATCCTGATCGCATTCGGAGCAGGTGTTGCCGTCGGTGGCGTACTGGGTATTTTGTTTGCTCCTGACAAAGGTGCTGTGACCCGGCACAAACTAGCTGAAGGCGGTAAAAAGCTTGCTGATAATTTTAATAAGAAGGTCAAATCAGGAAGAGAAAGATTGCAGGAAGAGTTTAGTAGGATGAATGAGGTAATGGAAGAAGAAATGGCATGATCGACAAAAAATTCACCGGAGCTATGGGGCAGGACTTTAATAATGCAGAATCTTTTGTTGAACAGGTAAAGGAATATGTAAATACAAGGCTGGCACAATTAAAGCTTTCATTTGCTGAGAAGACTTCAAAAGTGATAGCTATAATGATAGCCGTGGTTTTGCTGGCCCTGGTTTTTTTTCTTTTCCTGGTGTTGGTATGTGTCGCAGCTGCTATAGCTATCGGCCAATGGCTGGAAAGTTTTTGGCTCGGCTTCCTTATAATGGGAGGCATTGTGCTGTTGGTTGGTTTTATTCTTTGGGTCGCTAAAGATTGGCTGATAAGAAGACCCATCATGAATGTATTGATCAATGCAATGTTCAGTAAAGACGAAAATGAAAAAGATCAGAAACATAAAAGATCTTGAAAACGAGAAATTAAGGCTCCGGGTAAAACAACTTGAGCTGGAGAAGCAATTGGATCGGTCATGGAAGGAATTAAAGAATGATCTTTCCATGGCTAAAGTCGTAGAACAAAAGCAACCTGTAACCGCTTTCAATTTCAAAACAGGCAATACAATATTAAATGGAGCATTGAACTATGGGGCTACTTTTTTAAGTCATAGAGTTGGTCTGATAGCGGGGAAAACTGTTGAAAATGCCGCGGAACAGATCTTAGGTAAGTTGGGTCAAAAAATTAATTCACTGGCTTCAAAAAAGAAAAGATTTCAAAATCGCTGATCGGTTTTTTATTGCTGGATAGTTATATGTCCGGGAGAAATTTAAACTCTTACCGTGCTCGTGATTTGATCAGGTGGTTCTTTTTGTCTTTGTAGAAACTCGTCCACTTTTATAGAAAGCTCTTCTAAAACCTCCCTTGCCGCCTGTAAATAATTATCAGCGGTTCTATGAACCATCAAGACTTCTCCATAAATACTCAAGGTAATTTCGCAGATATGATCATTGCCGGGGTTTATATGCTGGTTCCTCAGGATAACTTCTGCGCCATAGATCTCATTGTCCCTATGGTAAAACTCCATCAGTTTTTCTTTTATAAACAGGATGATATGCTCAGGCACTTCGCCTTGCGGTGTGAAAAATTCGATAGTCATAAAACTGTAGTTTATAGGTGAATTCCCAATAATTGGCAAATTACCCTTCAATAAATGGTGTGGGATTGAGTACTGTCAAAGGGATTCCTGATACATGTCACCTTTCTTGTCCTTAATTGGTTTAAAATGAAAATTTGACACGGTGGAACTGTAGTTTTTACCCATATAAAATATTTAATACAGAGTTTGTCCGACAAACCTGAAAATTTTTCCGTTTCAGGGCAGGCGGCACAGTATTTCCTGTACCTTCGCCGTCCGCCAAAATCAATGGCAGATCATTTCAACAAACTCAAAAATCAATACAACTATGGCTAAAAAGTTAAGTGTTACCCCGCTTCACGACAGGGTAATTGTGAAACCGGCTCCTGCTGAGGAGAAAACTGCCGGTGGAATCATTATTCCAGATACTGCAAAAGAAAAACCCCAACGTGGTGTTGTTATCGCTGCTGGTCCGGGCAAGAAAGATGAACCAATGTCAGTAAAAGCTGGCGATACGGTTCTTTATGGTAAATATGCTGGTACCGAAATTCAGATTGACAGCGATGACCTGCTGATCATGAGAGAAAGCGACATCCTCGCTATCGTTTAATAGCTCAATAGAATTCCAGGTTTTGAACGGAGCGTCGCAAAGAACGCTCAATCGGGTTTCAAAAGCTGGTAACCAAAAACAAAAAACTAAAAACTTTATAAAAATGGCAAAACAATTATTCTTCGATATTGAGGCCCGCAATAGAATGAAAAGGGGTGTTGACATCCTGGCAAATGCCGTGAAAGTCACACTGGGCCCTAAAGGACGTAATGTAGTTATTGAAAAAAAATTCGGTGCTCCGGGTGTAACTAAAGACGGTGTTACCGTTGCTAAGGAAATTGAACTGGAAGATCCCATTGAGAATATGGGTGCACAAATGGTAAAAGAAGTTGCCAGTAAAACTTCTGACGTTGCAGGTGACGGTACCACTACGGCTACTGTGCTTGCTCAGTCAATCATCACAGAAGGATTGAAGAACGTAGCTGCCGGTGCTAACCCGATGGATCTTAAACGCGGCATTGATAAGGCTGTAAGAGCTGTTGTTGAGAGCCTTGCTTCACAATCTCAGAAAGTGGGAAATGACAGCAAGAAAATTGAGCAGGTAGCTTCTATCTCTGCTAACAATGATGCAGCAATCGGAAAGCTGATCGCTGAAGCCATGACCAAGGTTACGAAAGACGGTGTTATCACTGTTGAAGAGGCTCGTGGTATCGAAACTACCGTTGAAGTAGTAGAAGGTATGCAGTTCGATCGTGGTTACATCTCTCCATATTTCGTTACAAACAGCGAAAAAATGGAAGCTGAATTAGAGAATCCTTATATCATGATCTATGATAAAAAGGTGAGCAACATGAAAGACATTCTTCATATCCTGGAGAAAGTAGCTCAGCAAGGCGCTCCTCTATTGATCATCTCAGAAGATCTCGAAGGTGAAGCATTGGCAACATTGGTTGTAAACAAACTTCGTGGTACTTTAAAGGTAGCTGCTGTTAAAGCTCCGGGCTTTGGCGATCGCAGAAAAGAAATGCTGCAGGATATCGCTATCCTGACCGCAGGTCTTGTGATCAGCGAAGAACAAGGGTATAAACTAGAGAATGCTGATCTTTCTTACCTCGGTAAAGCTGATAGAGTGGTAATTGATAAGGATAATACAACGATCGTTGATGGTAAAGGAAAAAAAGCTGACATCGTTGCACGTATCAACCAGATCAAAGCACAGATCGAAGTAACAACTTCTGATTACGATAAAGAAAAATTACAGGAACGT
>DASUTO010000373.1:0-4031 GCA_036374555.1 Chitinophagaceae bacterium
ATCAGGGTATTTATTCCTCGAGTTCGACAGCAACAAAGAGGGATTGACAAACATGGAGATATTCAATACTGCGGGGCAGTTGATGAAAAAGTATGCGATAAAGATTACCAAAGGATACAACCAGTTTAAAATAACGGTTAGTGATATCCGGCAGGGAATGTATCTTTTAAGAGTTAATAATAGTGAAATAAATATAACAAGGAGGTTCGTAATAGCCAGATGAGTGTTTCACGCAAAGGCGCAGAGGGGCGGAGCTGCAAAGGTGCTTAATAAAGATATAAAACCTTTTTTGCGACTTTGCCTCTCTGCGCCTTTGCGTGAAACATCACCTCAAAGCCAGGCAAAGTATTAACCAAACTAAAAGGACAATGAACACCGGGTCAACCGGCAACTGACCCAAGGCCTGGTACTTTGTTTTGGGTTTTAATATAACCAGAGCAAAAAACAGAGATAGTACTGCTGAAGAAATACTTGCAATTATTGCAGCGTTTGATCTTTTGAAATCCACCTTATTCCTGCAGGCAAGGGAGAAATAGCTTTTTCCTTGCTTTGACAAACCGTAAATTTTTGAATAGTTGGCAAACCAGTTGCGCCTGAAAAACTTACTTTCATCCGCTTTTTTTATTTTTATCGCAACAGTATCTCCCTTTTTGAAATTTGACAGGATGGAGTCATTGGTTATACACTGATATTCTTCATACGTCAGTTGAAACACCCGTTCAGTGCTTTCAAACCTGAAGCTTATGGATGGCGGGCTTGATTTTCCTCCGCCTGGATCGTAATGAGCGTCTTCCGAAAGAACAAGATTGTCAATTGTTGTCAAATCACTTTCATTCAAATGTTTCCAGTCAAAAAAGTAAAATAGTGGAATTGTAACAAGGAAAATTACAAATGCCCACCACATTAAGTTTCTCTTGCTTTTATTAAAGTCGTTCAACAGGGATTAAGTTTTACTTTTAATAGCTAAAATATAGTTGGAATAGAGTTTTAATTAGCTTATAGGGATAAAGTACAGTTAATATTTGTCGTATTCTTTTAACGGATTAAAGTTCATATATCTGGCAAACCTGGCTTTATTTGTTGGGTCCTGGAATATTATTTTTTCATCCCCTTTCGTGTTATAAGTCCTAACTGTTAATCCATCGGATAAGCTTACGCTTGCGAACTCTTTTAGGCTGTCGCCGGTAATTTTTAAGAAGACAGTTGTACAGTCACCTGAAACCAGGAATGCGTCAATACAGTTAAGTTCTTTATTATAAAGCATGTTGGGGTATTCCTGGGAGTTCTTCAAGCTTATGAGTTGGTCCTTAGCCCGGTTATAAATAAAAAGTCGCCTTATTTCATTAGCGCCCCTTGCTGCAGTCGCCGAAATATAAGTCAAGTCGTTTAGCCCGTCATTGTTGAAGTCAGACAATTTAGGGTCAAGCCCCAAGATGCCATCTTTTTCATAGCCGTATCTGTTTTTAAGGGTCCATTTCCCATTTTGCTTGGAGTAAAATTTAACCACCACGTAAAAACTATCAGCCTTTCTATATTTTGAAAGTTCAATCTTGTTAAATTTCCTTTTCCCAATGTTTACGCTATCAATAAAAAATTCTTCGAGTGATACGGTGTCCTTTTCTATGGTAGGGGTTGGTTTTACATTTTGTAAAATATCAACTGTACTACGCACAGGAATCGCAGAATTTGACCCATAGCGAAACGAGAGCAACAAAATGAATGAAAGTTCTATTAGCCTTTGCATAAAGCGTTTGCCCGTTTAATAATATTGTAGTTCATCATGCGCTATTTTTTCAATTCAAATAGATATTTCCTGCTATCAATCCTGTCAATATATAAAGTCATATCCTGGTTTAGAATATAAAACTTAAGAGTGGTTGGATCAAATGGGAAGGATTGGCTTACAAATCTGCAATGTTCTCCATTAATAACATCTGTGTAAACCAGGTATGATTGAATTACGTTTTCCGTGGTAGTTGTCTCAATGGAAGCAAGTGTGCCGGGTGCAAATAATTTTACAGCGCTCATATTCTGATCTTCCACCTCGTGGGAAAAAGACCCGCTTTTGAATTCGCATTTATCAATATCTACTATGATCCTTATAGCGTTTGATTTCAGTTTTTCAGTCTCCGAACTTACATGTCGATCTACCATGTTTGTTAACCTAGTGGCCGCTTTATACACTAGCCAGATGCCCAGCATACCTAAAATGAAAAAAGCGATATACCATACGGTCGGATAAGGAATTACATTTCCATGGTAGCGCCTGAAAAATATTGTGCCCAGCGCACCCACAATAAGTAAAATAACTCCGAGAAGGGTTCTCATATGTTTATGTAGGTATTAATAATAAGTCAGTTTTTTACATTGCCCGGAACTCCTTAATGTGTTGAGTTTTTGTGTGATATTTTGTTTGAAAAGTTGCCCAGCTAAATATAGAAATATGAATTTGATTCACAAAGGCAGGCGTGACCCATAACTCAATCTTAACGACGTCCGAACAACTTTGATAGCAGTCCCTTCCTGGTTTTTTTTTCAAAAGCCCAAAGCACTTCATCGTTATAGCGAACAGCATTATCAATGTCAGGGCCAAACTTGCCCCATGCAAAACCGCTCATATTTGGTTTGTATCGCAAATCAGCGATAACAAAGTTGTCGGGCAAAGTCACTGCAAAATTGTTTAGCGCTGCGTCGCCAGAATTCCTGGCTTGTTCAATATCAATGAAACCGTTATCTTTTTGCCAGATGTCCATTACTATTTTTTCGTGAATAATGTCAAGTCCTGATTCTGGGCCATCATTATAAAATTCCTGAACGTGTTTTATAAATTCAGCCAGATCTTTCGAGTGTTTGACAACAACAGCAGGATCATGGCATACGTAGAATACCGTTCCCCAATTTCCTTTACTGTCAATATCCAGTATCCAGAAATTGCCAAATCCATCACCCGCAAGTTGCACGGAAAAAGGAAAAATATTTTCAAAACCAAATTGTCCAACGGCATCAAAAGTGACTTCGTCGAGTGCAGGAAGCTCAAAACCGCTTGCAAAGTTCAAAAGTTCTCGAATGTCGACTGGCAGGTATTTACCTGGCAACTGATGAGCCAGTTGGCTAATTTGTTCACTTGTTAGGCCGGGTTTTAATGCTATTTGGTAACCTTCTCCTGTGACAAATTGATCTTTATGAAACGATTTTAATTGTTCGAGTGCTGACATTGTTTCTCGTTTGATGTTTGGTAAATGAATTAAAACACCCATTTTAATAATGTCCATAATCCCACAATAATGGCAAGTAGAATTATTGCCAATGCAATAAAGCAGCCAACGGGAACAAGTTTTTCCACGAAGCCCTCTTTGTAATTTGTTTTGTTAATTTCTTCAAGTCCTTCGTTGATAGGTTTAACGTATTGAATAAAGATGTCACTTTGTTCGTCAACCCACTTGTCATCATAGGGGAGAGGGATTATATTTTTTTCTTCAGTAGGGATAGTATCGTCTGCCTGAGCTGCCCCTTTCAGGAGCTCTAAGGCAAAAAGCTTTAACCCGTCCTTGTTTGCTCGGATATAGCTTTCGTCAGCACCTCCACCATACTGGTAGATTCCAAATGATGCATTGTCTTTTGAAACTTCTGCTTCAAGTTTGGCCAGGAAAGCCTGGAATTCGTTATGCGTCAAGGGAGTGTATGTTTTGGTAAATTATCGAACTAAAATATGATTTTGAACCTACCTAAACTCTTTTGTTACTTCAATTAATCCGACAATATTGCTATTGAACTCTTCGAGTTCTTCCGCTGGCACCCATAGTTCATTGTGGATTTCACCTCCAACATTCTGAACCGGAAACCTGCGTACATATTCTGATGTGACAGCAAACCGGGTCACAAATCCCGACCCTGAAGCTGGCACATTCCAGTCTCTTGCAATTTGGATAGCATATTCTTCATTCATCACCGGGTAAAAAATGGGTTGCTCCGGAAGTCTTGGTGGGAATTTTTTCCAGCCCGACTGCTCTATCAACCCCAGCTCTTTTGGT
>DASUTO010000374.1:0-5380 GCA_036374555.1 Chitinophagaceae bacterium
GTTGTCCTGTAATTGTAAAAGCACATAGCTCACACCTGGGAACAAATGAACTGGTAGCAAGCGCAATTATCAGTGCTGCTCAAAAATGCAATATGCCCGATGGTATATTTTCTTCTTTGATTGGCGAGGGTACTTTACTCGGACAACAATTAGTAAAGCATCCGCAAATAAAAGCAGTTGGCTTTACAGGTTCATTCCGTGGAGGTATGGCTTTGTTTAAAGCAGCAATCAATGAAAGAGAGGAACCTATTCCTGTATATGCGGAAATGAGCAGTATCAATCCTGTTTTAATTCTTCCAGATAAAATAAAGCAGTCTGCCGATGCAGTAGCATCACAACTGAGTGCATCCATTACGCTGGGCGTCGGGCAATTTTGTACCAACCCCGGATTATTATTTATAGTAAAAGATGAAAACACACCTGCATTCATTCAAAAACTTGCACATGCATTAGAACAAGTGACGCCTGCTACAATGTTGAATCAAACAATTTGCAGTGCTTATTATAAAGAACGTCAGCACTTGTTGTCAACACAAGGTGTAGAAACTGTTTGGACAGGCGAAGAAGGAAAAGAAGATTACAAGGCAAGCGCATCGCTGGCAAAGACAACAGCAAAGAATTTTAGTGCAAATAGTTTATTGCAAAACGAAGTTTTCGGTCCTTCATCTTTAATAGTAGTATGTGAAGACGAAAAAGAATTGCAATCTGTATTGATATCATTACACGGACAATTAACTGCCACAATCATTGGCACAGCTGATGATTTAAAGCAGTTTCATGACTGCCTTGATCTTTTAACAGAAAGGGTTGGAAGAGTTATTTACAATGGTGTT
This sequence comes from Chitinophagaceae bacterium, assembly GCA_036374555.1. GTDB lineage: Bacteria > Bacteroidota > Bacteroidia > Chitinophagales > Chitinophagaceae > VBAS01. Next base: position 834 of record DASUTO010000374.1, read on the forward strand.
CCTACTGGTGTTGAAGTTTCGCATGCTATGATGCATGGAGGCCCTTTCCCTGCAACAACTTATTCTCATTTTACTTCAGTGGGTACAGAAGCTATCAAACGTTTCTTACGTCCTGTTTGTTACCAGGATTGTCCGCAGGAGTTTTTGCCGGATGCACTAAAAGATGAAAACCCGCGTCACATCATGCGAAAATTAAATGGGGAGTTTACAAGGGATGCTGTGCCGCAATATGAATTAGTACAATAAAAAATAAAAGCCATCTGTGACCGGCAAATAGCTTTACTACAATTAAAACTGTTTCTAATTTTCTGTTGCTACTTTTATTTTGATGACTATTTTCTTCACCACTTTATTTCCACCGGGAGTAATGTTAGGCCGGTGTGCTTCTGTTGGAAAGAAAAGCATGAATGTTCCGGCAGGCACCGAATAAATTTTTCCATCACCAGTATAAAAAGCGATATCGGCCGTCTCATCGTATGGCTTGTTAACAGTGACCGAAGTAACTGGAGTCTTAGCCATGTTTTCTTCTCCTTCGATCACATACTGGAGGTCAATATACTTCCGGTGTGATTCAAACGCTGTTTTATCATAATCTTTCGATGGAGCTTCGGTTACGATAGCATAAACATTCGTGCTATCAATCACATGTCTTCCGTTTTTAAGGGTTTTTAAATCTGTATTTTTTAAATAAGCAAAGACTTTATCCCATGCTGCCTGGTTAAGATGGTATTGCTTTGCAAATTGTACTTTGTCAATCGATGAATGTGGAATGATAGAAAGACCATTCAACCATTCTTTTTTCTTAAACCATTTTTTGGCTTTGTGGGCAGACCAATTGCTGTTAGTTGACTGGGCAAAAAGATGATTAAAAGAAAGAGAGAGTAAAAAGCCTGCAATCAGAAAAGTTTTCTTCATATTTTTTTGATGATATAGTTGATCATTTTGTCTCCGGAAGCGCATACACTACATAAGCTCTTGGTAAGGCTCCCGGCTTTTTCGAATGATCAAAACTATCTTTTGTAAAATTATTGGTGGCATTTACAACCAGGTATTGCCTGCCATTTAACTCATACATCGTGGGCTGCGCATTTGATTCATAGCTCAGCGTGGTTTCCCATAACAGGTTGCCATTGTCTGCATCATATGCACATAATTTTCCGCCCTTACCCGTACAGAATAATACACCAGTAGATGTTACGACAATCCCTTTTCGTTGTGAGCCATTGACCGCACCGGTTGATTTATCGCCCTTGCTGGAAGCAACCGAATCTTCGCCAAGCGGTTGTTTCCATTTTATTGTTCCTGTATTCAGATCATAAGCTATTACCCACGCCCAGGGCGGGCCTAATAAATTTGGCCAGGCCGTGCCATAATCAGTTGTATAACGGTTGACAGGATGCGGAACACCAGTCGGATATTCAGTCATTGGTGGCTTGGGATTGACGTCCGGTTTAACCGGTGCACCACCCGATGCTACAACAGGACCCTCAGGCAATTTGGTTGATTGATTTCTTCTTGGACCAAAACCAAACCTTGTTGGATTGCCACCCAGGTAACGGAACATTACCGTTACACTTTGCTCATCTATATGAACCATTCCTGGCATTTGTCCACGGCCAACGGTTATCAGCGTTTTGAATTCATCAAAAGACATACGCTGTCCCGAATTGACAATATTGGGTGAAATTCCTCTGCCCGTTAAATTATCTCCATGACAAGACCGGCAGGATGTATTAATAAGTGTTTTCGCTTTGGTCAGGTCATCCTTCGACATCAGTTCGCGGGGCGACTTTACTCTTTCCAATTTATACACCGATGCATATTCCTGCGTTAAAATATATACCATGCCCTTATTAGGATCCGAAGCAGTATTGCCAAAATTCACTCCACCTAAAGCGCCGGGCAACATAATGGTTTCATATTTATCTGAAGGCGGCACATACAAGCCTGATTTTGCAGCATCAATTCTTTTATACCATTTTTGTTTTTCTTCTTCTGGTAAATAAGGATTCAACATTTCCTTAGTTACTTCATGCCGTGTAAAATGTGGTACTACAGTTGGAACGGGTTGTGTAGGCCATGATTTTTCGCCGGGCATTTTGCTGGCAGGAAAAGGTTTTTCTTCAATAGGAAAAATTGGTTTACCTGTCAGACGGTCGAACACAAACATAAATCCATGTTTGGTAGCAATCGCAACAGCATCTATCTGTTTGCCATTATGATCGACCGTAATTAATTGCGGCGCCGAAGCAAGATCATAATCCCACAGATCATGATGAACAGTTTGAAAATGCCAGAGACGTTTACCTGTACGGGCATTCAATGCTACTAGGCAATTTCCAAACAGATTGCTCCCTAAACGGTCGGCACCATAAAAATCATAAGTAGGCGAGCCAATTGGCAGATAAACAATTCCTCTTTTTTCATCTACCGACATTTCGCTCCACACATTTGCACCACCAACGTACTTGTAAGCATTTTTTGGCCAGGTGCTGTAACCGAATTCGCCTGGACGGGGAACGGTGTGAAATGTCCATGCCAATTTACCGGTAATCACATTGTAGGCCCTGATGTCTCCAGGGGCAGAAAAATAACCTTCACCCGGCGCTGAACCCATGATGATCAAATCTTCAAACACCACACCCGGCATCATTGACTGCATTCTTCGAATGGATGTTGGTTCACGGCCAAGACCCTTCCGCATGTCAACATAACCATTGGTTCCAAATTTCATAATTGATTTTCCGGTGAGCGCATCGATTGCCTGCAACGTATTGTTGAGCGTAAACAGTAATCGCCGGTCTTTTCTGTCTTTGCTTTCCCAGTAATTAATTCCTCTGCGTGTAAGTCCCTGCAGGTTTGCATGTATCCAGATCTCTTTTCCCGTTTCAGCATTTATTGCCACCAGCGAAGAACTTTTTGCCATGACATACATTATGGTATCAACAACAATTGGACTAAAAAAATTAAATGCTGAATCTATTGTTGGATAAACCCAGGCCACTTTTAAATTGTTCACATTTTCCTTTGTGATCTGTGAGCCATCAAAATATTTTGATTGATCCGGACCTCCACCATACTGATGCCAGGTAGAGTGACTATCACTCCTCATGTAAGGATTGAAGGCTGCAAAGCTGAGCAAAGACAGGAGTGCGATAATAACACAGATAGTTTTAAGAGGTAATCTATTCGGCATTAGCAAGTGTTTGTGTAAACAATTGTACTTAAATACAGGATGGACTTGTTAAAACTTTAGAAACAATCTCGCAATAAGTCCCGTCACCCGCATTGTATAAGAAATGCGGTGTAGGTTGTTCCTTAAAGTAAATGATAATGATGCATACTCTTTGAAAAGAACACAAAAATGAATTGGGCATTTAATGAAACCCAACAACTTATTTTACCCTGGTAAGTTTCATTTCACCTCTGTCGTTCTTAATCAAAAGCTCATTTTCATTAATTATTTCCCCGGTACTGTTGATGGTCATATCATTAAAAGTAATGCTGTAAGAAAATTTTTTGCCATCAACTTTTCCATTCTCCAGCTTGGTTTCACCAAACTGCGTTTTCCAGGTGCCCGTGAGTGTGTTTCCTTCCACTTTAAACGTGTAATTCACTTCAAATGTACCATTGGGTGTTTCACGGGTGCCTTTCCAATTACCATCCAGCGTGTTCTGCGAAGAAGCAATTAAACCTCCGGCGAGGAATAATAAGATGAATAAGATTTTCATTTTTCAATAAATTTTGATTGAATAAACAAGCAATATGAATTAAAAATAAGATATGCTATATCAAAAAATGTTCAATAAATTTCACCGATAAATCCTGTACAGTTAGCTTAAATGAAATTATTATTTTTCATTTTCAACACAAAAGAAATGCAGTCATGAGATCATCACTAATAAGAAAAATTATTTGCAATAGCTTTTTAGCGTCCAGTTTATTTGTTTTAACGCATTGTTCCTCTACTTCCAGTGCAGAACCCGGATGGGAAAAAACAAACAACGAACTTATAGCCAAATACAATTTGACGGAAAGAAAACTTGCAGGCCTTCCGAAAACATTTGAATCCAATCTTGAGCCGGCTAAAGTAACAAGTATTGATAATTTAGATAGCGTTATATTATACACAGGTGTAAAAGCAAAACTTTTTTGGGGAAGTGGTACAATGATCAGCATTCTTCAGTTAGAACCGAATGCAAAAATTCCTGAAGAAACTTTAACAGCTGACAGGTTTGTTTTTGTATTGGAGGGTTCTATTGATCAGGGGATAGACAGAACATCTTTTCCAATGATCTCAAAAAAAAGAGAAGCACCTGATGGAACGCATAGCGCCACGCCACGAATTGATTTTGTATATATTGAAAAAGGAACGAAGCATTCGGTGACTGCCGGTGCATCGGGGGCCAAGCTATTGGAAGCATATAGTCCGTTGCGTCTTGACTATCTTCAAAAAGCAGGTGTCAAAAATCTTCCCGCACAAATTGATGATGTTGAAACCACACTTCAACCTAATATAACGCCGGATAAAGTTTATGACCTCTATG
>DASUTO010000375.1:0-9647 GCA_036374555.1 Chitinophagaceae bacterium
CAACCCATTCTTGATATTTCAAAAACCCTGATCGACAGAAATACTGAAAGACTGGTGGAAAAATTACCGGGGCTTAGTAAAGACCTGAGGTCATCGCATCACTATACAAGCACATTGACTCATACGCCTGTTATTAAAGAATATGAAACGCAAAGACAGGAAATGATCGATATTACTTTGCAGGTTCAAAAACTATTAGCAGAAGAGATCCCTGCTGGTGAGATCGCTATTATTTATAAAGAAAATAAATATGGCGAAGAGTTAGCGCAGTATTTGAAACTTAAAAATATTCCTGTCTACACAAAACGAAACCTTAATGTTCTTGAGCTTCCATTGGCACAAAAAATTATTGCAATCATAAAATGGCTCGCAGCAGAACATGATGTGCCTTATGGTGGCGATGAAATGCTTTTTGAAATTTTACATTTTGACTGGTTTCATATTCCTGCAGTGGAGATCGCCAAATTAAGTGTAGAAAATTCTGAAAAAAAATATGACGAGAAAACTTCCTTGCGCAGATTGTTGCATGAAAAATCGATCGCAATACCAAAAGACCTTTTTAGTGTTACCATTCATGATGGGTTAAAAAAGGCATCTTTTATACTGGAGAAGTTAATTGCTGATGTGCCGAACGTAACGCTTCAGCATTTATTTGAAAATATTGTCCGCGAAACAGGCATTCTGAATTATATCATGCAAAGCCCGGACAAGCATTGGCAGTTACAAATTCTTACCGGCTTATTTGATTTCGTAAAAGAAGAAACAAGACGTAATCCATCCATGAAATTGCAGCACCTTGTAAACATCATTGAATTGATGGAGAAAGAAGAAATTCCATTACCGTTGGTACAAGTAAGCGGCAGTGATAAAGGAGTGAATTTATTAACAGCACATGGCTCAAAAGGCCTGGAGTTTGAATATGTTTTTTTTGCCGGCTGCAATGCCTCTTTCTGGGAGAAGAAGCGCAAGCCCGGTGGTGGTTATAGTTTACCGGATACAATGTTTTCTTCTCAACCCAAATCAAAAGATGACGAAGAGCTGCGCCGGCTATTTTATGTAGCATTAACAAGAGCAGAAAAACATCTTTTCATTTCTTTTAGTCGTTTTAAAAATGATGGAAAAGATCTTGAACCTTCCATGTTCATTGCAGAAATTCTTGACCGGCATTTATTGCCGGCAGAAAAAGTTTTTATCACTGAAGAAGTGTTATCAGAATTCAGCGCTTTGCAATTTGGTGAAGCCGAAGCGCCGGAAATTGAAAAGATAGAAAAAGATTTTGTCGATCGTTTACTGGACAAATTTGTAATGAACGTAACAGCATTGAATAATTATTTAAAATGCCCTTTAGAATTCTACTTCAAAAATCTTATACGTATTCCTTCTCCAAAAAATGAAGCAACTGAATTTGGCTCCGGTGTTCACTACGCATTGGAACAATTATTCAGAAAAATGCAGGAAGGAGGTAAAGAACAGTTCCCGGCAAAAGAAACTTTTATTGCAGATTTCGAATGGTATCTGCATCGGCACCGTGAAAGTTTTACCAAAGAACAATTTGACCGCCGCCTTGAATATGGACAAGAAGTATTGAGTAATTACTATGACAACCGCATCACAGGCTTCAATAAGATAGTTGCTATTGAAAGAAATATTCGAAATGTAGTGGTAAAAGGAATACCTATAAAAGGAAAACTGGATAAACTTGAATTCGAGGGTAAGTCGGTAAATGTTGTTGATTACAAAACAGGCGATCCCGATAAAGCAATTCCTAAACTAAGAGGGCCATCAGACAAAGAACCGAATGGCGGGGATTACTGGCGCCAAGGTGTGTTTTATAAAATTCTTGTTGATAACTATGAGCAAAAGAGCTGGAAGGTGGTCAGCACCGAATTTGATTTTATTGAACCTGATAAAAAGAAAAAATACAGAAAAGAAAAATTGGTTATTGAGCCGGCAGATATCGAAACAGTGAGCCAGCAAATAATGATGGTATGGCAAAAAATACAGGACAGGGATTTTTATATTGGCTGTGGCGATCCCGATTGTCATTGGTGCAATTTTGTTAAAACAAATAACCTTGCGGTTGCATTACACGAAATAGAAGAAGAAGAGAACCAGGATTAACAGGATTTTCAGGGATTATTATGAAACTCTAAAGAGCCTTTAAATATAAACAGGCTAAGTTTGCAGCCGATGAAATTTATTGAATGAAGAGAATTTTACTTTTTTCCACAATAATCCTTTTGATCTCAAAAATCGTGGTGCTGCCGGGCTGCGCCAATATCATTCCCCCGAGCGGCGGCGACAGGGATTCACTTCCTCCCCTTCTTTTAAAAGTAACCCCGCCTGATTCTACCAAGGGCTTCAATACTAAAAAGATCACTTTTACTTTTGATGAGTATATCGATCAGCCACAGGATATTTTCAAGAATCTTATGGTTTCACCAAATTATTCTACGATACCTGGCGTGGAAACTAAACTCAGAACTTTAACTGTAACACTTAAAGACACTCTTGAGCCAAATACTACTTATTATTTGAATTTTGGCGATGCAATAAAAGATTTCAATGAAGGAAATGTGTTGCATAACTTTTCTTACATCTTTACAACAGGCGATACTTTCGATACACTTCAACTTTCAGGTAAAGTTGTATTGGCCGAAACCGGTGGTATTGACAGTACATTAGTTGTTATGTTGTTTAAGAACGGTGCAGATTCTGCAGTTCAAGATGACAGAGCCCGTTATATTACCAAGCTTGATGGCAAGGGTAATTTTCGATTTTTGTACTTGCCCCAGGGGACCTACCATATATATGTAATGGAAGACACGAAAAGGTATTCTGAAAGATCTTTTTTTGCATTTAGCGATAGTGCCGTCCAGATCAAGCCCGATGCAGCACCTGTCACTCTATATGCTTTTAAAGAGGAGAAAGAGCGAACGCCGCCGGCAGGGTCACTAATAAATTTTACCGGGGGAAACCGAGCCGGCGCAAAAACCGATGAAAGAAGATTAAAATTTTCGACTAATCTTAGTGCCAATGTGCAGGACCTGCTTGGCAATTTTAATATAAACTTTGAACAACCCCTTCGAAATTTTGATTCCACAAAGCTTCAGTTAAGTACCGATTCCGCATTCAATTCTTCACCTGCAAGCTGGCAAATGGATAGTTTGAATAAGAAGCTCACATTAAAGATCGATTGGAAAGAAAATACACTTTACAACCTCATACTTGATAGAGATTTTGCGGAAGATTCTTCCGGCCGAAAATTACTCAAAACAGACACTATTAGTTTTACTACAAGAAAATTAGATGACTATGGCTCTTTAAAAGTCAGCTTTACCAATATTGATCTTTCAAAAAACCCGGTGTTACAGTTTTCCCAGGGTGGCCAGGTCATTAAAACCTTCCCACTTACCAGTACTGAACTTAATCAAGCTTTATTTAATCCAGGTGAGTATGAGCTTAGCATCCTTTACGATACCAATAAAAATGGACGTTGGGATCCGGGCAAATTCTTTGAAGCAAGAAAACAGCCTGAATTAGTTAAACCACTCAATAAAAAAATAACCGTCCGCTCTAATTGGGATAATGAGTTTGAAATAACATTGTGAGCTAAGAGAAAACGAAAGAGAGAAGGAGAAAAAGGCTGACCCTCTTTCTCTCTTTTTCTCCTTTAAACTCTTAGCTTATCTTTGTCATATATGCAGTTTTCCTCTCAACTTCTTGAAAATGCTGTGAACGAATTTGCCAGGCTCCCTGGCATTGGAAAAAAAACCGCATTGCGGCTGGTGCTTCACTTATTAAGGCAGGAAGAAAATAATGTACAACAGTTCAGCGAAGTGATCGCTAAGATGCGGTATGAAATAAAATTTTGCCAGCGTTGCTTTAATGTAGCTGATGGAGATATCTGTTCGATCTGTGCCAATAGCATGCGCAAGCAGGAAACCATTTGTGTTGTTGAAAATATCCGGGATGTGATCGCCATTGAAAGTACACAACAATACAACGGTACCTATCATGTTCTCGGTGGCATCATTTCACCGCTTGATGGTGTTGGTCCTGATCAGCTTAATATCGAGTCACTCATCAATCGTGTACAAAAAGAAAAAACAGAAGAGGTCATTTTCGCATTGAACCCAAACATACAGGGCGATACCACTATCTATTATATCCAAAAGAAGTTGCAGCATACAAATATTCATATTACTACGATCGCAAGGGGTATTGCATTCGGCGGCGAGCTCGAATATGCCGATGAAATGACCCTGGCCCGGAGTCTTCAAAATCGTTTGCCGGTTGAAAAGTATGTAAGCAATAAGTAGATTGAGAATAAGACAGAGGCTAAGTCCTGAATCCGAAGAATCCGTCTCAGCCTTAATCTCAATCTAAGCCTTCTCATACCTTTTGCCTTATTAGATAAACTCTTTATCTTTGCCCCACAGGCGGATTTGTTTATTGTTCGGCCTTTACGGAACTAATAAACGCAAAGAAACTTCACTACTGTTTCCCAACGTTTATATGGTTCAAAGATCTTAATTATGTAGTCAGCTGAATTGCTGCTATGAAGCTTTTGTTGTTGAGCGAAGCGAAATCCCGCAGTATTGCGGGACGATACCGATTAATTAGACAAAAGCTCATAGCTCACAGCTCTTAACTCAAAGCTTTGAATATGAACATAAGAAACGAACTTGAAAAACGAATTCTCATCATCGATGGGGCGATGGGTACCATGATACAACGGTATAAACTTGCCGAAGAAGACTATCGTGGAGAGAGATTTAAGGACTGGCCCTCCGATCTTAAAGGCAATAATGATCTGCTTAGCCTTACACAACCGCATATCGTTAAAGAGATACACAAACAATATCTTGAAGCCGGTGCTGATATCATTGAAACAAACACCTTCAATGCGCAAAAAGTATCATTAGCTGATTATGGAATGCAGGCATTAGCATATGAAATGAATTTAGCTGCTGCAAAATGTGCCCGTGAAGCAGTAAATGAATTTTTGGCAAGTGCAAATTTCCCTAAAGGGCACAACGGTCCGTGGGTAGCAGGCGCATTCGGACCATTGAATAAAACATTATCACTTTCGCCTGATGTAAACAATCCTGGTTTCAGAGCTTTATCTTTTGATGAAGCAGTTGAAGCGTATTACGAACAAACGAAAGGATTGGTGGATGGTGGTGTTGATCTTTTATTGATAGAAACGATCTTTGATACATTAAATGCAAAGGCGGCCATCTTTGCAATTAAAAAATATTTCAGAGATGCTAAGAAAGATGTTCTTCCAATAATGATCAGCGGAACTATTACCGATGCATCAGGAAGAACACTAAGCGGTCAAACCCTGGAAGCATTTTATACATCCGTGATGCATGCAAAACCATTAAGTATTGGTTTGAATTGTGCATTAGGAGCAAAAGAAATGCGACCACATATTGAAGAATTGAGTCAATTGGCTTCTTGCTACGTATCGGCATATCCCAACGCAGGTTTACCAAATGCCATGGGAGAATACGACGAAAAACCCGAAGACACTGCTCATTTTCTTGAAGATTGGGCAAAAGAAGGCTTTGTCAACATTGTTGGAGGCTGCTGCGGCACTACTCCTGATCATATTCAACATATTGCAAAACATGTAAAAAAAATATCACCAAGAAAATTACCGGAAACCATTAAAGAATTGGCGATTTGAGTATTATCTTAGCTCTATATTATAAGAGATGGAAAAGACCCTATTGATAATAGCCGTACTCATTCTCATCGTCAATAACTTCTCAGTTATCCGGAATTTACTCGTGAAGAGGAATTCTTAAATGCCGGAACAAACTATCATTCATCCATATTTGCGTCTTTCAGGCCTGGAACCACTCGTTGTTCGTCCAGAAACAAACTTTGTAAACATTGGCGAAAGAACCAATGTAACAGGCTCTAAAAAATTTGCACGCCTTATCAGGGAAAATAAATATGAAGAAGCATTGAGTGTTGCACGCCAGCAAGTGGAAAGTGGTGCACAGGTGCTTGATGTAAACATGGATGATGCCTTATTGGATGGCGTACTTGCCATGACAACTTTTCTAAATCTTTTACAAAGCGAACCTGATATTGCAAAGATCCCGATCATGATCGACAGCTCGAAGTTTGAGATCATTGAAGCTGGTTTAAAGTGTGTGCAGGGGAAATGTATTGTGAATTCCATTTCAATGAAAGAGGGTGAAGAAAAATTTATACAACAAGCTGAAACATGTTTGATGTATGGCGCCTCCGTAATTGTAATGGCATTTGATGAAAAAGGGCAAGCCGACACAAAAGAAAGAAAAGTTCAAATATCTCATCGTGCCTATAAAATATTGACAGAACAAGTAGGATTCGATCCGCAGGATATAATTTTTGACCCCAACATTTTTGCTATTGCCACAGGTTTGGAAGAGCATAATAATTATGCGGTAGACTTCATTGAAGCAACCAAAGAAATAAAAGCGTTGATGCCATTGACCAGAATTAGTGGTGGAGTTAGCAATCTTTCATTTTCATTTCGCGGCAATGATCATGTACGCGAAGCAATGCATTCTGTTTTTCTGTTTTATGCCATCAGGGCAGGTATGGATATGGGCATTGTAAATGCAGGGCAGCTGGTTGTATACGATGAGATTGAACCGGAGTTGAAAAAACTTTGTGAAGATGTAATTCTGAATCGAAATAATGATAACAACGAGGCAACCGAAAAATTAATTGCCTTTGCAGAAACGGTAAAGGCAAAGGGTAAGGTTGAAGTAAAGGATGAGAAATGGAGAAATACATCCGTAGAGGAAAGATTGAAACATGCATTAGTAAATGGCATTACGGATTATATTGATATTGACACTGAAGAAGCAAGAATAAAGTATCCAAAACCGCTCGATGTGATCGAAGGCCCCTTAATGGCGGGTATGGATGTAGTAGGTGATCTTTTCGGAAGCGGAAAAATGTTTCTACCCCAGGTGGTTAAAAGTGCAAGGGTGATGAAAAAATCAGTTGCTATTCTTACTCCTTATATCGAAGCAGAAAAAGAAGAAAGAAAGAAAGCTCACTTAGCAGCCGGCACTGAAAATAAAGAATCAGCCAGTGCCCACAAGGTTTTACTGGCAACTGTAAAAGGTGATGTACATGATATTGGCAAAAATATAGTGGGTGTTGTACTTGGCTGTAATGGTTATGATATTATTGATCTTGGTGTGATGGTACATGCTGATAAGATTCTGGACACAGCTGAAAAAGAAAAAGCAGATATCGTTGGTTTAAGCGGATTGATCACTCCTTCTCTGGATGAAATGGTGCATGTCGCTCATGAAATGAAACGCCGTGGAATGAAACAACCATTACTTATTGGTGGCGCTACTACTTCAAGAATGCATACGGCTGTTAAAATTGCCCCGCAATATGATAATGGAGTATTGCATGTATTGGATGCCAGCCGTAGTGTAACTGCCGTAAGTTCTTTGTTAAGTAATGAGCAAAAACAATCTTTCCTGGCAGAAACCAAAAAAGAATACGAAAAGCTCCGCGAACAGTTTTTAAGCAAGAACAAAACAAAATCCCTTATCCCCTATTCAGAAGCCGTAATAACAAAAGAATACTTCGATTGGAAAAATTATAAACCGGTAAAACCGGCAACAGATGGCATAAAAGTTTTCAAAGAATTTGATCTTGGAACCATTGCAAAATATATTGATTGGGGGCCATTCTTTATTGCATGGGAAATGCCGGGCCGTTTTCCTGAAGTGTTGTCAGATAAAATTTTTGGAGCCGAAGCAAAAAGAATTTATGATGATGCTCAAAAACTTCTAAAGAAAATTGTAGACGAAAAATGGTTTAAAGCAAATGGAGTAATTGGCTTTTGGCCGGCTACAAGCAATAATGCAGATACGGTCACACTGCAGACAGAAAAGGGCGAAGTAAAGCTGGAATCTCTTCGTCAGCAGTTGAAAAAAGCGATTGGACAACCAAGCTTTTCATTGGCGGATTTTATAAAACCGGGCCCATCCCCGCAGACCACTCCAATAAATGAAGACTCTGCTAAAGCCCCTTCCCAAAGGGAAGGGGAGAAAGAGCCAGGTTATATGATGGCAGATCCGGTAACTTATCCGTTATTAAAAGAGTTTGCTATTAATCATCGTTCCAATCCTACACCTGCTGAAGATGTATTGTGGAATATTTTGAAATCCAAAAAGCTTGAGGAATATAAATTCAGGCGTCAACACATAATTGGAAATTATATCGCCGATCTTGTTTGTCTTGACAGGAATTTAATTATCGAAATTGACGGACTTCAACATCAATTACCTGACAATAAAGTTTCAGATGAGGAGAGAACCCTCTTGCTGAATATGAAGGGGTTTAAAGTAATCCGTTTCCAAAATGAAGAAATACTAAATAAAACGGAACAAGTTCTGGACACTATTCTATCAACCCTAAAGAATCAACCAAGCTTAAAAGAAAGCAACGATCTAAGTTCCCCCCTGGGGGGACAGGGGGCCGATACTGATTTTATCGGCGCATTTGCAGTAAGTGTATTTGGTGCCAGCAAATGGGTTAAAAGATTTGCAGATGAACATGATGAGTATAATAAGATCATGGTACAAATTCTTGCCGATCGTTTGGTGGAAGCATTTGCAGAATGTTTGCATGAAAAAACAAGAAAAGAATTCTGGGGGTATGCAAAAGATGAGAACTTAAGTAATGAAGACCTGATCAAGGAAACATATAAAGGTATCCGCCCCGCTCCGGGTTATCCTGCCTGTCCTGATCATACAGAAAAAATAAAACTGTTTGACCTGTTAAATGCGCAGGAAAATATCGGCGTTGAGTTAACCGAAAGTCTTGCAATGAATCCCCCGGCTTCTGTTTGCGGCTGGTATATTGCACATCCACAAAGTCACTACTTTGGGGTGGGAAAAATAATGCAGGATCAATTGGAGGATTATGCAAAAAGAAAAGGAATGAGTATTGAAGAAGCCACCAGGTGGTTAAGACCTGTTTTAGAATAAAAATTCTATCTTATGTCTTTATCAGAAAAATTAAAATCATTTTTACAACAAAAAGAAAAAAATAATATGGAAGCAGGTGAAGCATTTCTGGCAGAAAATGGAAAAAGAGAATCAGTGGTAACCTTACCAAGCGGTTTACAATATGAAATTATAACCCAGGGCGATGGACCGAAACCTTTGGCCCATAATACTGTTACTTGTCATTATCATGGTACAACCATAAAAGGTGAAGTATTTGATAGTTCTGTTCGCCGGGGACAGCCAGCAAGTTTTCCATTAAATGGGGTAATTAAAGGTTGGACCGAAGCATTGCAGTTAATGCCCACTGGGAGTAAATGGAAATTATATATTCCACCTCATTTAGCCTATGGTAATAGAGGTGTTAGTCGCGAGATCGGGCCAAACAGCACATTGATATTTGAAGTGGAATTGATTTCTTTCCGATAAAAATTATTCTTTTGTCCAGATGCGAAGATTAAGATTCAGTTCATCGATAATATCGAAAATAATATGGACTGTGTTGTAATAATCTCCTAATATATCATAATTGTTGGGTGAAAAAACCGATGGTTCAAATAAAGCATCCTGAATCGGTACAGCCACATATATATTAGTATC
>DASUTO010000376.1:0-12718 GCA_036374555.1 Chitinophagaceae bacterium
AAATTCTTGCGCATTAAATTTTTGTCCCTGGCATTCCAGGGCACTTCCCTTAAGATTAAAATCCAATGTATATCCTCTTTGTTTTAATTCGTTCACTGCTTGTGACACTGTATCGTAGGCTGGCATAATTTAAATTTTTAAGGTCAAGGTTTATTTTTTATTCTTTTTTCTCTTCGCTTATCTTACACTCAAGAAATTCACGTGGATCCATCGGTTCCTCATCTTTAAACATCCTGAATTCCATTTCTTGTCCGAAAGTATAATTGCCGAGTACCTGGCCCGCTTTTATTTGCTGGTTTACATTTACTAGTGCTTTCGAAATCCCGAAATACCAGAAATACCATTCTTTATAATAGATCACCATCTCAAAGCGACCATCTTCTGTAGGGTTAATGCTCAACACTCTTGCATCAATACAACTGCGGATCGCTGTGTCTGTCCTGCTTATCATTATTACTTTCTTATCCGGCGGGTCCCAGCTAAATGCCTCCTTCGGTTCAAGTCCCATCCCATTTTCAAAAGGGCACAATAGTCTTTTATCAAACTTTTGCCCCGACTTCCCTTTATCTTTTTGTCCAAAAACTGAACCGATAATTAGCATCAGCCCTGCAATTAGTAAAATTTTCTTTTTCATGATTCATCCGGATTATCAGGGTTACAGACGGCACATCAACAGTATTCGTTGGTCGTTTGATTAATTATTGAACAAATTGGTTAATAACAACTAAACAAATTACAGATTTGCAGGCGATAATTGTACTTTTTACGATAAAAACCTCTCAAAATGCCGGCTCTGATTACTTTCCAAAGATCAATTTCATCTGAAACACAAAATAAAAATACTATAGTCGCCTACAACCACCAGAGTCAGGAAAAATCAAATTAAGATATGGGTCTCCTTCACTACTCCCATCACAAAAATACTCTGCACGTTCCCAATATTGTCCAGCTCGGAGAGGCGATTCACATGAAAATCATAATAAGCATTCATGTCCTCCACCACAATCTTCAGCATAAAATCAAATTCCCCGGAAATGCTGTAGCATTCAAGTACTTCGTTCATTTCATAGATCGCTTTCACAAATTTTGATCCTGCAGTTTTGTTATGCTGCTTAAGTGAAACATATACGATCACCATCAATCGCTTGTTCAGTTTTGCCGGATCAACAAGCGTTGCATATTGTTTGATCACTCCGGTTTCTTCCATCCATTTGATACGCTCATACACAGGTGTTGTACTCAAATTTACTTTGTCAGAAATTTCTTTTACAGTGGCTCTTGCATTGTGTTGCAATAGCTTTAGTATTGCCAGGTCTTTCTGATCCAGCGCAACATGAGTAGTCGATTCTTCTTTTTTCGATGCTTTAGCCATAGTAAAACAGGTATTTATGCTACAATAAACGAAATTTTTGTGGTTTTATTCCAATTTTTTATAAGAAGTCAGTCGTTTTGCCTATTTACTCTAACTTTGGGCTCTTCATGATCCTTTGTGTACCTGCTATCTTCTTTCCGCGGCAATGGACACATAAAGGCACGAAGAAAGAATTCAAAATTTTTAACTCATAATTCTTAATTAAAAACCATGTCAGCATCAACAATTTCAAAAATCGATTTTAAGCTGCCCAATAAAGTGAAAGACATTTCACTTGCCGAATGGGGAAGAAAAGAAATTCGTCTCGCCGAAGCAGAAATGCCCGGTCTCATGGCGATCCGCAAAGAATATGGACCAAAGCAGCCCCTTAAGGGAGCTCGTATTGCAGGATGCTTGCATATGACCATCCAAACGGCTGTTCTCATTGAAACACTTATCGAACTGGGGGCCGAAGTGAAATGGAGTTCCTGCAACATTTTTTCAACTCAGGATCATGCGGCAGCGGCTATTGCAGCGGCAGGTATTGGGGTATTTGCCTGGAAAGGACAAACTTTGGAAGAAGCAGATTGGTGTATCGAGCAAACTCTTTTCTTTGGCGGTGCTGATCGTCCATTAAACATGATACTTGATGACGGTGGTGATCTTACAAATATCGTTTTGGATAAATATCCTGAACTGATCCAGCATTTAAAAGGGATCAGTGAAGAAACAACCACTGGTGTTCATCGTCTTTATGAAAGAGTGCAGAAAGGAACATTACCGGTTCCTGCGATCAACGTGAATGATTCTGTTACAAAAAGTAAGTTTGATAATAAATACGGTTGTAAAGAAAGTTTGGTTGATGCGATCCGTCGTGCAACTGATGTGATGATGGCAGGTAAAGTAGCTGTTGTTGGGGGTTATGGTGATGTCGGTAAAGGTTCTGCAGCTTCATTGAAAGGTGCAGGTTGTCGTGTTATCGTAACTGAAATAGATCCTATCTGTGCATTGCAGGCTGCTATGGATGGTTTTGAAGTAAAGAAAATGGTTGATGCCGTGAAAGAAGCTGATATCATTGTGACAGCTTCCGGTTGTCGTGACCTTATTACGGAAAAACATTTCCGCAGCATGAAAGACAAGGCGATCGTTTGCAACATCGGTCACTTTGATATCGAAATTGACGTAGCATGGTTGAATAATAATTTTGGCCACACAAAAGATACCGTGAAACCACAGGTAGATGTTTATACGGTTGATGGCAAAGACATCATCCTTCTTGCAGAAGGTCGTTTGGTGAATCTTGGTTGTGCTACTGGTCATCCAAGTTTTGTAATGAGTAATTCATTTACCAATCAAACTTTGGCGCAAATAGAACTTTGGACCAACCATAAGAGTTACGAGAACAAAGTATATGTTCTTCCAAAACATCTGGATGAGAAAGTAGCAAGACTTCATCTTTCGAAAATTGGAGTTGAACTGGATGAACTCAGCACTGAGCAGGCCGATTATCTTGGTATACCAAAGAGTGGGCCGTTCAAGCCGGAGCATTACAGGTATTGATCAGGTTTTGAGAATATCTTGAAAACCCACTTTGATAAGGTGGGTTTTTATTTTCTGAAATAAGGTATCTTCCTCATCCAAATTTTTCGACCAAAGACTTTTTTGTGAAACCACCGCTACCAGTTCTTGCGCCGTAAGCTTGGCTTTTCAATTTTAAAACCCTGTGCAGAACTAATTCGTTCTTGAAATTCCATTTGGAATAGTTGTTGTACCCTTTAGCGGTTCTCCAATTTTTCCATTATCAAAAAGGAGGTTCACATGACAAACGTTGCATTATGGGTTCAGTTAGAAGCCAAAAAAGGCAAAGAAGCAGAAGTGGAGAGATTTTTAAAGGATGGTCTAACTATCGTTAATAACGAAGCAGAAACTATCACCTGGTACGCCTTAAAGCTTGGGCCAACTTCGTATGCGATCTTTGACACATTTTCCGACAATAAAGGAAGAGAAGCTCACCTCGCAGGCCAGGTTGCTCAAGCCCTTAAGGATAAAGCTGCCGACCTTTTCTCCAGGCCTCCAACAATCGAAAGAATAGACGTACTTGCGGCCAAACTGCCTGAATTAGAACAGTATTAACCTGCTTTGAATCTTTTGACCAAAGCGATCCCGGAGCTTTCAATTCATCAATCTGATGTGAGGGCCCCGGGGTTTTCATTTTAAAAGGCATATTGTTTCGCATGAAATAAATTTTTGAGAATATTTCCTCAAAAGCAAATTAACATTCGCATTCACGAACAATAATGTTTTTTACTAAATCATTTTTTGTTATTAGAAAGTATAGCATAAAATTTGCTTATAAAACATCTAACAAATAGAGATATGCCAATACAATTTGTGAAAAACGTTCAGTTCTCCAAGCTGATAAAAGCTGAAGGACGCCTGAGAGAGTTCAATTTCAGAAAAACAGGTACGGGCAATGATGAGAAATGCTCGGTGGATACCGTGGATGACCGCGGCAATCGTATCATTTTCTCGATGTTTAAAGAGGGCGGTGCCTGGAAGCTTAGCTCCACTCTACTCCCGAAATGGATCTGCCAATATGAGGTCCAACTAAATGATGCCATTGAAGAAGAAATAAGCCAGCAGTAGCATGTGATCCGGTAAATATTATTTTTGCCGGGAATGGTTCAGTTTACAACTATTATAAAGCAATTTGGCAAGCAGGGCGAAAAAACCGGCTGGACCTATATTGATGTTCCCTCAGATATTGCTGAAAAATTAATGCCCGGAAACAAGAAAGGATTTCGGGTAAAAGGCAAACTTGACAGTTTTTCAATTAAAGGAATCGCTCTGATTCCAATGGGTGGTGGCAATTTTATTCTTACGCTTAATGCTGATCTAAGAAGAGCAATCCATAAAAGAAAAGGGGCAATGCTAAATGTGAAGTTGCAGGTGGATCCTGAAGGATATAAGTTGAATGAAGATTTTATTGCTTGTCTGAACGATGATCCTCCTGCGAGAAAATTTTTCGATACACTTTCAGGTTCGCATCGAAACTACTTCAGTAAATGGATCGACTCTGCCAAAACCGAGCCTACAAAGATCAAACGAATTGCAATGGCGGTAAATGCACTCTCTAAAAACTGGGGCTTTCCTGAAATGCTAAGGAACAGTAAAAAGGATTTTTAATTCGCATACTCATTCCTCCTGAATCTTATTCTGATCTTTTCAAGTTCATCTTCTTTTAAATACGTTGTCTTTTTCAACACTTCAATAAAATAATCCACTTCTGCTTTTGATGCAGGACATCCGGTGTTTTGAAGTTTTTCCACGCCATTGACTGTTTGTTTCATCCTGGAATCGGCTAAAAAATTTTCATCTTTATCAAAAATTAGCCAGAATGGAATGCCCTGGTCTTTGCCTTCATACTTTGTGATCATTTCTAATGCACCGGGGTTTTCCAGGTTCGATTTTCCTTTTGATTCAAAAACGACGAGATGGCGAATAACAAAATTGTCATCAAAGAATTTTTTTACAGATACGTCATTTAATGATGTATCCATTTTGTGGCACCAGCCACACCACGATGCATGAAACATTACCAGGACTTTTTTATTTTGTCTTTTCGCGGAAGCAAAAGCGTCTTTCATTATCTCTTCTGCTGACAAAGGAGCTTTTTGCGCAAATGCGGATGTTATTGAAATAAATAACAATGCAGGCAACAAGAGGATGTTTTTCATGGTAAGATTTGTCTAGGGCAATTTAGCTCATAGTTCAATAACAACAAGTTAAAATAACATTCACTTTTCAACGAATTTGTAGATTTGCTTATGACCAGGCTATCTGTTAACATCAATAAGTTTGCAACCTTGAGAAATTCCCGTGGCGGAAATAATCCTGATGTAGTAAAAGCAGCTATTGCCGCACAACGTTTCGGCGCTGATGGAGTTACAGTTCATCCCCGCCCCGATGAACGTCATATCCGATACAACGATGTAAGAGAAATTAAAAAGATCATCACAACCGAATTTAATATTGAAGGCAATTGCACGGAACAAAAATTCGTTGACCTTGTTTTGGAAACAAAACCAGACCAGGTTACGTTGGTTCCCGATACGCTTGGACAACTTACTTCCGATCATGGTTGGGATACGGTAAAGTATAAAGAGTACTTAGTGGGAAAGATTAAAATATTTAAAGCGGCAGGAATTCGTGTTTCCATCTTTGTCGATCCCGATATCGACATGGTAAAGGGTGCTGGAGACACGGGGACGGATCGCATTGAACTATATACTGAAGGCTACGCTAAACAGTTTGCAACCGGCAGTAAGCAATTGGCAATTCAACCATATCTGGAAGCGGCAAAAAAAGCAAAAGAACTTGGTCTTGGATTAAATGCGGGTCACGATCTCGATCTCACCAATTTAAAATTTCTGAGAGAAAATATTCCCTGGCTGGACGAGGTGAGTATTGGCCACGCCCTTGTTTGCGACGCCATTTACCTGGGTTTTGAAAATGCGATTCAGCTTTATAAAAGGCAAGTGGGGGTGTAGAAAATTGAGGAGCAGGTTAGTAATAATACCCTGGTTCAGATATGGATCGTTTGTTTAAAATTCAGGCCTCAAAACGCCTTCTAAACCTTACCTTTGCGGCGATTTATTAAAATAACCAACTATCAAAATATGGCAGATATTTTTGAGCGTTTACTGAAAAATTATGGCCCGATTGGTAAGCATCGCAAACAGGCACATGGCTATTTCGCTTTCCCAAAGTTGGAAGGTGAAATAAGCAGTCGTATGAAATTCAGAGGTAAAGAGGTTATCGTCTGGAGCTTGAATAATTATCTCGGCCTAGCTAATCATCCTGAAGTACGTAAAGCAGATGCCGATGGTGCTGCACAATACGGATTAGCTCTCCCCATGGGTGCCCGTATGATGAGTGGAAATAGTGACCTGCATGAGCAATTAGAAAGCGAATTAGCAGAGTTTGTTATGAAGGAAGATTGTGCATTGCTTAATTATGGCTACCAGGGAATGGTAAGTCTTATAGATACCCTTTGCAGCCGTCACGATGTTATCGTTTATGACGCAGAAAGCCATGCCTGCATAATTGATGGACTCCGTCTTCACCCCGGTCATCGTTATGTTTTCAAGCATAATGATGTGGAGGATTGCGAAAAACAACTGCAACGTGCAACTACACTTATAGAAAAACAAGGCGCTGGCGGAATATTGGTGATCACGGAAGGCGTATTTGGTATGGCTGGCGACCAGGGAAAGCTAAAAGAGATCTGTGCAATGAAAGAGAAATATGATTTCAGATTACTCGTAGATGATGCACATGGTTTCGGAACATTAGGCAAAACCGGCGCTGGCGCAGGTGAAGAGCAAAATTGCCAGGACGATATCGATCTTTATTTCTCGACGTTTGCAAAATCAATGGCATCGATCGGTGCTTTCATTGCCGGGCCAAGAGACATCGTTGATTATATCCGTTACAATATCCGTAGCCAGATCTTCGCAAAAAGTTTACCAATGCCTTTGGTAGTGGGTAATTTAAAAAGATTGGAGCTTTTAAGAACCCATCCTGAGTTTAAGGAAAAGCTCTGGAGCAATGCAAGGAAACTGCAAAATGGTTTAAAAGAAAAAGGATTTGATATTGGCAAAACTGATTCACCGGTAACACCAGTATATATGACAGGTGGGGTAGAAGAAGCCACTGCAATGGTGATGGACCTGCGCGAGAATTATGGAATCTTTGCATCAATCGTAGTATATCCTGTAATTCCAAAAGGACATATCATTTATCGTCTTATTCCCTCGGCAGCACATACTGATGCGGATATTGAAGCTACTCTTAAAGCGTTTGAAGAAACAAAGAAAAAATTGGGTGCGGGTGCTTACAAAGTAGATTCAGTTCCTGACATGGCTGAATATAGTGGGAAAAGATTTGAATACATGCTGGATAAACCAAAGGACAAATAAGATTTTAACTCTTATAAATATGAAAGGCATTGCTAAAAACAATGCCTTTTTTATTTAAATACTGACCTTCTTTAAATGTAGAACCCCCGATGGAAATCGGGGGCCCCTAATCAAAAACCATTAACCATTAAACCTTATCCTATGAAAATTCGTTGCTAAACTCGGTAATAAAAAATTAATATTGCAAGTTTTAAAGGTGTATTTTGGACATTTTGGAGTTGAAACGTGAAATATTGACCTTCGTCAATCGAACAAAAAATTGTTTGTAGAATTAATTCATGTCCGGTAACGATTCCACTGACTAAAAACAATATTTTAAAATAATGAACAATCTAGTCGTTGCTATTACGGGTGCCAGTGGATCTATTTATGCAAGATTGTTATTAGGAAAAATACTTGCCATGAAAGATCAATGTGATGAGCTGGCAATGGTAATGACTGAAAATGCAAAACAAGTTTGGGAAACCGAAACAGGGAATGATGAGTATAAAAATTTACAGGTAAAGAATTATTCAACTACAGATTTTACTGCGCCATTCGCATCTGGCTCAGGTAAATTCAATACCATGATCATTGTGCCGTGCTCAATGGGAACACTGGGTCGCATCGCTGCTGGTGTTTCAAATGACCTGATAACAAGAGCAGCCGATGTTGTTTTAAAAGAAAGAAGGAAATTAATATGCGTTGTTCGTGATACACCGTATAGTTTAATTCATATCCGGAATATGGAGACCGTTACACTTGCCGGAGGCATTATTTGTCCTGCTACACCGTCCTTTTATAGCTTACCAAAAACAATTGATGAAGTTGCTGCCACTGTGGTTGATCGTGTATTAGACCTCGCAGGATTTGATTTAAAAACTTTCCGCTGGGGAAAATGACTTATGAGTCCGCAGAAGGCGGACGAAGTAAACTCCTCGATAAATTAAACCGGAATACGATCTTGATGAGATGGCTTGGTCCACCGAAGGGGGACTCGCAAATGATCAGCGATTATCTATGATCTCAACACCTGGATATTTTTTTGCATCAAAAACAAACTGTTTGTCATCTATTGCTCCATTGGGAGTAAATGAATTTACAATGATCGAATGTTTGGTCTGATCTTTTTCTATCACTTTAGTAATACTTATCGTTTTATTGGCCTTATCAATTGATAAGTATACCTTGTGATAGGTTTTGGTCTTATCAGTGGGTGTTAATTCAATTTCCTGGAAGGTTTTTGAGCCCTGCTTTTTTTCTCCATTCAGTTTATACAAAAAATCTTTGTCGTAAAAATTTGTGAACATTTTCTGAGGTGTCAATCCGCTGCTGTTATTATCAAATTTTGTGATAGTAACTTCATTTGAAGCTTTATCATAATTCCACACATTTACTCCATCACAAAATATTTCCTGTCCCACAATAGTCACTTTGTATTTATTGCCTTTGATCCATACAGTGCCATTTTTTGATGAAAGCGTTTTGCCAGCCGCATTCTCTGTTTTAAAAGTAAACGTTGATTTAACGGTTTTATAAGTTTTGAACTTAGCGCTAACACCATCAAGTATTTTCTTTGCATCAGGGTCATTTGTGGCCTGTGCATTCGTTTTAATTGTGATAACTCCAATTAACAAAAACAATAATGTATAAAATCTTTTCATAATGCCTGGTTTATCTGACTAATATTATACCAAAAAAGGCCGGCCGCAAATATAGGCCAATTACATCTTAGAGGATGCCAGCCAGGATCATGTGGTTGCTTTGCAAAGGTTATTTAACAGCTTAAATTAAATTGCCAAGATGTTGATTCAGGTCAGCCTCGGTCTTGATCAATACATCACGGGCCTTGCTTCCCTGGTTAGGACCAACCACTCCGGCAGCCTCTAATTGATCCATTAGCCTGCCAGCACGGTTATAGCCCAATTTCATTCTTCTTTGCAAAAGAGAGGTAGAACCAACCTGGTTTTGGACAATGAGACGGGCAGCGTCTTCAAAAAGTGCATCTTTATCATTTACATCAAAATCTTTTGACTCCAGTTCTTTTTCATCAACATATTCTGGTAAAAGGAATGCCTGAGGATAGCCTCTTTGTTTTTCAATATGGCTAACAACTTTATCCACTTCGGGAGTATCAACAAAAGCGCATTGCAATCTTGTGACTTCTCCATGATGCGAAACCAGCATATCTCCTTTTCCAATTAATTGCTCGGCGCCGCCAGTATCGAGGATTGTCCTTGAGTCAATTTTTGATGAAACTTTAAACGCTATGCGGGAAGGAAAGTTTGCTTTAATAGTACCTGTGATAATATTTACAGAAGGACGTTGCGTTGCAATGATCAAATGAATTCCTACTGCACGGGCCAATTGGGCCAACCTGGCAATTGGCATTTCTATCTCTTTTCCCGCTGTCATAATAAGATCGGCAAACTCATCAATTACCAAGACAATAAAAGGAAGGAACTGGTGTCCTTTTAAAGGACTTAATCGTCGCTTTACAAATTTCTCGTTATACTCTTTGATATTTCTGGCACCAGCTTCTTTCAGCAGGTCATACCGATTATCCATTTCAATACAAAGCGCATTCAATGTATGCACTACTTTTTTTGTATCAGTGATGATCGCTTCTTCTTCGCCCGGAAGCTTTGCGAGAAAATGATTTTCAATAACACGATAAAGACTTAATTCAACTTTTTTCGGATCGATCAAAACAAACTTTAATTGTGACGGATGTTTCTTATACAATAAAGAAACAAGGATAGCATTTACTCCCACTGATTTTCCCTGCCCCGTTGCTCCCGCCATTAACAAGTGCGGCATACTGGTAAGATCTACAATGAAATTATCGTTGTCAATTTTCTTACCCAATGCTATCGGCAGGCTGTAATTATTATGCTGGAATTTTTCCGAGCCTAATAAAGTTTTCATACTCACGATGCTCTTTCTCACGTTGGGCACTTCAATACCGATCGTTCCCTTACCCGGGATCGGTGCAATGATACGGATACCCAATGCGGCAAGACTTAAAGCAATATCATCTTCGAGGTTTTTTATTCTTGAAATACGAATACCAGCTGCGGGAACTATTTCATACAAGGTAACAGTTGGCCCGACAGTCGCCATTATCTTCTGGATCTCTATATCATAATTGCGGAGCGTGGCGATGATCTGGTTCTTGTTATTTTCCAATTCATTTGCATCCTGAACAATTTTTTCGCTGCCATGAGTTTCTAAAAGATCTAATGTAGGATAACGATAATCTCTCAGATCGAGTGTGGGTTCATAAGGCGGAAGATTTTCATAGCCTTTTTCTTTCTCCTCCTCTCCTTCTGCAATCGGCTCATTCGGAAATTCCTTTATTTCAAGCGCAATATCCGCTTCGCTATTTTCTTTTGCAGTTTTCCTTACAGGCTTTATTTCTTCTTTTGGTAAAATTGTTTGTATTGCTTCAACAGGTGGTATTAGCAGTGGCTTTTCCTTTACCACTTCAATAGCCGGCCCGGTTTCTTCTTTCTCTATCAACTTAAATTCAGGCTGATCATTATTGGTGTTTGTTGGCGAAAGCACCAGCGTCTCCCCGTTTGTTCTTAAACTATTTCCTCTTGTTCCATTTTCAGCATAAATATCATTTATCGTCTTGCCGATAACAGGTATAACTTTTTCCTCGTTGATATCTGTTCCCGGTTTCTCCTCGTCAGCAACTTTACGTTTTGGTATATTAAATGCGGGATTAAATTGCCAGATGACATAGGATACAGCAACAACAAGTAACAGGGCTGCTGTTCCAACACTACCAAGAATCTTTTTCAGCCAATCGGCGATCATATTACCGACAGCTCCCCCGAATTGAAATTGACTGGCATTGAACATCCCAAATAGGAAGGCCATGCAAACGGATAATACCAGCATGCCGATCGTTACATACCGGAGATTTTTCCAGACCGACCACACCCTGCGCCTGAAAAGAAGATTAACGCCAACCACAAAGAAAAAGGTACAGATAAGTAATGATGCAATACCAAATCCATTATCAATAAAAAAATAGGATATAAAAGCTCCTAATACACCAAGCAGGTTCTGAATATTCGCTTTCTCATCAAATAAAGAAAGTCCGTTCTTTATTTCGCTTTGATCATTTCGCCAGGTAAAAAAATAAGAAATGAATGAAATAAGCAGGAAGAAAGAAAAGAAAAGAAACACGAACCCTACGATCTTCCAGGTTCTTTCATCCCTGGCAAGTTCTTTCAGGTTTATTTTTTCTTCTTTCTCGGGTGTCATCCCGATAGCTATCGGGACTGACTTGGTTTTTCTGGTTCTTTCCACAGGATTTTTAGTGGAATTGCCTTTCAGCTTATTGGCCATATGAACAAAGATAATAAGAAGCCCTCTACAATGGATAGTTGATGTTTTCAACATCTCCACAATTTTATTGTAAAATCCCGTGGGATGGTGATCAGAAACTTATATCCTAAAAACTGGCTTCTGAAAAGGGCATTGATTATATTTGGTCTGCATCTGGAAACTGAATGAAATCTCACCAAAACCGATCCTCTCAATTCAAACATTTATCAAAGACTTGTCTCTTTGTTTTTATTTTTTTAGTTGCCCCTAATATGGCATTTTGCCAGTACCCGGATACTTTAATAACGCTCAACAAGAACTCTGAAAAACATTACTTAAAAAGAATTCCAGCAGGATTTGTTCCAAGGAATTTTAACGTTGAAACCGGGTACAATGCAAATACCTTATCCCTGGAGCCTTTAAAAATGACTCATGTTAAACCTCGAAATGTCTCCAAAAAGCTTCTTGCCCGTTTCTCAGTAGTTAACAACACGGATACACCCGATAGTCTCTATTTTTTTCCCGATCTGTTTTTTGAAAATGTTATTCTATATAAGATAGAAAACAACAAAGCCACCGCTTTGCCTGTGATCGCCCCTCTTATCCGGGATAGTATCTCTTATAGATTATTCACCGTTTTGCCGCATGATACAGTTACCATTCTTGCCGAGTGCTATCCATTAAGAACTTATACAAGTGGATTCTACCCTTATATATTCAGGCAAAATTATATAGACACATTCACTGCAAAATTGCAAATGGAAAACCCTGATGTTCGGCTTTTCACTTATGTATTTTGCGGCCTGTTATTAATGATGATCCTTTTTTCGCTTGCGAATTTTTTACAGGGAAGCAACAGGGAATTTCTCTATTATGCAGTTTATGCTTTTTTTCTCGGATTCATGTTTTTCACTAAACAATTTTACTTCAATCGATCCATTGAAAGGAATTTTTTCTTTGAATCCTACATGGATTTTGTGCTCCAGATCCTTGGTATTTGTTTTTTTATGGCTTTTATGTTACGATTCCTGGAAACAAAAAAAGATTTCCCCTTCCTTCATAAACT
>DASUTO010000377.1:0-3919 GCA_036374555.1 Chitinophagaceae bacterium
CCGATTTTCGTAATATCATTGATGCCCAATATTCGGGGGTATCCATATTTTTTAAATGAGCTCCCATTGAACTGGATGCTGTCGCTATTAGTATACCAGGACTGTCCCTTGGCATACTCCGGGCCCGATTTGGGATACACATCATAAAAGTTCTTACGCACGCCATTCACGACAATCGAGCGGTCGCCGGTAGCAGGGTTATAATCTAACTCTACATCTTTCAGTATGCCATTTTGAATCGCACACTCTTTTATCTTGCTAAACTGCTGGGAAAAACTGGTATAGGCAAAAGAAAGGGACAGGGACAGGATTAATAATTTTTTCATATATCGATTTAGAGACGCAATATAGTGCCCGTTCCTTTGCTGTGCAATACCTAGAAACAAGGAACTTTTTTTAGATAATAGTTAATGCATGTGCGTCTCTCCGGGCCCTATTCATTTTCGCAGGAAGGATGTTAAGATAAATCTAATAAGACCAGGCTGCTGTCAGGTAAAAATGGAATAGAAATATCCGTTGAATACCGTTAGTACGAAATGGGCACCTGTGCTGTCAGTATAATCCATTTGGAAAACATTGGATTATATTAGGCGATTCACAAAAAAGTTTTACCGTTAGGAAATTCTAAAATTTCGGCTATACTTCATAGATTTACCTTGCATCACCTAAAAACATGAAACATGAATGCAAATCAAACATTAGTTAATCCAAACCAGGCGTTATGGGAAAAAGGAGACTTTACCCGCCTGGCAGAAACCATGCGCGAAAGCGGAGCTTCGCTTGTCGCCAAACTCGGTATTAAAAAAGGTATGAAAGTGCTCGATCTTGGTTGTGGTGACGGTACCACCGCCATTCCTGCCGCTAAACTCGGCGCCGATGTACTGGGAGTTGACATTGCGCGCAACCTGGTAGAAGCGGGCAACAAAAGAATTAAGGAAGAAGGTCTCGACAATTGTGTTATTCAATATGGTGATGCTACGAACCTGGAAGACCTGCAAGATGAAAGTTTTGACCTTGTTGTTACTGTCTTCGGTGCCATGTTTGCCCCAAAACCATTTGATGTAGCAAAGGAATTAGTACGGGTTACTAAAAAGGGCGGAAGAATTGTGATGGGCAACTGGATACCCGGCGATCCTACACTGGTAGCACAAATACTCAAAATCAGCTCAGCATATACACCTCCACCACCAGAAGGATTTGTAAGTCCGATGTTGTGGGGTGTGGAAAGCAATGTTACTGAACGTTTCGAAGCTGCTGGTATTCCCAAAGAAAACGTATCGTTCTCCCGGGAGACCTTCACATTCGCCGCACCGATCACAGCTTCAGAATTTGTGATCAGGTTCAAGAATTACTACGGACCTACCATGAATGCATTTGAAGCAGCGGAAAAGAATGGCAAGGCAACGCAGTTGCAACAGGAGTTGGAAACTTTATTCAACAGTCAGAATAAAGGGACGAATAATAATACTTCTATTCCGGCAACTTTTATGTTGGTGACAGTGAAGAGATAAAAGATAAAAGTTAAAAGATAAAAGTGGTTCCCGGGTTGGGTTTTTCAGCCATGGTAACCACTTTTACTTTTTAGGTGCTTGTTGATATGAATTCCTTTTATTTAAGTTGAAAAGCATCTATCTTTTTAATTAGCTGCCTGTATTGGTTGGCTACGTTCTTCTCTTCGATTACGGGCCTATTTCCTTTTAACAGATCCTGTAATTCTCTTTTTAATAAAGAATGTTGCTCCCAAAAGCTGTCTTCGGAAGTAAGTACACTGCTGAGCAAATCCCCTTCGTAAAGGTCGCCTTCTGCAAATATGTTGGCCCTGAGCTTTTGAATAGCAATTGGAATTAAATAAATCAATCCGACGTTTTGACCAATCAATAATCTTAGTTGTTCGATAGTCAACTCCGAAATGGGAACTTTTCTAAATCGATGAACTTTTTCTAAAAGTGGCGTAGGGGGATCAAACCTCTCCCAAACACCTTCAAGTTGTTCAATTGATTTCGATAGGTAAATATCTTTCGCAGGCATAAATTGATTGTAACAAAGCTAATATACTTCATATCGGATGCATAAACACATCCTGGCAAAATCGATGACTGCTCCACACTATGCGTATTTCAAGGAATGTTAAAACTCATAGTGAGGCATTTGATAACCATAATGTTGAATATTTACCCATCACATCGCGGTGATATGTAAGTACATGCACTATGGCACAGTTTTTAATCCTTTTATCACGATAACCCTATTAATCATTTAAAAACTAATACTATGGATAAGTTAGAAGTAAAAGGAAAATGGAATGAGTGGAAAGGCAAGCTAAAACAGAAATATGCAAACCTTACAGACGACGACCTGAAATATGAAGAAGGTAAAGAAGATGAAACATGGGGTAGAATTCAGAGTAAAACAGGGAAAGCGAAGGATGATTTGGTAAAGTGGTTGAAGGATTTGGGATAGGTTAATGCTAGAATTAGTTTGTCCTTGCTTGTCTGTTTATACTAGCTTAATAGCGAAAGCGACAAGTTGATTAGGAGAATAATTTTAAGAGGTCGGCAGAAATGTCGGCCTTTTTCATTCCGAGGTTTTTCTAAACTAGCCATGTAAAGGAAATTCTCTGTTGGGGTTTAGCAGAAAAATTCTCCTTTGGCTTTTTTACTACATAGGAGCATAGAAGCATATGTGAGCATAGGCCATTACTTTTTCGACTAAAGATAGATCTATGTGTAAACTATGCTTCTATGCTCCTATGTGGTAAAAGCGACTGAAGAACATCCCCAAACTGTCTCCACTTCCAGAAAAATGGGATAAATTACGTATGTTATTCCCGGATTTTTTGACGCATATTAGCCTGCATCAAAGGCGAACACAGTCATGGAAGTCCACCACCACCCACATACGCCCAAAAAAGAAAAGCATTTCAAACATTACCTGTTTGAATTCCTCATGCTCTTCCTGGCAATTAGTGCCGGATTTCTCGTAGAAAACATGCGTGAACATTATGTAGAACACAAAAGAGAAAGAGTATTCATCAATTCATATGTCGAAGACTTAAAACAGGATACCGCAAAAATAAATGCCAATATCAAACTGCGGAATTCAAAAACTATGATCATCGATTCATTGATAAGGGTATTAAACAATCCAAATCCCAATGCATACGGTGCCGAGGCTTATTATTTTGGCCGACGCACTACCCGCTCTACACTCTACCAGGCCAATGACCGCACCATCAAACAACTTAAGAATGCGGGTGGACTACGCCTCATCCGGAATCAGAAAGCATCTGACGCGATTATGATGTACGACCAGGCGAATGATTATATCGTGTACCTGCAGGCAAGGGAGTTTGACGAGTTATCTATCATGTATCCCCTGCTGGCCAAACTATATGATGCGAATATTCTGGAAACAATGATCCGTGGAATGGAAATCAATCGACCGACTGGCAACCCCGCCTTACGCACCACCGACAAAAGCCTGCTGTTGGACCTCACTTATTATCTCCACCAATATAAAACTACATCGATTGTAATCATTACACGACTTCAATCACTATTGAAGTCTGCAACGGAAACAATACAACTTCTGCAAAAAGAATATCATGTAGATTAAAGCTCATAGCCGTCGTGCTCTTCGTGATACTTTGTGTTCGTTGTGATGCATTAAACATTGCACCAACTTATGGCATCACAACGAACACAAAGAGCCACAAAGGTCACAATGAACGCGACAACAATAATCCCGAACTGGAAAGCTCGCAGCTCGCAGCCTCCCTCAGGCATAAGTTTTGTGCGCATTTACAGACCTTTAATTAATAATGCTAAAGAAAACGTATGAAACAAGACCAGGTAAATGTGAGATATATGGTTGAAGATGTGGACGCAGCCATTGAATTTTATACAAAACATTTAGGTTT
>DASUTO010000378.1:0-6108 GCA_036374555.1 Chitinophagaceae bacterium
AAACGCAATCAGGTGCCCACATGCTGTAACTATTTGGTCTAACCCACGGTACTTTGTTTTGTTGCACGATCATGCCATGATCTGTCCAGTCTGTAAGATTGGCTGATGAGAACACATGGTAATCTTCCATACAAAACCAGCCAATTCTCCCTTTTCCTTCGGTGGCAAGAATATCATGCGAAGGGAAAACATAAACCCGGTCACCAAATACCCTTGCCGAAGGATCAGCTGAGTATTGATCCCGTATAAATGGATTTTGAGCCGATGCGGTATTGATAAATGCAAATACCACTGTGATCGTTAATAATAAAATATGTTTATGTCCCTTCATGATTATTGTAATTAAGTATTCTAATATTTATATGTTCATTATACTTCAAATCATTGCTATTCTTTTTTTCTTACCAGGCGGATATAATAAACTGCCCCGGCTGAATTCCCTTCCAGCGCCTGGAATTTTATTCGAATCCTATCCTTCCCTTTGATCATTGAATCAGGAATAGCGTATTCTATATTTTGAAATGCTGACTGGTTCCACCTACCCGTGTTATCTTCAGTTAATAGTTTTTCGCTGTCAATATAAATGTCAAACTTCCTGTTGCCCCATTCTGCACCCCAATAACGAACGATCAAATTCAAACCGGTTTCTTTATTGGTAGCCAGGTTATAGCTGAAGTATCCATTATTGCGTGCATCTCTCCAGAATTCATCCAAATGATTTCCTGTATTTGAATTTAGTTGTTGGATCGCATGATCGGCTTCTGGTTGTTGCTCACCGGGAGCAACAAAATCAATTTTACGCATTTCCAAATCCAGCTGATCTTTTTCAATCGTAGCAATTGAATCTAAATAGGAACGATACTGATCATTGGTTAATGCCAGCCAATACATCATATACCTTGCATCATGGATCTTAAAGAAAGGTTCAAATACTGCATTTATGGGATTTACCATTTTTACTTGTGTTGCAGTAAAAGTCAGCGGTTGGCCCGGAGCAGGTTTTAATTTACTTGTAATCGATGCAATACTGTCCTCAATGATTATTGGCGCCTGGACCACCGGAAGTTTTTTCCCGCTGGCGATATGTCCCCAGCGACTATCATCTGCGATCAGACCTTTCAAATCCTCTGTCCCTGTTTTTGCACTTAATAAAATAGGGCCATGCATAATTGCTATATAGTTTGAAACATTTGGCAGGTGTTCAATTGAATTGTGCATTGGCAATACAACCTGCACAACATCACCCTTTTTCCATACCCTGTCAACGGCAACATACGTTGAACTATGAGAAGTAAGGGATACTGCTTTGCCATTTACCAAAACTTTCAATGCACTATCAGCTACCCATGATGGATGACGTATCATTAAGCGAAAGCTGGCGGTCCCCTCTGTTATTATCAATCTTGTTTGTTCTTCATACGGAAAGTTTGTTACCTGTTTGATCTTTATTTTTTTGCCTCTCCAGTTTAATTCAGACGAAATGAAAAGATTTACAAACAATAAATTGAACCGATGTGTATAGATGAATTCATTGTATTTGCTATGATTTTCCATTCCACTTCCCACACAGCACCACATTGCCTTGTCAGGAGAGGAGTAAACCCTGTAATGACGCGGGCGGACAGGAGTAAAATAGGCATAGCCTCCATTTACAGGATGCTGAGTAGATAGTATATGGTTGTATAAAGTCCTTTCATAATAATCAACATATTTTACTGAAGGATCGCTTCTGAACAGATCTTTGGCCAGCTTTAGCATGTTATATGAATTGCAAGACTCAGGTCCTTCTACATCATTTATAAAGTCGCTGCAGGCAGCAACGCTGGGAAAAAACTCTCTTCGGCTGTTACCGCCAAAAGCAAGCGTACGGTTTGTAATTACTGTTTCCCAAAAAAAATTCCCTGCTTTTTCAAACCTTTTATCATTACTTACTTCACCAATTCTTGCAAAGCCAATTGCTTTCGGAACTTGTGTATTGGCATGTTTGTTATCAAGATTATCCTTTTCTGATGCCATTGCATCAAGCAACATATTATGAGAAAATCTTTTTGCTGCCGTTAAGTACTTTTCATTTTTAGTTAGTTGGTAAGCATCGGCAAAGATCTCATTCATACCACCATGTTCAATATCAAGCATTGATTGCATTTGCTCATCAGATAAACCATCTGTAATATTTATAGCCCAATCACAATATCTTAAAAAGATCCTCTTTGCATCTTCGTTTGCTGCATATAGCCAGGCATCTCTTAATCCCGCATACATTTTATGTACATTGTACCAGGGCACCCATGCAGCACGAAATGCAGTGAAGTCTCCTTTCTGTAATGTGCTCCATATTTTTTTACTATTTGGAACAGCGCCAACGTATCCATTTCCCCAATCTGCATTATTCGATCCGTTCGCATCCTGGCATGCTTTAAGTTCCGCGATCATATAAGTCATTCGTCGTTTGCACGCTGCATTTTTGGTTGCGGCGTAGTTCATAGCCAATGCTGATAAATAATGACCGCCGATATGGCCATCCAATCCATCCCAATTTTTATAAATGGAATCCCGGGGTTGTAATCCAGCTTCTTTCCGATAACCAGCTAATAAACGATCGACATTATATTTTAACAGTGTTTCAATATTCAGATCTCTTGCGTGTTTGAAAGGGCCGTCAGGTAAGGTCACGTCTGCAAGCGAAAATTCATTTGGATAAAGCTTGTCCTGCCCAAATACAGAATTACATAATACCATTGATATTATCATTAATAATATTCTACTGCACGCTTGAATCCTTTTTATGAACATGGCCAATTATAATTTTATAAACCTATTTTTATGCTATGCGTCTATTTAAAAATTTCCTGTAATGTGGTTGATAAATATTGTTTACAGTTCATCCATGTGTGGCCACCCGGCACGATGTAGCTTTTTACTTTAATTTTCTTGTCTTCAAACATGGCTATATTCTTCTTCACACTTTCATATAAAAAATCTTCGGTACCTACGCTGATGGTGAATAGCTTTAATTGCTTATTAATTTTATCTGCATCGGGTGACCAGGCAGAGAAGTTTTTCTGAAATTCTTCTGTCCCTGTAAAGGGAGCATAAGAGCATACATAAGCAAACTTATCTGTATGAGTAAAACCGATGTTTAGTGTTTGGCCACCGCCAACAGAAAAACCTGCAATAGCACGACCATTACTATTTTTTAATACCGGATAGTTCGATTCTATAAAAGGAATGATATCATTTATCACTTCCTTTGTAAAATCTGGCATCGGAGCAGGTCTTACATTTCCATACGGCATTACAATGATCATTGGCACTGCTTTCTTTTGGGCAATAAGGTTATCTGCAATAAAATTTGCCCTGCCTACTTTTGTCCATGTTTCTTCTGTATCTGAACCGCCATGTATCAGATATAACACCGGGTATTTGGTCGCTGCATTCACATTAAACCCGGGTGGTGTGTATATTAAGAGTTGGCGTGTTGTGTTTAATGTTGAAGATTGATATAATCGATAACTTATTTTTCCGTGAGGGACATTCTGCAATGCATGAACCAGTGGAGTATTGCCAGGAACATCAACTATGCTTCGTTTAAACCTTTCGTTAGCGAAAATATAGGTGTTGTTCGGATCGGCAGTCAACACACTATCTACCCAAAAACTATATGGATAAATATCAGGCCTTACAGGTCCTACGGTAACACTCCATATACCTGATGTGTCTTTGGTCATTTGTTGCGGCGCTGATAACATCTCTCCACTAACTGAAACTTTTTGTGCCGTTCGCGAATAATAACGGAATGTTATCGTATTATCCGGATGTACGTCAGGTGAGCTGATGGAAGGTGGTCGTTGACCAGTTGCTATGTCTGCGAAGAATAATAGCGGCAGTATATTTATGATGTGTCTCATTTAGTTTAAAATTTGTAGCACAAAAATCTATAGAATCATTTAAAAAGCAATTGAGCAGTTTCTGCAAGGAACACTTTTGTATTCATCCACGTATGACCGCCCCCTGTAATAAGACTTTTATAATTTATTTTCTTTGAACTGAGATAATTTAAAAACTCAGCCGTATCGTTATATAAAAAATCTTCGTTTCCTACACTTACCCAAAGAAGTCTTAATTGCTTATTAGTTTTACCGGGATCAGCCACAATAGACTGAAAACTATTTTCCATTTCTTTTGGAGGCAGATAAGCGCTATAGCAGCATATCCAGGAAAATTTATCCATATTCCAGAAGGCTGTTCTTAATGTCTGTCCGCCGCCGCGGGAAAAACCACCAATTGCCCGATTATCTTTATTGCCAATAGTGCGGTAATTCTTATCAACATAAGGAATTACATTATTCGTAAGGTCCTCTGCAAAGCTCTTCATCCTGTTCATGGCATCTGCACTTTCCCTTCCTATGGGATCAGCTGGTTTGGAATTCCCATTTTGTTCTGCAACCTTTGCAGCAATATTGCCGTAAGGCATCACAATGATCATTGGTGTAGCCTTTCCTTCTGCAATTAAGTTATCCAGTATCAAATTTGTTTTTCCAACCTTAAACCATGTTTCTTCAGTATCTGTAGTGCCGCCGATCAAATAAAGAACCGGGTATTTTTTTGACGGATCGGTATCATAACCGGGAGGCGTATAAATTACCAAAGAACCAGTAGTCCCTTGTACGGATGGATAATATTCATAATTAACAGAACCATGTGGTACATCCCGCATAGAGTGAACTAAGGATGAAAAGCCGGGAACATCTACAAGGCTTGCTTTAAAACGTTCATTGGGAAAATAATCTTTATTAGCAGGGTCCATTACTGTGACTCCGTCCACATTAAAACTGTATGGGTATATATCGGGCCGTATCGGGCCAACGGTGACACTCCATATACCAATTGAATCTTTGATCATCAGTACCTGGTTGGCACCAAACTGGCTTCCTCCTAATTTCACTTCTTTTGCTGAAGGTGCCAGGTAGCGAAAAGTTACTTTTTTGTCAGGTAAAACCTGGGGCGAAATAACAAAAGGGCCTCTTGGCGGCTGGCCGATGGTGATCCCTGAAATAAAAAATGTTATTCCGGTTAATAAAAAATGAAAGAGATGTTTTAATCGCATGTGATTTAAGTGTTTTATAATATGGTGAATTTTTACTTAAATAATTTTTGTGCAATAGTTGATAAATAAAGTTTGCAGTTCATCCAGGTATGCCCTCCATCGGAGATGAACGTCTCATGTTTGATCTTCTTTTCATCTAATACTTTCAGATAATCGGTAATAACAGGATATAATCCATCGTCCTTACCTACGCCGATCCAGAATAATTTTAAACGCTGGTTAGTAAGCGAGGGGTCATTAAAAGCAACAGAATTATTTCGTTCGAATTCTTCTTTCAGCATTCCTGGAGCAAAGCCGCAAACCCAACTGAACAATTCAGGGTTATTTAAACCAATATATAAACTTGTACCACCGCCGCCGGAGAAGCCGGCAATAGCCCTGTTCTCTTTATCTGCTTTCGTGCGGTAATTTTTTTCAACAAATGGGAAAAGGTTGTTTAAAAAATCTTTTTTTATCTCCTGCAGATTATCCCAGTTGCGCAGACTGCCCGACGATTTACTGATCTTTGGATAGGCCCTGCCGTAAGGCATAATGATGATCATTGGTTTTGCTTTTCCTTGTGCGATCAGGTTGTCCAAAATAATATTAGCCCTTCCAACTTTGGTCCATGTTTCTTCGGTATCAGTTGTACCATGTAATAAATAAAGGACAGGATATTTTGTTTTGGTGTCCGCTTCATATCCCGGCGGTGTATATATCAAAACAGGCCTTGTGCCTAACTCAGGATTTGTATAAAACCGGTAAGAGAGTGTACCATGCGGCACATCCTGGATGGTATGAACCAATGGCGCATCACCGGTAATTTCGATAATGCTGTTTTGAAAACCCTCATTTGGAAAAATAGCTGTGTTTCTTGGATCAGCTACCTGTATGCCATCAACCTGGAAGTTGTAAGGGTAGATATCTGGCTTAACCGGCCCAAGTGTTATATACCAAACACCGTTATCACCTTTGATCATTTGCTGAGCACCGCTTGCCAGCTGTGTACTAATCTTTACTTC
>DASUTO010000379.1:0-6326 GCA_036374555.1 Chitinophagaceae bacterium
CAAGGCCAAGCCTTTTTAACCAGGATTATTTTTTTGATCCAATCGGCATTGCTACTATTAGGCTTCCGTTGCGACGCTCCATTCATCGTTTATATAATTACTGAGCAAATGATGAGAAACGGAACGATCGGTGCATTTCCTGGTCGTTAAATTTTATTTCAACATTTAATGACAAAAAGTTTTTAGTTTGCTTCGGATTGCCGTTGACAAATAGAATATTTTCTGACTATCCTGGCAATCCTCGCAATGACGAAGGCCTCGTGATTTACAGTTTTCTTTCACATGTGGACCGCTTCGTCATAGCGAGACCCCGATAAGATCGGGGTCGAAGCAATCTTAACTAGGTTGATCCCAACATAATTTGAGGATAAAATGTTTTAGGAAAGTTTAACTTGCTCTTAGTACCCGTCCCCATCCTTCTCTCAATTCACATCTTTCCCTGCTTTCAGTTTATCAATCATTGTTTGAATATTACTCTTATTTTGGGTGTCAGTGACTGCCATTGCCTTGTTAGCATAGTCCAGGGCTGTTTTATAATCTCCATTGGCTGAATAGCCACGCACCAGCCCGACCAATGTCGTCATCTGGTTTGGATTTTTCTGAAAGTTCATTTTAAAAACTTCCAGGGCCTCTTTTGGTTTTTTCTGAGTGAGTAATGATCGGCCATATCCATGTATTTCATTCATCGAAGCGTTTGGTAATGCGTTCTTCATTATCGCAGATGCTTCATCTTTTTTGCCAAGCTTTTCCAGTATTTGGGCCTTTGTGCTGGCCGCCTGGAAACTTTTATCACCGCCAAATGTTCTGCTGCTTGCAGAATCAGCCCATAACAATGCTTCATCCAGGTTTACATTTCGTTGTAAACACCAATTAGCCGCCTGTTCCCAGCTTTGCCAGATAAATCCTTTCTCCGTTCTTAATTCATTACGGAAAGATGCTAACTGTGCTTTTATATAATCTACTTCCACTTTAAAAGGGATCATTAATTTTTCCCACATCAATGCTATCGTTGCACTGTTTTCTGTTTCATTTGAGAATTCATATTTTAACCACTCAACGGATTTGTCCAGTGCAACAGGTTTTACTTTAACTCTTAAGGCATCTTCTTTGTCATTATAATAATAGCTGCCCCATGAAGTGGAATTTTTTGAAAATATCAATGTACATTCATTCGGGTCGTACGCTATAAAAAATCCATACTTACCCGCCGGCAGATCTTTGCCTTCTATTTTTACATCCGTTGAAAATTCCATAGTTGTATTTTCATTAGAACCGGCCCTCCACGGCGCCATTTTGGAATTGCCAAATCCCTGGTCCATATAACCTGCATGAACCAGTTGTCCCCAGATTTTTCCTTCACGGCCTTTTACTCCCGGCCGGTCGTAATTGATGACAACCTTTGTTAAACCAATTTGCTCACCTACCATTGCCTTTTTATTACCACCACTTGGTAATACTGTTAATGGGATCTGCGAATAAGAGATGATGCTGATAAAAAACAGCATTGATAGAATTGTAACAACTTTTTTCATAAACAATTTTTTTCTTCTACTCAAATCTAAAAAGTTAGATGATGTCAAATCCTTATTTGTTTCATTCGGAGAATAGAAATGATAAAGGATTATTTACACGGCTTTAATGGTAATTATACTCCACATTTTGGTGTAGAAAAACATTTTTGAGAATCAGCTTTTTGCGACTTTTGGGTTAAATTTTACCCATATTTTTCTTTTTTATGGCATTGACTTTGAACCCCGGATGGTATAAAAATCAGTCTATTATGAAAAAGTTTTTTTTGGTTTTATTGGTGGCGGCAGGATCAATAATGAGTACACCAGTTACTGCACAAGTCAACCTTAACATTAATATTGGCTCGCAGCCAACCTGGGGTCCGGTAGGATATGATTATGTTGAATATTATTATTTACCGGATATAGAGACGTACTACTATGTACCAAGACGTCAATTCGTTTACCTCAGTAATGGTAAATGGATATTTGCAACCGCATTGCCGGCCCGGTACAGATCTTATAATTTGTACAGTGGATACAAAGTTGTAATAAATCAACCAAGACCTTATTTACATTTTTCAACACATAAAGTAACTTATGCAAAATATAAAGGCAATAACGGACGGCAGGTAATAATTAGAAACAGCAATGATCCCAAATACTATGTAGTGAAAGGTCACCCAAAGTATAATGGTGGCGGAAATAAAAACAAGAGTAATGGTAATAGCGGGGGCAAAGGAAAAGGTAAAAAAGGTTAGTTTATAATTATATCATTTTTGCAAAGCCCGGTTTATAGCCGGGCTTTGTTCATTTTATTATTTCTTATCCGGAAGCAATCCCTCGCCTTTCGTCAACCAACTAAAACCAAAAGCCAGCAATGACAAAGTTTCGAGCCAGAATATAGGTTTATACGCTTTGAATAGTTCATGTACTGCCGGGATGACCGAATAAAGAAAAATCAAGATGATCGATACAAGAATAATTATCCCACAAATTTTATAAACAACGTTTCTTTGCTTTTTTCTGTTGGTAGGATGCCCGGAACTTTTGGTAAAAAGAAACAAACAAAAAAATGAAAGGATCAGGAAGAGACATGCTGCTGAACCAAAATGAATGAGGTTGATCACATCGTTTCCTTTAAGTTCTAAAACCTTGCATTCAGAAAGAGGATGGTAGTTAGAGCAAGGAAAAAAAGCAACACACAATGCAAATACACTGGCACTTCTACCGGCCCAAAGATCTTTTGGCCCATAGCCCCTGTAGGAGAACATAAATAGTGAGACAGCACACAGAGTTCCGGTCATATAATGTCCCATCTTAGTATAGTAGTAGTCGCTGATGGAATCTTGCAAAATATTGCAATTGGTTATAAATTTTACGCCAAAGATTAGAACAAGCGGTAAAAGAATTCCCAATAGACCGACTGACTTTCGAAGTGTTAAATAATGAATGAGCAATGAGTCAGGATCGTGTTTTTTGATGGTCTGATTTTTCATAAGAATATTTTAATAGATATTGGTCTTTGATAAAGTTATAAAACAAAAAATTAGTTGTCAACATACACTCAGCTTTTCCGTAACTTTCTTTTTAAAATCCGCACGAATGCCAAGACTCTTTAGTTTTACATTTTTAATTTTAAGTTTTTCATTTCTTAGTGCGCAGGAGTTTGGTGGCAATCCACCTTCAATAAAATGGAAGCAGATCAATACAGATACTGCGAGGGTCATTTTTCCTGTAGGTATGGATAGTTCGGCACAAAAAGTAAGTTCTATTATACATTTTCTTGCAGCTAAAAATAACTCACTCGGCAAAGGGTTGAATAAAATAAATATCGTTCTTCAAAATCAATCGACGATCGCAAATGCCTATGTTGGATTGGGCCCTTATCGCAGCGAATTCTTTTTAACTCCTTCATTCAATAATTTTGATATTGGCAGCATTCCCTGGGCAGAGGGTCTTGCATTTCATGAATACAGGCATGTGCAACAGTTCAGCAACTTCAAAGTAGGATTAAGTAAACTGATGTATTATTTGGCAGGAGAAGATGGATTGGCGCTGGCCATTAATGCCGCGGTGCCTGATTGGTTTTATGAAGGAGATGCGGTATACAATGAAACAGTGCATACAGAGCAGGGCAGGGGTAGGATCCCGTTTTTTACTAATCAATATAAGTCGCTTTGGCTGGATAAAAAACAATATTCATGGATGAAGCTGCGGAACGGTTCATTCAAAGATTATGTTCCCAGTCATTATCCTCTTGGCTATTTGCTGGTGAATTATGGTTATGAAAAATACGGAAGCGATTTCTGGGGAAAAGTAACAAAGGATGCTGCATCGTTCAAAGCACTGTTTTATCCATTTCAAAATGCTATAAAGAAACATACCGGGCTCGATTATAAAACGTTCCGGAAACAGGCATTTGATCATTTCAAGTCGAATAGCGATATGCAGTATCCCGACTTAGTCGGGACGACGCAACAGGGGCTTAATAGTAGTACTGAAGTCGGCGAACAAAAAATTACTACGCCAACACTAAACTACGTAACGAATTATTTTTTCCCTTACAGTATTGGGAATGACTCGTTGCTTTATCTAAAAAGCAGCTATCGCAAGCGACCTGCTTTCGTGATAAAAAGTAAATCGGGAGAACATGTACTGCGTGTAAAAGATATTTCATTGGATGAGCAGTATAGTTACAGAAATGGAAAAATTGTGTATTCAGCATATAAGCCCGATGCGAGATGGGGTTGGAGGAATTATGGAGAGATCCGTTTGCTGGATGTAAAAAGCGGTAACCAGCAAACGATTACTCATAAAACAAAGTATTTTACGCCAGATATAAATAATGAGGGTAGTAAAATTGTTGCGGTAAATTATAAAGCTGATGGTAAATGTGAATTACATGTGTTGGATGCAACTTCCGGGAGTTTGTTGAAAAGTATTGAATCGTCAGAAATTAATGTTTTTACTGATCCGAAATTTATCGATGATAGTTCTATTGTTGCCTGCGCAAGATTTCGTGATGGACAAATGTCGCTTGTTCGTGCAGATATTAGTGGATCGCTAACAAGACTGACGCCACCTTCGTATCATGTTATTGGCTTTCCCAATGTGCAAAATGATAAGGTTTACTTTACTGCTTCCTTCGAGGGCAATGACGAAGTCTTTATGCTGCACTTAAGCGATAAAAAGATCTTCCGGGTTTCCAGTTCCTCTACGGGAAATTATTTTGTAAATGCTTCCGGGAATAACCTGGTTTATTCAAACTTCACTGCGGATGGCTACCAGTTAAAAGAAATTAGTATTGACAAAATTGCTCTGAAAGAAATAGATCCCTCAGCTTTGCAGGCCCCGGCTAATCACATCCCTGTTGCTAAAGAAAGTGATTACAGTGGATTGGGGTTAAAAGATATTGCAACGAGAAATTTTCAGACGAATAAGTATAAAAAAGGAACAAAGCTTTTGAATTTTCATAGCTGGCGTCCATATTACGAGGACCCGGTATTTACTTATACTTTATATGGTCAAAATATCCTGAATACGCTGCAAACTGAACTGTATTATTTATACAATCAAAATGAAAATACAAATGCTGTTGGATTCAACACGATTTATGGCGCCTGGTTTCCCTATTTGTCAGCGGGGGCAGAATATACTTTTAAGAGAACAGATACGTTGAATAATATTACCCGTGAGTGGGATCAACTGGATACCCGTATCGGGTTAAATATTCCATTGGATCTTTCCGGAGGCAGGTCTTTCAGGAATTTGAATTTTGGAAGCAGCTATGTTTTCCGTTTTGAATCCAATACAGGCCCCAATAAAGACCTGTTTGCTGAAAATAATTTTAGCTATCTCTCGCATTTTATTAATTACAGCCAGCAGGTGCAGATGGCAAGGCAACATATATTTCCAAGACTAGGTTATAATTTTTCTTTGCAATATCGTCATGCTATTTCGAAGTATGATAGTTTTCAATTCTTCAGCTCCGGGCATATTTATCTGCCTGGTTTTTTTTCCAATCATAGTGTTGTTCTGGACGGTGCTTTTCAACAACGGGACACATTCAGGGTATTATTCAGTAATCGATTTCCGTATTCAAGGGGATACAATGAAACATATTTGTCAAGAATGTGGAAGCTTGGCGCTAATTATCATTTTCCTTTATGGATTCCTGATTGGGGTTTTGGAAACATTCTTTATATCCAGCGAATTCGAGCTAATGCATTTTATGATCTTACTAGGGTCTATTCAAAAAATAAAACAGTAACAGCTGATCAGCGAAGTGTGGGAGGAGAAATCTATTTTGACACCAACTGGTGGAATCAATACCCGCTGACCTTTGGATTTCGGATCAGCTCAAGATTGGATGCTGACCTGGTAACTGGTCAGAAGGGGACTTTCTATGAGTTTATTTTGCCAGTGAGTATTATTCCGAGATAAGTTTAGATTATGAATTATGAGTTATGAATATCTTATAGTGAAGCCAGGCTTTCTTCAATGGCCTTGATCTTTGCTTCAGCATCGGCTTTTTTCTTTTTTTCAATCTCAATTACTTCAGGTTTTGCATTTTGAACAAAACGTTCATTGCCGAGTTTCTTTTCTACCGATAAAAGAAAGCCTTTTTGATATTCAAGGTCCTTTATCAGTTGCTCTTTTTGGGTAGAACTATCGAGCTCTTTTTCTGTTACGATAAAAAATTTATCTTTTTGAACAACCGTATTGATCGATCCTGGTATAGTTTGATTGACAAAACCAATGTCCGAAGCATTAACCTGTTTTGCAAGAATCGATCTGAAAGAATTATAGGCAGAT
>DASUTO010000380.1:0-3185 GCA_036374555.1 Chitinophagaceae bacterium
AAAAGAGTAACCGGTATTGGGGGTATCTTCTTTAAATGCAAAGACCCTAAAAAATTAAGAGAATGGTATCAATCACATCTTGGCTTAAATACAAATCAATACGGGACCGTTTTTGAATGGTACCAGGGAGCAGACAGTTCAAAGAAAGGGTTTTCCCAATGGAGTCCGTTTAGCGAGACGACAAAATATTTTGAGCCATCAACAAAGGAGTTTATGATTAACTACCGCGTTGAAAATTTAGCAACACTTATTGAAGAACTGAAAAAGCAAGGAGTGACTGTAACCGATACGCTTCAAACAGTTGAGTATGGAAAGTTTGTTCACATCATGGATATTGAAGGAAATAAAATAGAATTGTGGGAGCCAAACGATATTGAATATGAAAAACTCGGGATCAGGATGGGTCTCAGGACGACCAAATGATTTTACAACTAAACAGATAAGCGATATTGAAGATCCAAAAAATCAAATAAAAATGAAAAAGGTAACAGGTATTGGCGGCATTTTTTTCAAATGTAAAGACCCGAATAAAATGAAAGAGTGGTATAAAACCCATTTAGGAATGGATGTCGGTCCTTATGGTGCATCTTTTGAATGGTACCAGGATGCAGAAGGTAAAAAGAAAGGACTTACGCAATGGAACCTTAATTCCGAAACTGCAAAACTCTATGAACCTTCAACAAAGGATTTTATGATAAACTATAGAGTAGACAATTTAGAAGCACTAGTCGAAGAGCTAAGAAGGGAAGGGGTTACCATCGTGGATAAAATTGAAACATACGAATATGGCAAATTCATCCATATTCTTGACGCAGAAGGAAACAAGATCCAATTGTGGGAACCGATGGGTGAATAGTTTTCGGACGAACAAGAAAAATTTTTATTTCACGCAAAGGCGCAAAGGATTTCCTTAGCGTCTTATTTTCTCTTTGCGTCTTGCCGGGATAACTTTTTATCACATTCCTTCTTCTATCAATAGTACATTAAATTTATGACCGTCTGGATCGGTAAAGGCAAAACCATAGTAACCCTTTTCGTCTCTTTGTACTTCTTTAAAAATATTACCACCAGCATTTTTAACCTTTTCGGCCCATTCTTTTACTTCTGCTTCTGTTTCTGCAGAAAGTGTAAATATAATTTCGCTGGTAGATCCGGATGTTAAATAGTCATTTATCTGTGAACCCTTTTCAAAAAAATGAATTACAAACTTATCATCACCAAAAAGAAAACTGGCCAGCTTAGGAAAGTTGTTGGTGTTATTGGGAGTAAAACCTAATTGTGTATAGAACTCATTGGTTCGCTTTACATCCTGTACACTAAAATTTGCCCATATTTTTTTTGCTTGCATGTTGTTGAATTTTGAATCAATTTACAGTAATCATACCAATCT
The DNA here is from genome assembly GCA_036374555.1 of Chitinophagaceae bacterium. GTDB lineage: Bacteria > Bacteroidota > Bacteroidia > Chitinophagales > Chitinophagaceae > VBAS01. The sequence goes on from DASUTO010000380.1 coordinate 1,391, forward strand.
GTTTTTATTTCACTTAACGACGCCAGGGAGCAAAGTCGAAAAGGTTTTCCTGGCGGGTTAATAATCTTTGTCCACCGGAGGCGGATGAATTCTTATTCGTAACAAAAAGGAAAATTTGTTAACTTTCTCTGCAAATTTTCGCAAAGCGACTGGTTGCTCAATCTTTTGTTGACAATATTAATTTTACAAACTAATTACAACTTAAAGTGGATTATACCAGAGTATTTAAAATAATTTTTGCAAGTGTATATCCCTTGTATATACAAAAGGTGGAGAAAAAGGGACGTACGAAAGAAGAGCTCGATACTGTTCTTTGTTGGCTAACAGGCTATGATAAAAAAACATTGCAAAACCAAATTGACAAGAAGGTTGACCTTGAAACTTTTTTCGCTAAGGCCCCCCAACTGAACCCAAACGTTTCAAAGATCACCGGTGTCATTTGTGGGTATCGTGTGGAGGAGATCGAAGACAAACTCATGCAAAAGATCCGTTATATGGATAAGTTAGTTGATGAATTGGCAAAAGGAAGAAAAATGGAGAAGATATTAAGAGAGTGAGAATCAGATTTTCTGTCAACGCAATCCTTATGGCATTAAGTTTCCGCATAGAGAATATTGCACCGGTGCTTTATGTAAAGGATATGTCCCGGAGTTTAGCATTTTATGTTGACATACTCGGTTTTAAAAATGCAGAATGGGGAAATGAAAATTTCACCAGCGTTGGGCGGGATAATTCAGGCCTCTATTTATGCAAAGGTGGACAAGGCAAACCCGGCACCTGGATCTGGATTGGCTTCGATGGCGATATATTTTCCCTTCATCAGCAACTTATATCCAAAGGAGTGACCATCAAACTTCCGCCGACCAATTTTTCATGGGCATATGAAATGCAGGTAGAAGATCCGGACGGTCACGTCTTGCGCTTTGGAACGGACCCGAACGATAACGAAACATTTGCAGACAGGTAATGATGTAACCCTTCCTTTTAATAAACTTGATAAGATTCTCTTAGATGGATCAAAATGCAACAACCACAGAAAACATAGCTCAATTTCTTACTTCAATGGGATATATAGCTATTCCATTTCGCCAGAATGTAGCCGGGCATTTGCTTATAAATGCCAGAATAAACGATGTGGATGGTATTTATATTCTTGATTCCGGGGCAGGCCGAACGGTAATTGATGCCAAACAATTGGATACTTTAAAATTAAAGCTCAGCCATGATGAAACTGCATTAACTGGAGGTGGGGTCGGTGCACATGGTATTGAGAATATACCGTCTTATCACAATAGAATAGAAATTAATAATTTTAAAATAGACGACCTCGCTATCGCTGTCATGTCGCTGGAGACTGCGTGGGAATCATTAGCAGGGGTCGGAGCCCATGAAGAACTATTTGGTATAATCGGTGTTGATATACTGAGAACAGGTAATGCCATCATTGATTTCGCCACAATGACGCTTTATTTGATGCAACCATAGTTGTAAATAGCAGTATTTAGAAACTCATATTGCAGGAAGTAAAAGAAGTAAAACACCTTACTGTTTTGTGAAGCACCAGTTGACACTTTATTAAATTCAAAAGCAGGAACCTCACATGGCTAAAACAGAAATTACCGGTATTGCGCCATTCTTCATTGTAAAGAATGTTCCCACAGCGCTTTCATTTTATCGCGACCGTCTCGGGTTCGACATCACGTTTCAAGGGCCCAGTGAAGATGATATCTTCTTCGGCATTGTGCAACGGGGTGCGGCAATGATCATGATGAAGGACATTGGCGTCGATCCTGTG
>DASUTO010000381.1:0-8960 GCA_036374555.1 Chitinophagaceae bacterium
GACTTGTATACGCTTTTATTATTCCTTTGTGATGATAAATAAATCCATTTATCTCGCTTACAGCAGAAACAAGTTTTTCATAATCGCCTATAACACGTTTACTAATTCTAAATTTCTTTGTCATGATTTCAAAAAATAAAACCGTAGCCTTTTCAAGCTACGGTTTTCCATTATATCATCTTAATCCTAATTAATCCCACTAATCAAGGTTCTACTTCACCTCTTCAAACGGCACATCCTGTACATTCTCTGCATTACCATTTCCACTTTGTTGCTGGCCTGTGCCAGAGCCTGCATCAGCACCCGGTTGTTGTTGTCCGCCTCCGGCGGATTGCTGTGCATTATAAATATCCTGGCTTGCCGCTGTCCATGCATTGTTCAATTCTGTCGTTGCTAATTCTATTGCAGCAAGATCCTGTGCCTTGTGTGCTTCTTTTAATTTATTTACGGCTACTTCAATAGCTGTTTTCTTTTCAGCCGGAATTTTTTCTCCGTATTCCTTTAACTGTTTTTCCGTTTGGAAAACAAGACTGTCGGCCATATTCAATTTCTCAATCTTTTCTTTTTCAGCCTTATCTGATGCTTCATTCATCTTCGCATCATTCTTCATTTTTTCTATTTCTTCTTTTGTCAAACCACTGCCGGCTTCAATACGGATCTTTTGTTCTTTACCGGTGCCTTTATCTTTTGCCGTTACATGCAAAATACCATTGGCATCAATATCGAATACCACTTCGATCTGGGGCACACCTCTTGGTGCCATTGGAATGTTATCCAGATTGAAAACTCCCAATGTCTTATTATCCTTTGCCAGGCTTCGTTCGCCTTGTACAACGTGTATCTGTACACCAGGTTGGTTATCGCTGGCAGTAGAGAATATTTCTGATTTCTTGGTAGGTATAGTTGTGTTACTTGGGATCAACGGTGTCATTACACCACCGAGTGTTTCAATACCGAGTGAAAGTGGCGTTACGTCAAGCAACAACACATCTTTTACTTCACCCGTTAATACAGCGCCTTGGATCGCTGCACCCACTGCTACCACTTCATCAGGGTTCACACCTTTGTGTGGTTTCTTATTAAAGAATTTTTCAACTATCTCCTGCACTTTCGGGATACGTGTACTACCACCTACCAATATCACTTCATTGATCTCTGATGTGCTCATGCCAGCATCTTTCAATGCCTGCTCACATGGTTTCAAACAACGCTGAAATAAACTATCAGCCAGTTGCTCAAACTTTGCACGGCTTAATTTTTTCACTAAGTGCTTTGGCACTCCATCAACCGCCGTGATATAAGGAAGATTTATTTCTGTTTCAGAAGAAGAGCTCAATTCAACTTTAGCTTTTTCAGAAGCTTCTTTCAAACGTTGCAAAGCCATCGGGTCTTTGCGCAGATCGATCGCTTCATCTTTTTTAAATTCATCAGCCAGCCAATCCATTACCACTTTGTCAAAATCATCACCACCAAGGTGTGTATCACCATTGGTTGATTTTACTTCAAACACTCCCTCTCCCATTTCGAGGATCGAGATATCGAAAGTACCGCCACCAAGGTCAAACACGGCCACTTTATGATCATGTTTATCTTTATCCAAACCATAAGCCAATGCTGCGGCTGTTGGCTCATTCACGATACGGCGAACATTTAACCCGGCAATTTCACCAGCTTCTTTTGTAGCCTGGCGCTGCGCATCGTTAAAGTAAGCTGGCACGGTTATCACGGCCTCGGTCACTTCATGGCCAAGATAATCTTCGGCGGTTTTTTTCATTTTCTGAAGCACCATAGCCGATATTTCCTGCGGCGTATAAAGCCTGCCATCTATGTCAATACGAACAGTATTATTGTCACCTTTCACCACTTTATAGCTCCAGTGAGTTATTTCCTCCGTCACTTCATCGTAGCGACGGCCCATAAAACGCTTCACACTCGAAATAGTGTTATGCGGATTGGTGATCGCCTGCCTTTTGGCCGGGTCACCCACTTTACGTTCGCCATTTTTAAGAAAAGCCACTACAGACGGCGTTGTGCGACGGCCTTCATCATTGGCAATAACCACCGGCTCGTTACCTTCCATTACGGCAACACAGCTATTAGTAGTTCCAAGGTCAATTCCAATTATTTTTCCCATTGTATAAAAAATTTAAGGGTTCAGCCCTTGATACTCAATGATAGTGCCATCAAGAGGGGGTGTGAAAAATTGGCAGGTACAAAGTAAAAAGTCAAAATTAAAAAGTCAAAAACTGCTTAGGTAAACTCATTTTATTTTGAATTTTGACTTTTGAGTGTATCTGGATACCAACTTCGGGAACTCCGATTTGCACCTGTTGCGACGCTCCGTTTGAGTTCCTGTTTTCTTATCAGCAATGAGTGGCCGTTTACCCAGACACTGAGGTTGCCGAAGTGGAAGGTTTGCACTCTTATACTACAGGAACGCTATTCAACAAATAAAAGAAGCTCCGAATTCCTAACTTCAAACCTCAAACCAAAAACCTCAAACCAAATGGAATGGGTCTGGATCATACTAGGAATTATTTTATGCATCGTTGGTATTATTGGCAGCCTGTTGCCTTTATTACCTGGTCCACCCATTGCCTATGCAGGCATACTGTTGCAATTATTCCGCAATCCTGATCCCTTTGATGCAAAAACCTATTGGATCTTTGGCGGAGTGGTGGTTGTTTCATTAGTGCTCGATTATCTCATTCCAATTTGGGGAACTAAAAAATTCGGGGGTACTAAATACGGAGCATGGGGTTGTACAATTGGATTTCTTGCTGCTTTTTGGTTAGGCCCCGCAGGAATTATTATTGGTCCATTCGTTGGAGCTTTTATTGGTGAATTAATTGGCGGGCAAGACTCTCACAAATCATTAAAAGCAGCTATTGGTTCTTTTGTGGGATTCCTGGTTGGTTCATTTTTAAAGATCGTCGTTTGTTTCTTTATGCTTTACTGGATCATTACAAGCGTTTAGCAATTTTCAATAAGTGTTGAAATACTTGAATATATATTTTTGATAAAATCTCTTTTATGCCTAATACCATTTCTCAAAAATTAAAAATAAACACAGGAGACACATTGCTGACAATAAACGAGCCGTCCGAATTCCAAAAGGGATTGATTGGACTACCAAAAGGAGTAAAAGTCGTTGAATCAGGAAGAGATTATAACCAGGTGCATTGGTTTGTACTCAACCGGGCACAAATGGAAAACCAGATGAACAAAGTAATGAAATTGGTAAAGCCTGGTGTGATCGTTTGGGTTTATTATCCAAAAGGAACTTCAAAATTGCAAACAGATCTTAATCGGGATAAAGGTTGGGATTGCTTGCTGGCAGAAGGTGATAAACTTACCTGGGTCAATTTGATCTCTTTTGATGACACGTGGAGTGTATTTGGTTTTCGTGCAAAAACAGAGGCGGATAAAAAAAAGGAAGCAAAACCAAAACCTAAGCGTGAAATTTTTAAATGGGTGAATCCGCAAACCAAAGAAGTAACACTGCCCGATGATTTTGCTGCTGCCTTAAAGAAAAATAAAAAAGCAACCGATTTTTTTAACACCCTTTCATTTACCAACAAGAAAGAATACATAGAGTGGGTCGTGACTGCTAAACAGGAAGCAACCAGAATGGATAGGATCAATGGAACGATCGAGAGACTAGGCAAATCGTGGAAGAATCCAAGAAATATTTAAGCTAAGAGTTTAAAGGAGAAAAGGAGGTAAAGAGAAAGCTTCAAATTATCTCCTTTTCTCTTTCTCTCTTTTACCCTCTTAGCCTAACTTTATAATCTGAAATGAATCTTACCAACGATACATACATCCGGATAGTCAATGCCAAAATGTATATTGACGAGAACTATCATGAGCCGATCGATCTTGAAGTGGTATCAAAGAAAGCTTTTATCTCTAAATTTCATTTTCATCGTTTGTTCAGGAAAGTTTACCGGCAAACTCCTCATCAATACATAACAAGAAAACGGATCGATAAAGCAAAGGATCTCCTTGCTGAAAATAAACCGGTGACTGAAGTTTGCAATGAAGTCGGTTTCGAAAGTATTGGTTCCTTCAGCATTTTATTTAAAAAAGAAATTGGCTTCGCTCCTACTTACTATCGCAATATGGCCTGGCTGAAAAAACAACAAGCCAAAGAACAGCCAAAGAAATTTATCCCGCATTGTTTTATTGACGCTTACAAACTCGACAAGTAATTCCTGATTATTAAAAGCAAGATTCAATAAGCCTTTCCCTTTCTGCTCATATTATCTTTACTTTCTAAATAAAAAACTATGCAACTAATAACTTATGTAACGTTCGCAGGTAATTGCGAAGAGGCGCTTAACTTCTATAAAGAAGTATTGGGCGGCGAAGTATTACAAATATCAAAAATGGGCGAAGGGCCGATGGAAGTCCCTGAACATGTAAAGGGTAAAATAATGCATGCCCGCCTTAAAATTGGCGAGAACGTATTGTATATGTCAGACACTTTTGATCCGGCCTCTATTATCCAGGGAAATAATGTCAGCCTTTCTCTGCAGCCTGAAACTATCGCTCAGACGGAAGATCTTTTTAATAAGCTTTCTGCTGGCGGTACAGTTAAAATGCCATTGGAGGATACTTTCTGGGGCGCAAGATTTGGCATGTTCACAGATAAATTTGGCATTCACTGGATGATCAACTGCGAACTTAAAAAAGAAGCAGCTTTAAACTAATCAATAAAATATTTTTATGGTAACCAAACTTTCTCACACATCCTTATTTGTAAATGACCAGGACAAGGCTTATGATTTCTATGTAAAGAAATTAGGTTTCAACGTTCATACCGATGCAACAATGGACAACGGTTTTCGCTGGCTTACCGTAACTGCACCAAATGCACCCGATCATGAGATCGTTTTATTTCCGGCAACGGGCAATATGAATGGCCTTGATGAAGATGCACAAAAAGCATTGAGGCTTTTATTGGATAAAGGCGTCATGGGCGCCGGTGTCCTGGAAACAAATGATTGCCGTGCAACTTATGAAGAATTAAAATCAAAAGGTGTGCAGTTCAAATCAGAACCAAAAGAACAGTTTTATGGCATTGAATGTATAGTAACCGATGGCTGTGGCAATTGGTTTAGTATGACGCAACCTAAAGAAATGTAAAATAAAAACCCGGCGACAGGGCGGTTTTGGTTTCATAAATCACCCACTACCCTGCCTGCCGGGAAGAATGTTGAAATCAAATTCATTTCTTCTTACTGTCTTCGTTAAGACGAATGACTTTTGCAGTCATTGACTCCTGCAGTTGAATAAAATATGGCCAATGCGATCACGGTTTTAGTTTTGGTTTAATAAAAATTATTTCATTATTATTAGTTTGGACGTGTACTGCATACCAATTGACGTAAGAGCTACGATGGAATATATTCCTGTTTTCAAATTCCCAATTTCCAGTTCAGCTTTCTGATGTTGCATAATGCATGTTTTAGTTAATTCCTTGTTCCCGGTGGCACTATATATCTCCACTTTTAATTCCTCATTTTCCCTGGTATTTAATTTCAGCGAAATAGAATTAACGGCTGGATTCGGAAATATGGAAAGCTTGTGCTGAACATCGTCACTCACTTGTAGAAACTTTATTTCAGAGTATGTGCTTTTCATAACGATGTCAACCATCCTGAGGCGGTAAAAATTATTACCGATACCTGGCTTGTTGTGAATAAACGAGTAACTGAATCCGTTCGCCGTATATCCAAGAGATGATATCTTACCAATATTAGTAAAATGTATACCATCCGTTGAATGTTCAATAGTGAAATACTCATTATTATGTTCTGAGATCGTTGTCCATTTGACAAGCACAGTGCCGTTAAGTTGTTTGGAGACAATAAAGTCTCCGAGATAAGCTTGATAAAGACAAGCATTAATGCCTGTTGCAAACAAACATTTACCGCTCAGCGTGAACACTACATAGAACACCAGGCAGGAATATTTGGTGGAAAATATTCTTTTCATCAATAATAAAGCCTTTCTTTAAAAAGGAGCCTGGATCCCGGGATTGTATTTCAGAAGGAAAATTGGAAGGAAGAAATAAAAAGAGACGAAAAATACCTACAGATGTTTAAACTTCCAACAGTAGATTTACTCTTTTATTAAAAATGAGTTTGTAAATGATCAATCTTTTCAAAACGCGGTGAAACAAGTTGGATTTTTCCCGGGTTAGAATGACGGATAAACCTTTGACTGGTTATTAATAAATACTATTGACTGATCACTAATTTAGTTTTGAATTGCCTGCCGTCTTTATTTGTTGCAATAACAACAAATACGCCGCTTTGCACTCCTTCAAGGCCTAATTCTGATTGCTGGTTTCTTACGATCACAATTTGTTGCTTTGCCATTCTTCCGGCGCCATCAATCAGTTTTATAAATAGTTTTTCCCCGTCTTTTGCATCAAGCATCAGGGTTGCTTTAGTTTTTGCAGGATTTGGAAATATTGTAATACTATAATTGTCTTTACCGAAGATAACTCTGCGTATTGATGAATATTCAGCTTTCCCATTTACATCAACCATTCTTAACCTGTAAAAATTTGAGCCGCTAACAGGAGTTGCATGTAAGTAATTGTAGCTATGGCCTGAAGCTGTATTCCCGTCCGAAAGTCTCTTACCAATTCCTGTAAAATTTTTTCCATCAACAGAATGCTCGATGAGAAAATAACTATGATCGTTTTCGGAGAATGTATTCCAGTTTAATAATACGGTTTCATCACGTTGTTTTATTGCAGTAAAATTTCCAAGTTTTACATCAAGTATTGTGCAGGGAATAATTTTAGTGGGGATCTGCACTGCATTCAGATAAAGTCTAATGCCATTTATCTCCGCCTCGTTCACTAATGTTCCAGCTGTACATGTATGACAGTCATTCGTATAATATTCATGATTGCCAAGATAAAATACAAGACTTCCTAAATCCGCTGTCATTTTTGAAACGGTGGCTACATAGTAATAATCATCGGCAGGCGCACGTTTGCAACTGGTGACCGAGTACCAGTTATTTGCTTGGGCACTGTTGTATCGCCACATTTGAAAAGCTCCCCGGGTTCTAGGTCTGAAAATTCCCTGGTATTGTGCAAAAGCCATATCCGGATTATCATAATAAACGTTGTTATTAAAATTATTAAGGTTCCCAAAACCATCACCGGTTGCTGGCTCGTCAAGCGACCCCGTAGCTGATTGGTAACCACTAAGGCCTTCAAATGTAGGTATGCCTTCACATTCAGCTAGGAAATTACCCCCTGCCATTACAACGAAATTATAGATCGAATCCCGGGTATAGGCATCGAGTTCATTGGTGCCAATATGAGGTTCGGTAACGATTGTATAACAACCAGAAATAATTCCCGAAGCGTTTGCTAAGCAATCATAATTCACAGTTGGTGTTGAAGCCATTTCCAAAAAATTCCTGTGAATATCGCATGAATCATGCAACAACGCTACTCTTGGAGGATTAGTTAATGTATATCGAACATCTACATCAACATCGGCAGTAAGTCTATACACTTTTACTTTGCAGCTGTCGGGCAACATATAGTTAAACCATTGTATCAAATAATCTGCCCCTAATGTATCTGAAGGAAAAACAAGAAAAGGCCCTGCTCTGAAATCTAATGTTTGCGGCGCCGCGTAACTTGGTTGAATTCTTTCTGCTGTTCCTGTAAAATCAATCCCATCTTTCGCTTTACCTGTGTTGATAACCCACCTTACATACATACCTGCGTTTCTGAAAAGAGTTACAAGACCATAAGCTTTCAGGTTAAAAAGATAAGTGCCGGATGCAGCATTGATCGCACTGGTGGCCTGGTTAGTATGATCCATTGCGATCACAAGTGTACCTGCCGGCGCAGTCTGCAGACTTGGTGCAGCACCAGGTAGATCTTGCGCAGATAAAAAGGAAACATTTCCAATAAGCAGGATCAAAATAATAACCCTCCTCACGTTTGGGTACAACTGCCTCATAAAAAATCAGGTTTATTAAAATCTGAATTTCATGAGAACACTGAATTCTAAAGTAGGATATCAGAGGGGATATTTGGATAAGACTTAGGAGAAGTGGAATGAATGGTCGTACAATTTACAATAGATTTCAACTCAATACAATCGTAGAATTACTGGTTTGTTAAAAAAAATACTTTCTGCTTCCATCCAATTCCGATTAAAAGTACATTTATATTATGTTCAATATCTGGAAGCCTTACATTTTTAATCTCTTTTTAATCTCGCTGTCATTGATCTCGTGTTCAAAAAAAATTATTCCGGACAAACCTTTCCTTTCAAAAACAATTTTCAAACTGGATTCATTGCCGGAGTCCGAACTGAATATTCCGATCCAGGTAAATATGAAACCGCTTTATCAACTTGCTGAAAAAAATGTCGCAACAGTTTTCACTTCACCAAATTGGCCTAACGACTGGCTTACAATTGACTGTGCTAACAGATATAAATACCAGTTTAGAAGAGGGCCCTTACAATTCTCGGCTGCCGGTAGCTCAATGAATTTAGGTTTTACAGGATATTATAAAATTATCGGGTCAACAAGAGTCTGTCTTGGAAATACTGTTATATCTCCCTGGACCCCGCCCTGTCGTTGTGGATTTGACGAGGGGGAAAGAAGCGTGAATGTAGGTTTTGTAAATACTGTAAAGATCCTGCCTGACTACAAGATCAGCCTGGCGATCAACAGGCAGGAGCCAGCGCCACTTAATAAGTGTACAGTCTGCGTATTTGATGTTGATATTACCAACCAGGTAATGAAAGGGCTAAAAGACGAACTTGACCTTGCAAAAAAAGCAATTGAAGATTCCTTTGGTGTCGTTGATCTGAGGCCGAAAGTGCAGCAATTATGGAATAAGCTGGATGTTTCATATAATCTTTATGGATTAGGCTGGTTAAAGATCAATCCGCAAAAGATCAGGC
>DASUTO010000382.1:0-5738 GCA_036374555.1 Chitinophagaceae bacterium
GGCAATGTTGAGTCGCCCGGGTATTATTTTTCTAATGATGCGAATGCAACTAAAGCTGCCGATAACCTGATGCTTACGCATGGGTGGCGCAGGTTCAAATGGGATGACATCCTGAAAGGCAACGATTCTTTTGTAAAATATCATCCTGAAATTAACGGGCTGCTCGTAAAAGGCAGGGTGACAGATATTCGTAATGATCAGCCAGCAGCAAATATTCATACCTATTTATCTATAACAGGACATCCTTTTGGCTTTTATGTTGCTGCAAGTGACAGTAATGGGTCGGTGTATTTTGAAGTAAAAAACTTTTATGGAAACCGGCAAGTAATTGCCCGGCCAAGTATAGAAACAGATTCTTTATATAAAGTTGAAATATTAAACCCATTTGCTGATGGTGCCTCAGGAAGAAAATATACCAGTTACCGGTTAAATGAAGATCTAAAAGCATTTCTTCTTCAAAGGAGTATTGACATGCAGGTACAGAATATTTACTCGGGTGATAGTATAAGAAATTTCAAAGAGCCTCTTATAACTGATTCACTACCTTTTTATGGCCTGCCCGAAACTGAATACAAACTTGATGACTATAAAAGGTTCACAACAATGGAAGAAGTATTGAGGGAATATGTTACACAAATAAATGTAGGTGTTAGAAACGGAAATCTGGTTTTAAAATTGTTTAGCACGTATGCTCGCGATTTTTATCGTGGCCGTCTGTTTATACTGCTGGATGGAGTAGCACTTTCGGATCCAGACAAGATTCTTACTTATAATCCGTTGAAAGTAAAAAGACTGGATGTTATCTCTGACCAATATATAATCGGCCCCTGCACATTTAATGGTGTTGCCAGTTTTACGACCTATGAGGGCAATTTTGATGGGTTTGAACTTGATCCGAAATTAGTTGCTATAGATTATAACGGGTTGCAATTGCATAGAGAGTTTTATTCACCTGTGTATGAAACAAAGGAGCAATTTGAGAAAAGAATACCCGACTTCAGAAATACGTTGTTATGGTCACCTGATATAAATACAGTTGCGGGAGGTAACACCACTCTCCAGTTTTATTCTTCTGACAGGACGGGCAAATATATCACAGTATTGCAGGGGATAAACAAAAATGGTGATCCTGTTTCTGCATTTACTACTTTTCTGGTAGAATAACGTGGCAGGATTGCTGACTGATAACGGTAGCAAATCTAAAGTTCAATTTATGTATCAGCCTTAAATATCTGATCATGAAAATTGGGGGAGAAAAGCAAAGTGAACTGGATAGTATTGACTTTGATCTTCCGGGTGAACCAAAATGCAATAAAAGAATATTGGGTGGAAAGAGAAGGGAAAAGATTTTTTAACGAGAGAAATTTCTTCGTTGAGTCCATGCATTTGAAGAAAACCCCGGTCTTATCTTCGTACAGGTAAGTGACACTTTTTTCCAAACAGGAAGGGTGATCTGTTCAAATTCATGTTATCACTACCCAAAGAGGTTTAATTTTTTTATGTTGGAAATAGTTTGCATGCTGCGGATTTTACAAGGTCAGATGCATGGGTTCAACGCATGAGATATTGGTTAGATCACGGTTTGAGGGAATTGTATTTCTTTATGCATAGGCATGATGAAGCCACCTCGCCAGAGCTGACAGTTTATTTAGTTGATAAATTAAATAAGGAATGTGGATTGAATCTAATAAAACCAATGTTTATAGAAAATACACTGCCCAAAAAGAATATTCAGAAAGGATTGCTTGATTAGCGCACTTCATATAGCTCATCCCATCTTGTTGTATATCTCGGGCTGCGTAACTCCTGCCGCATTTTCCAATCTCTGGTAGTACCACTTGCTGCAAATTTTAATACATCATCCCGCTGACTGAAGTTGATATTGTCGATCATGTCCATCAGTTTTCTTTCACAATTTTTATTTCCTGATACAAATAAATTTCCCTGGATAGACATATCAGGAACAAGGCCACCTAACATCACCCCGGCTTTTTTATATAAAGTTCCTTTCTGATATAGTTTATCAACAAGTGCAACAGCTGGTTTTATCAGTTCATTGGTAAATGAAGTTGCTGTTGGTAATGTTATATAATCAGAATGCGTAGCCCCGCGAAAATCAACATTATGATTTTCGCCTTTGGCAACCACAAATACATTTATGACCCTGGCAGCACTGTGTTGTCTTCTTAATTTTTCTGCTGCTCTTGATGTATAAGTGGCAACCGCTTCTTTTATCGAATCAATATCTCCAACAGGATTCCCAAACATTCTTGTCGTGGCGATCATTTTTTTATTTACCAGTTCATCTTCCATTTCTTCAGAAGTGATCCCTTTCAATTCACGAACTAAGCGAATACCCACTACACCCCCAAGATGTGTATGAGCAAATTCTTCGCTAAGATTTCTTAGTTGCCACGCATCATATATTCCCCATACTTCTTTTAATTTTTTTGCATACTGTCCACCTACTCCCCAGATATCACTTATGGGTGTCTTATGTAAAGCTTCACCGATCTTCTGTTCTGTATCAAGTACCGTTATACAGTTTGTTAGGTGCTTATTTTTCTTCGCCATACGATTAGCAAGCTTGGCCAATACTTTAGTAGGGGCTATACCCACAGAAACCTTGATACCTGTCCAAGTCTCCACCGTTGTTCTTATTTCTTTTGCAATAGCAGGCAGCTCTTCTAATGGAAAAATGCTGAGATCGAGAAAAGCTTCATCAACAGAATATACTTCTACATTTTTTTTGCCAAGCATTATTCGTAATGTTTCCATTACCCGCCAACTCAGGTCACCATATAAATTGTAGTTGGAAGAAAAAACAGCCACATCATGTTTTTCTATTAATGGCTTTGCCATAAAATAAGGGCCAGCCATCTCTACGCCCAGTTTTTTAGCCTCATCACTTCTTGAAACGATGCAACCATCATTGTTGCTTAGCACAACAACCGGTTTCCTGTCGAGTTGTGGTTTGAATAACCGCTCGCAGGAACAATAGAAATTATTACAATCAACAATGGCTTTCATAATAAAGAATGAATAGAATAAGCTACAACTCCCCACATTTTAAAATCACTGAACTCTGCAATATTGATCGGCTTATATCTATTATTATCGGGAATCAGAAATGCCGATGAAAAATTCTGATGATAACGGCGCACCAACAATTCACCATTTAATATGGCAACAATAATTTTTCCATTTACCAGTTTCAGTGACCGGTCAACAATCAAAATGTCACCATCAAAAATGCCAGCCTCCTGCATTGCATCGCCCTTCATTCGAAAAAAATAAGTAGCCGGCTTATTATGAACGAGTTGCTCATTCAGATCAATGCCCCGTTCCATATAGTCATCGGCGGCGGCGCCGAAGCCGGTAGCATTTGCTGTTTTCACTTCTTTTTGGCTGAACTGTTTTGTGCCTTTATAGGCGGCACCATAAAATTCTTCTCCTTCCATAAAAAGATATTTTCTAAATAAAGGTGATAAATATTTTGGATATAAACTAAATATTTTAGTAAATTTATACTAAATAATTTTGTACCAAAAATCAGGAGGATGGGTTATGCAATTACAGTCTGTTAGCACAGTTACGGTCCCGGGTTACCGCATCTTTGAATACCTGCTTGTATTAAATCCACATGAGGAGTTGCGGAACAAGATCATGAAGGTGAAGCGGGAATTTTATGATGAATATAAAGCGCCAACAGCTTTGGGTGGTAAGCCAAATTTAATACTGGCAAATTTTCTTCAATATGAAATGATGGAGGAAAGATTAGTAAACCGGCTGAAAGTTGTAGCGATGGGGTTTCACCCGATCAAGGTTGAGTTAAGAGATTTCGGGAGTTTCCCAAGTCATACTATCTATATAAATGTGGTCAGCAAAGTGCCGGTGCAAACATTAGTAAAACAGATCCGGCACGAAACGCAACGTCTTATGAAGCTGAATGATGATAATAAACCGCATTTTATTCTTGAGCCTCATCTGACCATTGCAAGAAAATTGCAGCCATGGCAATACGAAAAAGGCTGGCTGGAGTATAGTAATAAAAATTTTACAGGAAGATTTATTGCAGAGGACATGTTACTATTGAAAAGACCACTTGACGAAAAGAAATACCAGGTAGTACAACGGTTCGAGTTTCAGAATTTACCGGTGACAACAAAGCAAGGGGAATTATTTATGTAAGAAAGTCTTTTACCGTTAAGCCTTATATCAAGTTTGCCTTTGATAAACAAAGGCAAACTTTTACATGCTGCAATTCTATTTCACAATTAACCATTAAACATTATCAACTCACAATCATGTCAGAAAAGTTGAAACAGGACCATTACAAAGTAAAGGTCAAAGAACAAGAAGGGGGCTCACAATATTTACAAGGAAGGGGAGCACAGGTCAATACAAAAAATAAGTTTCTTAAGAATGAAAAAACAAAAGAGCATATTGAAGCTATAGATGATTGGGAAGAATCAAATGTGCAAACTCAATATTTGGAGCAGGAATCAAAAACCATCGTAAATAAAGTGGAGAGCCCTGATGTGGGGATGATGTACAGTATGAATCCTTATGCAGGTTGTGAACATGGTTGTATTTATTGTTATGCAAGAAATGTTCATGAATACTGGGGTTATAGCGCGGGGCTTGATTTTGAAAGAAAGATCATCGTCAAAAAAAACGCACCACAATTGTTGCGTAAATTCTTAATGCATCCTAAATGGGATGCAACACCCATCATGCTAAGTGGTAATACGGATTGCTATCAGCCGGCAGAACAGACTTTTCGTTTGACAAGAGGATTGTTGGAAGTCTGCAATGAGTTCAATCAGCCTGTTGGTATACTTACCAAAAATTCATGGATACTAAAAGACAAGGATGTGTTGCAGGAAATGGGAAAAAAGAAAATTGTCTCCGCCATGGTTTCAATTACATCTTTTAATGAAGATTTGAGAAGAGTGATGGAACCAAGAACAACAACTGCCAAACAAAAATTAAAAGTTATCAATGAATTAAGTTCTTCAGGTGTAAGAATGGGCATCATGATGGGCCCAATGATTCCCGGATTGAATGAACATGAAATGCAACGGATCATGAAAGAAGCAAGAGATAACGGAGCCACTTTTACCGCATACACTTTTATACGATTGAATGGAGCTATTAAATTTTTATTTCACGACTGGCTCTATAAAAATTTTCCTGATCGTGCAGACAAGGTCTGGCACTTAATTGAACACAGCCATGATGGAAAAGTAAATGATTCCCGCTGGAATGTACGTATGCGTGGCGAAGGTGCCATTGCTCAGATGGTGGCGCAGCAATATAAAAAATATGGAAAGCTATATGGAATGAATGCTGAAGAGTGGAGTTTGGATAGAACCATTTTCAGAAGGCCCGGAGGTCAAATAAAAATGTTTTGAAAAATATTTTTAAAATTTTTTCCCAAAAATTTGGCAGCATCAAAAAATTCTTTACATCTTTGCATCCACAAAAATTTAAAACGTGCAGCGTAGACAGTTACATATTGAAGCAATGAATCGGTTTAGTCCCAAAGGTGACTGTACTGATTGCGGGGCATGTAATGCTAAAGAATAAGTGTAAAAACGAATTCGATATAATGCAGGCCCCGCAAGAGATTGCGGGGTTTTTGTTTATCCTCAACCCTGGGAGGGTGTTAAGGAAATAAAAATTGTATCGATCATTTATGTAAACAGAGAAAGTTTGAATCTATAACAAAGCAA
>DASUTO010000383.1:0-23037 GCA_036374555.1 Chitinophagaceae bacterium
AAGCTATTGCTTGATTGCGGTATGTTCCAGGGAATGGGAAAAGAAACAAATGCACTGAATCGTTATTTTGGTTTTGATCCAATGACGGTTGATGCTATGATCCTTTCTCATGCACATATCGATCATAGCGGCCTTATTCCCAAATTGACAAAAGAAGGTTATAAAGGAACCATTTTCTGCACGCCTGCTACCAAAGAACTAACGGGGGTGCTATTAGAAGATTCGGCCGAGATACAGGAGGACGATATTAAATATGAAAATAAAAGAAGGGCAGCGGCAGGGCAGCCTTACCTAACTCCACTCTATACAATTGAGGATGCAAAAAAAGCCCACGATCACTTTGCAACGTGTGAATATAACCAGTGGTTTGATGTGATAGAGGACGTACAAGCAATGTTTACAGATGCCGGTCATATAATCGGAAGTGCTTGTGTGCATCTGCGGATAAAAGAAGGTGGACAACAAAGAACGCTTACATTCAGTGCAGATGTTGGTCGCTATCGTGATATTATTTTAAAATCTCCTGAAATTTTTCCCCAGGCAGATTATATTTTACTTGAATCTACCTATGGAAATAGCTTACATGAAGAACATCTTACAACACCTGACCAATTACTGCAGTGGATCGAAAAGGCTTGTCTGGTAAAAAAAGGAAAACTCATCATGCCTGCCTTTAGCGTGGGCAGAACGCAGGAAATACTTTATGCGTTAAATCAATTAGAAGTAGAAAACAGGTTACCTGATCTTGATTATTTTGTCGATAGTCCTTTGAGTATTGAAGCAACCGAAGTTGTAAAAAAATATTCCGGCTATTTTAACAAAAGAATTCAGCAGGTTATGCAATCGGATAGCGATCCTTTTAATTTTAAAGGATTAAAATATATTAAAACAGTTGATCAATCAAAACTGCTGAATTTTAGAAATGAACCCTGTGTGATCATCTCAGCAAGTGGTATGGCCGATGCCGGAAGAGTAAAACATCATATCAGCAACAACATTGAAAATAGCCGAAACACAATCTTAATTACTGGTTACTGTGAGCCCAATTCTCTTGGCGGAAGATTGATGGCGGGTGCCAAAGAGGTAGGCATTTTTGGCGTAGTACATGAAGTGCATGCCGAAGTGGCATCAATACGCAGCATGAGTGCACATGGCGATTATGAAGATCTGAGTCAATGGCTTGCCTGCCAGGATCCAAAGCAAGTGAAAAAACTTTTTCTTGTACATGGAGAGTACCAGGTACAACTGGACTTCAAAACTCGCTTACTTAGAAAGGGTTTTGACGATATTGATATTCCCGAAATACACTATGAGATCGGGTTGCCATGATTCATTGACCACAACATCGATTCTTTTATCATTTCCTTTTTCTTTTTTTCACAAGTCATTAATAAACCCGGGGCCAAAAATTGCGTTTATAGTGTGAGAAATTAAAATACTCAGACTATGAATAAAATAAATTTGAAAACAGCAATTGTGGCGGTGCTGAGCATTGGATTACTTGCCGGCTGTGCAAGCTCCGCGCATATTGAAAAAGACGAAAGCGTAAACTTCGGTAGATACAAGACATTTACGTGGCTTCATGGCGAAAATGGCAAGTTGGAAAATCAAAGTGATCTTATTGAATCAAAGATCAGGGCCGCGGTTACAAAAGAATTTGAGAAGATCGGTTGGAGAGAATCAAAAAATAAACCCGATGTAATTCTTGATTATGATGTGCTCGTGGAAAGGTCAAGCAAGCAACAAAATGAACCGGTTTATAGCCAGCCTTATAGCAGGTTGATTTATAACCCATACACAAGACGTTATGCAACGATCTATTATCCTTCGCAATTTTTAGGGTATGAATCATATGAAAAAGTGATCAGGGAAGGAACGATTACAGTAACCATGCTCGATGCAAAAACTGATAAAACTGTATGGCAGGGTTGGACGACAGCCGAGGTGAACAACCGGAATCTTACAAATAAAGAAATCCAAAAAGCCGTAGCTAATATCTTCAAAAAATCAGATTTAGTTAAGCGTTAAATTATATCCATGAAGGACGGTTTTGAACTTTGCCCTCTGGCCTTAGGCCAGGGGGCCTTTTTTTTAAAAAGTTTTTGTCATCAGGTTGTTGAAACTTATCTTTGCCGCCCCTGAAACAAAGAGGCGTTTTGCTTCCGAAGCATCAGCGAAGTAGGCCCGTTCGTCTAAGGGCTAGGACACCACCCTTTCACGGTGGTGATACGAGTTCGAATCTCGTACGGGCTACTAAAATAGTTTCAGTACAACACGAATCCCTGCAAATCGATCATTTGTAGGGATTTGTTTTTTAACCATGTTTCACTAATAATCACTTTCTTCAGCTTTCGGATTAAGAAACTTTTTCTCTGCAATTTCTTTATACGACATTTCTGTACAGGCAAGTTTCAAAAACTAATATCCCTATTAATCAGTTTCAAAAACTTTTTTATTGAAGAATGAGCGGGGCATCGAAGTAATTATATGAATGAATTAATTTGCCGGTCACCAGCTCGAAATGACATTCCCAAGTTGAACCAAATTTACTTTCCAACTATTATCAACATGCTTAATTATCTAAAAGACTGCCAAACTTAGCGGCTACTTCACCCCGTGAATGCACATCAAGTTTCTTGTAGATATTTTTTATATGCGAGTTCAGCGTTTCTTTTGAAATGAAACATTCATGGGCTATTTGTTTGTAACCAAGACCCTGGATCAATTTATTTAAGATAACTTTTTCCTTTTCAGTAATATTATAATCATTAAGGTTAGGTACAGCATCAGCTTTTTTCTTGAAGTATTCAAGCACTTTCGCAGCAATTATACCATTCATGATTGATTCTCCACTCTTCAGACTAAAAATTGCTTCTATGATCCTGTCAGGAGAATCTTTTTTTAGCAAGTAACCATTTGCACCCGCTTTGATGGCGCCAAAGATCTTTTCCGGATCTTCAAAAACGGTGAGCATAAGTATTTTTAACTCAGGCCATTTTTGTTTCAGGAGCCACACCCCTTCAATTCCGCTAATGCCGGGAAGATCAATATCCATGATCACAACATCAGGAAGATCAACTTCAAAACGAGGTATCATTTCTTTACAATCGCCCCATTCAAAAATTATTTGGATCTCTTCATTTCGCTGAAGGATCTTTGAAAGAGTGTTCCTGTACTCTTCGTTGTCCTCTATAATCGCAAGTTTTAACATAGCACTAAAATTAACACCTGTAGATTCTGCACCAATACCCAATATTTGTTATAATCACACGTAAGGCTCCGGCAAGGTAATATTTATTTCAGTTCCTTTGTTGATCTCACTTTCGATAGTGAAAGTTGCACCGATCATTTCTGAATGATGTTTCATGTTTAAAAGCCCCGAACCTTTGTCTAAGATCTTTTTTCCTGCTTCGGATTTGTCAAATCCTTTCCCATTATCACTTATTTGCATCAGCAGCAAATTTTCTTCATAGTTTAAGCAAACAATGATCTTTTTTGCGTTTGCATGTTTTTGAATATTATTTAGCGCTTCCTGGAATATGGAAAATAGTATCACTTGTTTTTGACGATTTAATTTTTTTGGAGCTTCTTTAATGTACAGTTCAAGGTCATATCTTTTCGTTTTCTCCAGTTGATCGGATCGTTGCCTTATTGCATCACAGAGACCAAGCTCATACAAGTAGTCCGGATTGAGGCTCCGGGCTATATTTTTAAGATCATCTACAATGATGCCAAGCAACCCAAGTGCTTCTTTCCGGTTTGTCTCAAGTTCTTCGCTATTCATTTTTTCATCCTTGTACAACAGGAGCATGGCGGTGGATATATTTGAACCAACATTATCATGCAAGTTTTGTGAGATAGATTTATAGGTATCCTCCAGTATTTTAAGCTCTGTCTGTAATATTGTCTTTTCGTGATTTGATTTTATTTCAGCTAATTGCTGTTTATGTAAAAACTTTCTTTTATGCTGGATCAGTAAGGCGAATACGATCACCACGCCAAGCAGCACGATCAAACTTGTGCTGATGATCAATGTGAGAATTACTTCTTTTTCTTGCATAACAAACCAATAATAAGTAACAAATTTCGCAAGCAATCCGAGAAATCGATTACCCTGACATAAAATCGAAGGGCAAATTTGGGATCATTTTCCAAAAGGTAATTCAACATGCCGAGATACGGAAGATTTAATCCATAATAGAAAAGCCAAGCAAGGCTAAACCAGAACACCGGGTCCCGAAAGATACTTTGCGTTTCCGTACTGGTGTATACCTGCCAGATATAAGACACAGCAAATAACAACATAAAACTTGCACCTAATACAATACTATAAGTTTGCAACGTGTAAAATCCCTGGATACAACAAGCATTTATAAGAAAAAATAAAGGGAAAAATCCAAAGAAGGCGAGGATGATCTTTTTTATTGTCTTGCCGATTAATGTATGATAATAAAAATAAGAGATGACCAGATACTGCAGGCCCCACACTAAATTGTAGAGGAAATGATTACTTAACTTATAATACCGGGCCATGATCGCCCCTGTCGTATCAATAAAAGCATAAAGGATTATAAAAACAAGAAGCAATTTAAAATAAAGTGGCAGGCTCCGGCGAAATACGCTGAGCGCAACAATGGAAGCTGCCCATGAAAAAATAAGCGGGTAAAAGTCAATAAGAAACCGTAAAATGGCCATGGAATTAAGATAGGCAATATTTGAATTAACAGGTCAACGACTGTTGCTTTGCAATCACTATGGACTCAATTGCTGCTCTTAGCACCTGGGTGGACACAATATAGAATCACCTCCCGGATCATCAGGGTCTTCAATTGACAAAGCATACACATCATTTGTAGATCCTACTTTGAAATCTTCTCCTGTTCCCGTTGCAGGATCAAAAGATTTGATCGGTACCAGAACAAAGGATGGCTGAGATAAGTTGTTTCCATCTGATCCTATCCGGCTTTTGACCTGTTCTGCTTTTTGTGCATCTAATGGATAGCGTACTAAATAAATGCGAAGCCCTGAAAAACCAGGACATTTCACTTTTGCTTCATTTATAAATTCTTCAAGTTCCTGGAGGCTAATTGTTGCAGAATTAGTTGTAAAGGGAGTTCTTCTGTTCTTAAAATTGGTTGACCAACCTAATACCTTTTGATGATCTGTAAGTTTTCCGCCGCTCATAAGTTTAGTATTTAATAGTTAATAAATGGGGCTTTAACGAATACAATTACTAATATACCTTATTTTAACAAGTTAAAACAACCCCCAATTTATGGTACCTGGAAGGTTTCTAAGAAAATGAAAATTTCAGATTTGATGATTGATCAAATTATCTAATAAATCTTATTTCAAATCGTGAACCGGCACCGGATCCATATCGGTAAACACTTTATTCTCACCAGCCATCGCCCAGATAAAAGAATAAGTTGCTGTGGCAACCCCGCTATGTATACTCCATGCGGGAGAAAGAATAGCTTCTTCGTTATTTAAAAAGATATGTCTTGTTTCTTGCGGCTGGCCCATGAAGTGAATGATGCGCTGTCCTTCAGGCAGATCAAAATAAAAATAGGATTCCATTCTCCTGTCATGCAAATGCGGTGGCATTGTATTCCAGATACTTCCTTTCTTGAAATTGGTAACCCCTAATACCAATTGACAACTTTGAATGCCATCGTTATGAATATACTTGTTAATGACACGATGATTGTTATTGTCAAGGCTTCCTACTTCGGCAGGCATTGCTTCACTGGGTTTCATTAGTCGTGTCGGAAATTCATGATGAGCAGGGCAGGAGAATAATATAAATTTTGCGGGATTGCTTTTATTAGCACTGTTAAAAACAACCTTTTGTTTTCCCTTTCCTATGTATAAACAATCCTGCTTTTCCATTTCAAATTTTTCATCATCAACAGTTACATAACCGTTCCCGGCTATATTGATAATACCGATCTCACGCCGGCTAAGAAAATGATCGGATCTTAATTCTTCATAAGTCTGTAATTGCAGTGCATGATCAACCGGGTGGGCGGCACCAACGATCATCCTGTCGTAATGTGTGTAGGCACATTCAATTTTATCGGGCTGTACAAGATTTTCCAGTAAAAATTTATCTCTTATTTGTTTGGTATTATATTTTGAAAAATCTTCCGGGTGCACCTGGTGAACAACTTTCATATTGAATGATTTTATAAGGGATAAAGCTATGAATTTGATGCATACGGAATTCATGATCACCGCAAACGTTGCCGGAGATTTCTTTAACCACATAGACGGACGTATAAAGGTGAAAAGACCCCTTAACTATGGAGTTACAGGATGATGAACACTTCGCTTCAACATTAATTAACCAGTCAACCTTTTTTAGGACGCTTCACATTAAAAAAATCCCCCGATAAAACCGGGGGACTTTGTACATGTACTTTTATGATTATAGTTTAAACCCAATTGTAAAACTTAACACCCTATGTTTGTTATTATCATCTTCGTTGTCACTTCCTGATTGTAACTTGGCAAGACCCAAACCATAGTTAACAGAGATCACAGCTTTTTTCAGATCAATACCTGCGGTTCCGTTCAGGCCGTAATCAAAACGTTTCATGATACCAAATCCTGCACCTTCTTCATAATTGAGCGTTGTGGGATCATCATCGCTCCATACAATATCGTCTTCACTGCTGAAAGACGTTCCAAGAAATTTTCCTTCGATTTTATTTTTACCGGCAATGCCAATGGCAACATAAGGGCCTGCACCGGCAAAAAAATTCGGACCATCATTTGCGCCAAACTTAAAGACGAGATTTAATGGAACTTCTAAATAAATTGGATTTGTCGTTGCTTTAAAATAATTGGCGTCGGATGTTTCACCACTTTGTGTTTTTGATCCTTTGCCGGAAACCAGGAGTCCTGGTTGCAACGAAACAAATTGGCCGAGACTAAAATCACCAATAAAACCGGCTTGGAAACTTGTAAGTGTTTTTGCATCGTCAACTCTTCCGCTTTCTGAAATCGATACATTAGCAAGGTTCAAACCTCCTCTTAATATAATAGAGGATCTTTGTGCATTTGTATTTAACAGTATCAGGGAAGAAGCAATGCCGAATAGAATTAGTTTTCGTTTCATGTTTATAGAGTTTAAGATTAGATGTAACAGGTAGACAAAGATTTTGCCAGAATCAATTTATGCGGTTTATTTTTTTACTTTTTTGAAATAAACGAGTAACCCTGTATTAGTTAATTGCGTCATAAGATCAATACTAATTTAATCGGTCTTCTCATTTATGGTCTTTAAATTAAATCTTAGTTTGCTGTTTATATGGATATTGCCTTTAATAGTATCCGCTAATCCCTATAACTCAAATAAAAGTCTGCATGAGTGGGATAGCCTTGTAAAAAAAGAGTACACTCTTTATTATACAAACGCGGATAAGGATAAAATAATAAGTATAGATTATGAATTACAGTCCGGGTTTAAGCATATTGTTGATTTTTTTCATCATTCTTTTATAAACAGGTTTGATGTATATATTTTTCCCAACCGGGCTTTAATGGATAAACAATGGCAAAAGGATTGGGGCGATTCTACGTTTCAATCTGAATGCTGGATGATAGCAAGCGGAGTTGGTCATCGCCTTGATATACTTTCACCAAATGCATGGGCAAAAGAAGCTTGTGAGCACGATGCAAACGACAGCACGGAGATAAACCAGGTCATCCGCCATGAATTGGTTCATGTATTTCATGGTCAATATAATCCGGATCATACATTTAATTATATTGAAAAACTGGATTGGCTGGTAGAAGGTGTAGCGACCTTTGTCAGCGGGCAATTGGATGTAAAGAGGGTGCAAAGAATTAAACAACTCATCGAGGAAAATAAGGTACCATCGACACTTGATAATTTTTGGAAGGGGCAGGAAAAGTATGGATTATCGGGTTCCATGGTTTGCTATATTGATCATAAATATGGCAGGAATAAATTATTTGAATTATTAAAAAATACAAATAAAGAGGCTGCCCTAAATTTCCTTAACATATCCGAAACGCAATTACTTGCAGATTGGAAAAATTCGCTTCAATGATCTTAAAGAAATTTATTTTTCAGTAGGGTGATCTATCGTCATGACATTTTCTTTCAAAAGTTTATCCTGGCGAGTGCCCTTCGGCAAGCTCAGGATAAGCTTGCAACCTGGCTCAATAGTAGCACAGGAGCCGGGTACGTAAAAATTGCTTTCTTCGTAAACGGTACGAACTTATAAATCCTTCCAGTTTCTTACCTTCGCACCCTTGTCAGCCGAAGCTTTAGCGAAGGCTGATCAATTAAAATCAAAAACAATAATTAATCATGAGCACAGTTAGAGTAGCAATTAATGGCTTCGGACGAATTGGCCGGCTTGTTTACCGCCAGATATATAAAATGGATGGAATTGATGTAGTAGCGATCAATGACCTTACAAGTCCTAAAGTGTTAGCACATCTTTTAAAGTATGACAGTGCGCAGGGACGTTTTGACCAGGATGTAAAATCAACAGAAAATTCGATCGTAGTTAATGGTGATGATATAAAAATATATGCGCAAAAAGATCCTGCGCAAATTCCGTGGAAAGATCACCAGGTGGATGTGGTACTCGAGTGTACCGGTTTCTTTGCAGATAAAACAAAATCAGAAGCGCATTTGAAAGCAGGCGCAAAGAAAGTCGTGATCAGTGCGCCCGCAACCGGCGACCTGAAAACAATTGTATTCAATGTTAATCACAGTATACTTGATGGAACCGAAACAATTATAAGTTGTGCGAGTTGTACAACGAACTGTTTGGCACCGATGGCACAGGTGCTTGATGAAAAATTTGGAATTGTGAATGGCCTGATGACAACTGTGCATGCGTATACAAATGATCAAAACACACAAGATGCGCCGCATGCAAAAGGTGATCTTCGCCGTGCAAGAGCAGCTGCACAAAATATTGTTCCAAACAGTACGGGGGCAGCAAAGGCAATTGGCCTGGTGTTACCAAACCTGAAAGGAAAACTGGATGGGTCTGCTCAACGGGTGCCTACATTAACAGGTTCATTGACTGAAGTAACAGCCATGCTTGGTAAAAAAACAACCGTTGAAGAAGTAAATGCGGCTATGAAAGCGGCAAGTAATGAGAGCTTCGGTTATACAGAAGATGAAATTGTGAGCAGCGACGTTATAGGAATTAGCTTCGGATCATTGTTTGACGCCACGCAAACAAAAGTGCAGAACGTGGGCGACACTCAGCTTGTACGTACAGTTAGCTGGTATGATAATGAAATGAGTTATGTAAGCCAGTTGGTTCGTACGCTTCATTATTTTGCTAAATTGATCAAATAATATATTTGAAAATATAAATGTCCCGCCTGAGGCGGGACATTTTTGTTTAGGCTATTTTTGATGCTCCAAATCAGATACCATGTCAAAATTCTCTGAATATAATTTTAAAGGTCAAAAGGCATTGATACGTGTCGATTTTAATGTCCCGTTGAATGATAAAAATCAAATTACAGATGATACAAGAATGAAAGCAGCAGTGCCTACGATTCAAAAAATTATTAAGGATGGCGGCAGTGTTATATTAATGAGTCATCTTGGGCGGCCAAAAGATGGGCCAACAGAGAAATATTCATTGAAACACCTGGTTGTGCATTTAAGAAGATTGTTAAATGGGGAAGCAGTTTTATTTGCTAATGATTGTATAGGTGACGACGCAAAAAAAATGTCGGCTGAGCTGCAACCAGGAGAAGTTTTATTATTGGAGAATCTCCGTTTTTATAAAGATGAGGAAAAAGGCAACGAGGTATTTGCAGAAAAGCTGAGCAAGTTGGGTGATGTTTATGTGAATGATGCTTTTGGTACGGCACACAGGGCACATGCTTCCACGGCTGTTATTGCAAAATTTTTCCCTGCCGGCAAAAAAATGTTTGGTTTACTAATGGAAGGAGAAGTGAAAAGTGCTGACAAGGTTTTACATAATTCTGAAAAGCCATTTACTGCAATTATTGGCGGTGCAAAAGTTTCTGACAAAATTCTCATCCTTGAAAATCTTTTGGAACGAGCCACGGATATAATTATCGGTGGTGGCATGGCTTATACTTTTTTAAAAGCAATGGGAGGAAAGATCGGTAATTCACTTTGTGAGGAAGACCGGTTAGAAACTGCCGATGAGATAATGAAAAAGGCAACTGAAAAAGGTGTTTGCATTCACCTTCCACCCGATTCTATTATCGCCGATAAGTTTGAAGCAACGGCTGATACGTCTGATGCGCCCAGCAATCATATTCCTGATGGTTGGATGGGCCTGGACATCGGGCCAAATGCCTGCGACCAGTTTTCCAATGTTATCAAGCGAAGCAAAACCATTTTATGGAATGGCCCGATGGGAGTTTTTGAAATGGAAAAATTTCGTCACGGAACTAAAGTAATCGCGAAAGCAGTAGCTGATGCAACAAGTAAGGGAGCATTTTCACTTGTTGGTGGCGGTGATAGTGTAGCAGCCGTGAATCAATTTGGCTTTGCTGACAAAATAAGTTATGTTTCTACTGGCGGTGGCGCCATGCTTGAATATTTTGAAGGAAAAGAATTGCCGGGCATAGCGGCGATTAAGGCTTGATAGAAATCAATTCAGTTTACACAAAGTGAGCACATGGTTAATAAATAAAAAAACCAAACCGTTGCATAGTTGAATAATTTCTGCCATTTTTAGCCTTATAAAAAGGACTACCAGAATTAATGACCAATAACTATCTGAAACCAATTGATGGATTGCGGGGATTTGCCATACTTCTTGTAATAATGTTTCATCGCGATGTTGCTTATTTCGGATGGACGGGAGTAATTCTCTTTTTTGTTTTATCCGGATACCTGATCACCAAAGTTTTGATGGTGGAAAATGAAAAACAAACGCCATTAAAAACAAAGCTTAAAAATTTCTGGGCGAGACGGATTCTGCGAATTTTCCCATTGTATTATTTGTATTTATTTATTTTGATCCTGGTTTTGTTAGCGGGATGGACGACCTCGCAGGCCGGTATGGAAATGGCTTCTTTGTTTACCTATACCTATAATTTTTATTTGATAAATATATATGAGAAGCTTGGGCCTTCTTTTCTTGCCGGACATTTTTGGTCACTGTCAGTGGAAGAACAGTTTTATCTTTTTTATCCATTTTTAATTTTTCTTTGCAGGAGAAGGCACCTGAAGATCGCCGTTATTAGTTTGATCTTTTTTTCAGTTATGTTCAGGTTGTTTTTTAGTGAGTACCAGCCCGATTATTTGGCAAATAGCAACGGTTATATAGATTATCATCCTCTTAGTTATTTAGATTCGTTTTTATGCGGTGCAGCAATTTTTATTTTCAGACTTGATAAGATCAAATTATCAATTCAATATCTTATTTTCTTTTTTTCGTTACTACTAACTATTGCAGGCGGTTTATATATCTACCTTGATATAAATGGAAGCGAAACATTTCATGTTCGAAACTACCTTTCGAGTTTCGGGATTGAAGCCCATTATACTAAGGATTTTTATCGTGTTTGGGGTTTACTTCATCTCAATCTTCTCTTTTCTTCTTTGTTAATACTTCTTTTATCTGATGCAAAATACAAGCTTCATTCCTGGTTAAAAAGAATTTTTGAACTGATGCCGCTGGTCGCAATTGGAAAAGTAAGTTATGGGATGTATGTTTTTCACGGAATAGCCATTTGGTTGCTATCAGATATTTTCAATTATGAGAACACAGGCATGAATAAATATGTTTTCTTTCTCTTGTGTTTGGCTTCTATATGGCTTGTTTCTTTCGCTGTTTATCATTTATACGAGAAAAGATTTTTAATGTTGAAAGACAGGTTTCGTGAATCCAATGCTGCAGAGACAAGCTCAAATGTAATTTCATCAGCTTAAGAGGGGTACAGTATGTCAGTGGTAACCAAATCTGTCATAAAAAATAATATGGCCCCTGATTTGAATAGGAGTTATAGTATTTTTGAAAGCCTTAATTTTAAACACTAACTAAACTTTAAAACCATGAAAGGGACTCGTAACCTGACCATATTAATTGTACTTGGTCTTCTTCTGATCGTAGGAGTATGGGGATGTAATGGATGTAACAGCATAAACACATCGGAGCAGACAGTAAAAAAATCCTGGGGTAATGTGGAAACAAATTACCAACGCAGAACTGACCTTTACAGCAGTGTAATAAAAACTGTTGAGGCATCGGCAAACTTTGAAAAATCTACTTTGAATGATGTGATCCAGGCTCGTGCAAGAGCATCCAGTGTTAATGTAGATATCAATGACCAGGCGAGTCTTGATCGTTTTCAACAGGCACAAGGCCAGTTCCAGGGTGCGTTCAGGAATATGTTGGGTTATGTTGAAAATTATCCCGATCTGAAAACAACAAAAGCCTTCCAGGATTTCCAGGCACAGATAGAAGGGACCGAGAATCGGATAAATGTAGCCCGCCAGGACTTTAATGGGTCTGTTGAAAGCTTCAATGGTAAGATCGTTCGCTTTCCAACCAGCCTTTTAGCATCCATCATGGGTAAAAAGGAAAAGGCATATTTTAAATCGGCTCCCGGTTCTGAAAAGGCCCCTGACGTAAATTTTGATATAAAATAAAACTGCGCAGCCAGGATGTTCTCACTTTTCAGAAAGAAAAAAGATTTCTTCACTACTGAAGAAAAACAGTTGATCACTGAGGCTATTCAACGTGCGGAAAAATTGACCAGTGGCGAGGTTCGTGTTTTTGTTGAAGGCAAATGCAGCTATGTAGATGCAATAGACCGTGCTGCTGAATTATTTTTTAACCTGCAAATGCAAAAAACAGCAGACCGAAATGCTGTGCTTATATATATAGCAATGACCGATCATCAATTAGCTGTTTTTGGGGATGAAGGCATACATAAAAAAGTCGGTAACGAGTATTGGAATATTGAAGTAAAAAAGATGATCACCAATTTCAACAGAGAGAATTATGCAAAAGGGATCAGTGAGGTAGTAGAAGATATTGGCGAGGCATTGACCAAACATTTCCCTTACAATAATAATACAGATAAAAATGAGCTGCCAGACGATATAGTTTTTGGTAAATAAGAATGAGAAAAATTCTTTTAATAATCTTTCTTCTTTTTTCGATCGGCGTTCTTGCGCAGGTTGATAACGTTATTCCCGCAACACCGAATCCTCCGCGACTTTATAATGATTTTACAAAAGGAAGAAATTTTATTACCTCCGATCAATCACAATATCTCGAAAGTAAATTGGTGGCATATAATGACAGTACATCAAACCAGGTAGCGATAGTCATTGTTGAATCCTTACAGGGATATACGCCAAACGAATATGCGACTGCCCTGGGACGAAAATGGGGTGTTGGTGGAAAAGAAAAAAGAAATGGTGTCGTCATTTTGATATCAGCTGAACCCAATAATCGTGATGCCTATATTGCTACGGGTTATGGCCTCGAAGGTGCTATTCCTGATATTACTGCGAAGCATATTTTAGATGAATTACTGATACCTGAATTTAAGAATGGTAATTATTATACAGGATTAAACAAAGCGGTTGATGCAATTATTAAGGCAGCAGGAGGAGAGTACACAGCTCCGGAGGGTTATGGTAAGAGAGGAAGGGGAATAAGTATTGGTCGTATCATTCTTATAATTTTTGTTATTTGGATCATACTGGGTGTGTTGGGACGTGGCGGAAAGGGCGGTGGCGGTGGTTATGCTTCCCGTCGCGGATGGCTGGGGCCAACAATTTTTGGAGGAGGGCTTGGTAGTGGTGGATGGGGTGGAGGCGGCTGGTCCGGTGGTGGCGGAGGAGGTGGTGGCTTTGGCGGTTTTGGCGGCGGCGGTTTTGGTGGTGGTGGTGCCGGTGGTAGATGGTAATTTTTTTATTGAGTAATTGAATTACTCTCATGAATAAATAAAAACCTCTCACAAAGAGAGGTTTTTATTTATGAAAAAAATTTATCTATAAACATTTACAACATTTGTTCCTGATGGTTCGGCTGGTTCACTTTGAGTTACCACGATTGATGCATGTGCACTTATGCCATGCAAATAAATATCTAAAATATTGTTCGTGCCTGCTAAAACTGCTGCCGGGAAACACCATGCTCCGTAAGCATATATATCTGGGCCATTATTATTTGAAATATCACAGCCATAGAATTCTAATTTCATTTTATTATTTGAAGCCCTGTTGTATCCTGCAATGTTATTAACGGAGTTAAATCCACCGACAGCATATACTCCGCCTGCTAAGGCTCCGTTTACGGGTTGAAGTTCTGGTGCTCCGGGAGGATTGTTGTTGCTGATGGTTGAACCAAACATCTTGATGGTTGTATTATTATTATTGGCAAAAGTTGTAGCTGCCTGGTTTCCCCCGCCCGTAGGATCAATTGCGCAACCATTATTCTCAAACCGATCTGCTTGTGAGGTTATTTCAATGTCACCGTTTTCCATAGTCCTGTTAAAAGCACCATTATTGGTAATAAGCCCAATTTTATTTCCGTGAACATGATTTTCTTTCATATTTAGTTTAATAGCCGCTCCTGTAGCGTTATTTACATTAAATACTGCCAGTGCGAAGCCTAAAGAACTCGTAAACCCTGTTATTTCATTGTGCGCAAGCTCCGCATATATTTTCCGACCTGCATGTTCGGCAAGCCTGTTTCGGAGATCGATTCCTATTCTCGTGCCATTGCCATATACCTTTACGTGCGAAATTTTAATAGATGTTTCTTTCGTAGCAAGATCAACAGCTATTACAGCAAAAGCATTAACACTGAGAGTTCCTCCTTTTACCGACAACCATTCCAAACCGTTCGTTCCCCTTCCCAGTCGCACCCCACCTGTGCTTGCTGCTGGTGTAATATATGAAGCGGCAGGCAATGATGATTGATCGATCAATACTGCTTCGGAGTTGCCGGGTTGACCACGCAACGTCATATCCGTTTGTAATTCGAGTCTTCCCCCATTGGGATAGTTGGCATTTAATACATAGGTGCCTGGCGCTAATATTATTTGCGTGCCGGCATTATCTGTGTTATTAACGGCAGCATAAAGTTCGGTCACTGTAGTAACATAAACTTTCTTTGGATTCTCCGAATGAGCACTTGCATTTGATGATGATCGTTCCTCATTCGGAGCAAAAGGTTTGTCAATACTTTTTTGACAGGAAGTGATAAATAACATTACGCTGCTGCATAACAACAGGTTAAATAAGGTCTTTTTCATTTTTTTTAATTTTTATGTGTAGAAATTTTTATGTCGTGCTACGTAATCTTACACCTGGTTATATAATTCATGTCGCATATCGATACGTAATAGCAAATAATGTCTTAATAAATGATGATCCCATCGAATGTCTCAGTGTAATCGCCGGACACTACACCGTCTGTAATAACATAAGTACCATAAGCAAGAAAAATGAATTCACCGGTGGCTTGAGCAAATCTTCCTGTGCCTCCTGTAATAGTTGCATTGAGATCCCATGAGAATGTTCCAGGTGTAGCTCCAAAGAGGAACGAACCATTATACGTACCTGTGATCTGTTCACCACTTTGATTTGTCATGATAAATGTTCCTTCAACGCCTGATGAAATAACATCGATCACATCACTGGTAACTTTATTAAAGACTCCAAGATGTGTGACATTACCACGGGCATTCGCGGCACTGTTATATATAGCAGGATTGGATGTCGGAGTGCTAACGAAATTTCCTGTGATCCGCCCTTTAAATGGACGTTCCTGGGGTAGTGATAAAGCAAAAGTTACCTGGGAATACGCGGTAGCAGGTTCTTCTGTAAATGATGTGTCAATACCTTTTTTACATGAAGCAAGCAACAATGATACCCCTGCAAAGATGGTTACCTTAGTTACTATGTTTGATCTCATAGATATGCGTTTTATATTGTTAATTAGTTTGTGATCAGAACTTTTTTTGTATAAACTTTATCGTCAATAATGATCTTTACTACATATATTCCGGGTGCCAGTTTATCAAGATCTATTAACTGGGAGTAATCGTTTGTACCTGATCTTTTTTCACTGCTCAGTACTAATTGACCAGAGATGTTTATTACTTTTATGCTCACCCATTTGTCTTGTAGTCTTTTGGCTTTTAGAAAAAATATTCCGGCGGATGGATTAGGAACGAGTTGCAGACCATACGGATCTTTTTCCTCTGCACCGGATACTATGATGTTCATTTTTTGTTCAGCACTTACACCACAACTGTTGACAGCATTTACAGATAAAACATAAGTGCCTGGAGTTTGCCAGTCGATCTCGATCTTATGCGGGCTTTGACCAGCTGTAAGATTGCCACCACCACTTAGCGACCAGTTATAGCCCGGAGGTCTGCTTGTAACATCAACTGAATACCCATGTTTCTCACCGGCGGCTACATAAGCATTTCCGTTTATTGTTCCCGGTTTGGCAGGAATTGTATCAAAAAGAATAGGGAGAGATAGAAATGCTCCGCTGCCGCAACTATTATTGGCTCTAACTGAGATATTACCAGTTTCATTTCCAACGTTGAGATTAATTGATGAAGTATTCGAATTGCCAATCCATCCTGTTGGAATTATCCAGGTATAACTTGTTGCACCGGGCACAGGATCGATGAAATAAGTTTGATTACTACTACGACAAATTAAATTGCTGCCAAAGATCTTATTGGGTTGATAGGGAAGGAGATTAACTTTTACCGGTAAAGAGACCATATCACTATTGCCACAATTGTTATAAGCGGAAACAGTAATAAAATCATCCGGGTAACCGCTATGAAGAGCAGTTACAGTAATAGCGGTTGAATCGAAACCAAATGCAGTTCCGAATGTAAGATCCCAGGCATAGCCTGTTGCTCCACGTACAGGATCGGTAAAGTATGTTTGAGTGCTGCCTTCGCAAACTGTATCGTTTCCATTTATTAATGCAGGCGCTGCGGGAACTGTTTCGGTCGTGACCAATATTGTTTGCGGCGTAGTTGCTCCGCAATGATTACTGGCAATAACTGAAATCAGCCCGCTATTTATTCCAGTGATCGTTGTAATGATGTTTGAAGTAGAACTTCCTGTCCAGCCTGGTGGCAGAATCCAGGAATAGTTTGTTGCTCCTGTTACAGAATTGACGGAATATGTAATTGTACTGTTTTCACAAACAACATCATTGCCAATGATTGGCCCTGGCGGTTGCGGAACCGATGTAACGCCAACGGTTATTGATCGGGCAATGCTGCTGCCGCAATTATTGTTAGCTGTAACTGAAATTGAACCACCAGTTGAACCAACAATTACTGAAATAGTATTGGTAGCGGAGCTTCCTGTCCATCCTGAAGGTAAACTCCATGTATAACTTGTAGCACCAGGTACTGTGTTTATCGAATAAGTGTGTGAGCTGTTCTCGCAAACAAAATTATTTCCATTTATAGAATCGGGTTGCGGTAAATACGTGGCACATGAGTTTCGCCACTCTGCAACTTTGTTTGCAGGAATACTGTTGCCATTAACTGAATTAAACCCTCCTCCAACATAGAGAGATGAATCCCGCGCAAGCAATGCATATACAGGACCGGCAACTCCCTGGCCCAGAGATGACCAGTATGTTCCGTCCCATTTTGCTATGTTGCGGGTGGCAATAGCACCGGACGAATCAAAACGTCCTCCCGCATAAAGAGCACCATCAAATACTGCCAATGATTTAACATAGGAGTATTCACTACCATCGCCAAAACAACAGATCGGATATGCCTCCGGATTAATTCCCGTGCCAACAGCTGACCAGTTCGTTCCGTTCCATTTTGCAATATGATGAGTTGGTAAAGTATCGATCGAGGTAAAAGAGCCGCTTATGTATAATTCATTATTATAAACTATCATGCTATAGATGTCTCCAAGTGCACCATCAAGCGTATAGCTGGCTGGTATCGTAACCACAGTGCTCCAGGCGGAGCCATTCCATTTTATTACTTTATAAAATTCCGCCACTCCGCCTCCTCCTATTTGATAATAAGCTCCGGCAGCGTAGAGTTCATTATTATAGACAGTCAGGCATTCTATATTAATACTATACAAGCTATCTTCCGGGCCGACAGATGTCCAGTTATTGCCATTCCATTTTGCAATCGGAATTTCATAAGTATTTATATTGAACCATCCAGCGGCGTAAAGGTCACCGTTATATGTAACGAATGCCCTGACGTCATACGCTTCGATGTTTCCGACAGTTGCCCAGCTAGTTCCATTCCATCTTGCCATGGGAGTTTCATAATTATCCAAAACAAACGATCCTCCTGCATAGAGCTCACCATTATAGGTAGTCAGTGCTTTGACATAATATGCTTCGATGTTACCGACGGTTGCCCAACTAGTATCATTCCATTTTGCAATATTGTTTACAGATATGCCGCCAGCAGTAGTAAAGTAGCCGCCGGCGTATAGCACTCCATTGTAAGTGGCGAATGACTGAACTGAATGATAGGAAGCAGAACCGATCCCGGTTCCAAGAGGTGACCAGTATTGTGCTGTTACATTATCTTTTGTCAAGCAGGTAAAAACTATTATTGATAGTATAATTTTTCTCATAAGAAATATCTTTAATTGTTTAATACAATACTTCTAACAGAGTAGCTTAACCTTTGTTACTTGGGTATTTACAAATCAGGTGTGTGGGATTAATAATACTTTACACAATATAGAATGGGCGCCAGCCAAATTTTTGTCGCATGAGCCATTAGCGAAAATCGCTGAGTAATTGGAATACAACTGGAGCAGATTACATTTTCTTCGTAAGCAATTCAATGATGTTTTCGCGCCGGCTACGGGAAACGGGAATTTGAGCAGCACTGCTCATTTCAATATAACCCCCATCAGATTTTACGAAACGAGTCACATACTTAAGATTAATAAGATGGGAGTGATGTACACGTACAAAGCCAAAGGGAAGCAGAAGGTCTTCCATTTCTTTAAGGGTTTTGGAAACGACAAGTTTTGTTTTGTCGCCGAAGTGAATAATGGTATAGTTGCTCGCAGCATCGCAATGGACGATATGTTGAGGATCAGCAAAGAAAATTCCGTCTTGTGTTGCCAATGGTATTTTCCCGGGCAGGCTTTGAGGTAATTGATATTGCTTAAGCAGGATATTTAATTGTTGATTAAAATCTCTTTGACGGTACAGTTTTTCAAAACGCTCAACTGCGGCTTTAAGGTCATCTGCATCTACCGGTTTTAAGAGATAATCCAAAGCGGCGAATTTGAAAGCCTTTAGGGCAAATTGATCGTAGGCAGTAGTGAATATGACCTCGAAAGTTGGTTCGGGAAAGGCAATTAATACGTCAAAGCCATTCTTCCTTGGCATTTCAATATCAAGAAATACTAGTTGAGGTAAATATTCCCGTATCGCAGTAATACCTTCATCGGCACTGGTGCATAAAGCTACCGGCATTACCTGAGGACAATACGTTTGTAATTGCCATTCCAGCAATTCAAGTGTGTTTTTTTCGTCGTCAATTAATACAGCTTTTATTGACATTATTAAAAGAGTTTAATCAGTCTTGTATTGTATCGGGATATGAAGCGTTACCCTCGTTCCTAGTCCTATTCCTTTTTCGTTAACAAGGTCCTCAATTAACACCGAGGGATATTCGCCGTTGGCAGGATTGAGAAGGGCTAACCGGTCGTGGCTGATCTGCATACCATAGGACTTCTTTTTTCCTACATCTTTACTTTTCATTTCTTTTGCTTTTTTTCTCCCAATTCCATTATCCTCAATCTGAGCCGCCAGCATTGTATCGGATATTTTTGATAATTTGATAGATAATTTTCCTTTTCCGGTTTCTTTATGTAGTAATCCATGCCATATAGCATTTTCCACATATGGTTGCAAAAGCATCGAAGGGATACAGCATTCTTCCTGGTCTAATATTTCATCTATTTCGATGGTATAAATAAAAGCATGATCAAATCGTAAAGCTTCCATCTCAATATATAATTGCAGACTTTGGATCTCTTTTTCAATACTTACAAGATCGGTTGCCGAATTATCAAGAATCATCCTTATAAGTTTTGCGAATTTAGTTAGATACTCGGATGCAGTTTTGTGATCACTCTTCACGATATACCGGTTAATACTACTTAGACTGTTAAAAATAAAATGCGGATTCATTTGTGCCCGCAATACACGCATTTCCACTTCGCTCATTTTTTGTGTAAACTCGGCTTTTAATCTTGCTTCTTTATGCAACACGGCCACACGATAACGAATCATAGTAAATATGACGCCGAAGAAAACGATCCCCAGGAGCATTTTAAACCAGGTTGATTTGTACCAATAACCAGTGATAAGTATAGGTAATTCGAAATAATTTGTTTTGTCAGGTTCTCTCTTGTCACCCACTTTAATCTTGAGAATATAATCTCCAGGGGGAAGGTTATTATAATTTCCAACAGTACTTGTTCCAGCATTGATCCAATTATTGTCAAAGCCCTCCAGCATATAAGAATAGTCTATCTGCTCGGGATTATCATGGGTAATTGCCGCATATTGAAATTGTATATAGTTCTGCGATGGTTTCAAACGTACCTCTTTTGTATAATTCACATTTGATGGCCATCTGACATTATTTACTTTAAAATCATGTACAATAAGTTTGTAAGTATGAATTTCATTCCTGGCTAAAGAATCAGGTTGAAATGCCTGGAAGGCTTTATTAAAGCCAATATAGATGAGACCGTTGCCATCTTCATAAGGACGTGCAGTAATAATCTTACTTTTCAATCCATCTGCATCAGAGAAATTTTTTGAAGTGGCTGACCCAGGATCAAATAAACTGATACCATTATTAGAAAAAAACCAAATATTATTTTGCTGATCCTGGTGCACAAATCTGACCATATCAAAAGGCAATCCATTTGTCTGGTCATAATTGAACATCTCCTCCCCGGTAGTAAATGGATTTTTCAGCCTCCAAACACCTTCGCCAAGAATCGTAAAATAAATACTTCCATCATTTGTCTCACAAACATCAGTCGAAAATCCGATGGGAAAATTTTTGTTACGGAATGAATTAAAATAAGTGACTTTACGGTCGGAGATACGAAGACTGCCGAGACCATAATGACTATGTGAAAACCAAATATTATCCTGTTCATCTGAAATAATAGAATTAACCCAATAATCAGTATAGGGCCTTCCATCGGCGTTATTATCCGGAGTTAAGGAGTATTCCTTAACTTCTCCTGTTTCTGGAAAATACCGCAGTAATACATTTTTATTCCGGCAACCCAACCATATACTATTATCTTTTCCCCTTACCGCACAGAGCAGCTCCTGCTTCAATAATCTTTCAGAAGTAGCGTTTGTTTTGAATGGTTCAAATTTTTCTTTATCAATATTAAAAAAGAAAAGGCCATGATAACTTCCTGCATAAAACCCTTTCAGTTCTGGTGCAGGTAGTAAGAAATTGGTTTCACCCCTATAATATTTTCCAGGCACCTGGTATGATCTATAATTTTGTGACGCAACATCATAATGATAAATTCTGGTATCAAATTCTGCCCCGATGAATAAATTGTTGTCCAGTCTCAAAAAGCAGTTTGCGGAAAAGTTTTCAGGATTAGTAGCTTGTTCATTCCGGAATGAATAGCTTGAAAAAAACTGCTTTTTGCTTATCTTAACCAGTAAACGGTTTTCATGTGTAATCCAAAGACTGCCATCTTTCGATTGAATGGCTCCTCCAGTAAAAACAAATTTTTCATTACCTAGCTGTCTTGCAGGCTGAAACTGGTGAGTTCGCAGATCAAAAACAAAAAGCTCTTTTTCCAGTGTGCTCACCCATAAATGTGTCGAATCCTTTTGCCAAATCCCCGTACAGATATTTTTGGTGCCATCCCATGTTTTTGGATGCCATAGGAATGTTTCAAATCTCCTTGTTACAGTATTCAGCTTCTTAATTCCACTACCCCATGTTCCAATCCAGATATCATCGTTTATCTGTGGACCAAAATAATTAAAGACACTATATCTTTCTTCAAAAACAGGTCTTACCCGTAAGTCGGGTTCAATGATCTCTTCATAGCCTCCGGTTTGCGTATTGAAATAAACGAGCCCTCCGTTTGTAGCCAACCAAAATCCTCCCAAATTATCTTCAAAAATATTAGTGACCCATGAAGCATTGTAAAAACTGCCGCAATTGCCCGGTATACAGATTTTATAAGGGATGACAAGATTCTTTTTTCTATTTAGTTCGGCGAGACCGTATCCAAGCAAGGGAAACCATATGCGACCTTCTCTATCTTCGAACGGGCGGCCAATTTGAAATTGATGTGATTGGTGGAGATTAAACTCTTTCTCATTTT
Organism: Chitinophagaceae bacterium; assembly: GCA_036374555.1. Classification (GTDB taxonomy): domain Bacteria; phylum Bacteroidota; class Bacteroidia; order Chitinophagales; family Chitinophagaceae; genus VBAS01. The sequence continues at coordinate 22,391 of DASUTO010000383.1, forward strand.
GATATCGGTATTTCGAAAAGCTTTCCTTTTCCGGATCATAATTATATAACCCTTTGTCCTTTATATATGTCCAATATGTATTCTCCTTATCCTGGTATATAAAGTGGACATTATTGCCTGGTAGGCTACTGGTATCTTTTGTGGAATGCCTGTAACTTTTAAAATGTGTGCCATTAAAACTCTGTAAACCATTTTCACTACTTATCCAGATAAGCCCATCATTATCTTCTGAAATATTTTTGACGTTGTTAAAGACTATCAAGCCCTCTTTTTCGCTATATGTTTTTGCATTCACATAATAGAAAGGTTGCTGTGCATTAATAAAGTTAAAGCACAAAACCAATGGAAAAAGAAAGCTAAAATTTCTTGATGTTTTCAAATCCTGGATACCTCCAGTTATGTTTATATCACTAAATCACTTTGTTTAACCTGAAGGTAAATAAAGTACAAACATTTAGCACTATTGATACGCAGATTGTATGTGTGGATGAGTGGTTTGCAGTGTCAACAGACTTGAATCCCGGCTTATCGCATTACATCCCAAGATATTCGTATAACCTTTATGTAATATCAAAAGCAATAGAAGGAAAATAGTTTAATATTCATTAAAAAGCCAGCCGGCAATCGGTTGGCTTAAAAAGTCATAG
>DASUTO010000384.1:0-5006 GCA_036374555.1 Chitinophagaceae bacterium
CTTTGACATTCTAAATGAGAACAGGGGTTATAATAGAAATTTCAGCAGCTATAGTTATACTGAAACGTATTATGAAACGCTCCAAAGATTCTGGCTCTTAACAGCTACATGGAATATTTCAAAAAATGGTAAGCCGGCAAAAATGTTTTAATATTTAAAATTCCTTTTCATGAAAAAGATAGTTGCTTCAATCATTATTCTAACTACAATTTCTGCGAGTTCACAGCAATTTATTAATACCGGTATGATCGAGTATGAAGTAAGAATAAACAACCACCGCATGTTTGGCGATGGCTTGTTTGCCCAAATGTTCAAAGACAAAATGCCGAATTTTTCAACTACCTATTATAAGTTGACCTTTAATGATAATAAAACAATTTACAAGTTCGATCGCCTGAATGAAAAAGACAAGATGCCCTGGGGCACAAATAATGCGGAAGACAATATTTGGTATAACGACTTCAATACGGGTACAAGGATCAATCAAAAATTCGTTTTTGATCAGACTTATATTCTTTCAGATTCTTTGATGAAATTGGATTGGAAACTGGTGCCAAATGAAACCCGTGAAATAGCCGGCTTTAACTGCCGAAAAGCACAGGCTGTTATTTTCGATAGCGTTTATGTGTTTGCTTTTTATACCGATGAAATAACTGTAAGCGGCGGGCCAATGGGTATTCACGGTTTGCCCGGCATGATCCTCGGTATTACGATCCCGAGAATGTTTACTAGTTGGATCGCCACCAAATTGCAGGTGAACGGCGTTAATACAAATATCATTGTAGCACCGACAAAAGGAAAAAAGAAAGTAGCAGAAGAACTAAAGCAATCCATTGAAAAAGTAACTAAAGATTGGGGAACCTGGGGTCGCCAATCGGTCTGGAATATTTTTATATAAACTATTTCTTTAACTCCATTACCAATAAATATTTTTCCCCAAGTGTAAGCTTTGGTTCAAGATTAAAGGTAGCTCCTGTTGCCACATCATGTGCTTTCGTATATCCCTGCATACGTTCAGCAAATCTTGAAAGATCAATTGTCGCAGCTTGATTGCTGGTATTCATTACACACATTATAGTTTGTTTTGAATCATAGCGGAAATAAACATACACCCCATTCTGAGGTATGAATTGCATTGTCTTACCTGTTTTAAGGGCAGATGATGTTTTGCGGAAGTTGGCGAATGTTTTTATATAATTAAACGCCTCATTTTCCTGTGGCGTCCTGCCCGCGGCTTCAAATTTATTTACAGGATCACCCGGAAATCCACCGGGAAAATCATATCGCACTTCCTGGTCAGTGGGATTCTTAAAATTTTTCATTAATATTTCGTCACCATAATACATATGGGGAATGCCACGCAAGGTTAGCAGCATCGCCATTCCCATTTTAAATTTTTGAAGATCCTCACCTACCACCGAGTAAAACCTGTTCATATCATGATTATCCAGGAAAATGCAATTGTTCAAGGGTTCCTTGTACACAAAATCTTTGGCAAGCGTCAGGTATAATTCATTTATGCCCGAGGTCCATTCTGCTTTTTGAGTTAAACTGTTATGCATAGCAGCACATAATGGAAAATCAAGGGCTCCCATTGCATTGTGGTTAAATGGAAGATTCATGTTATTACGAACAAAATAAGCGTTGGCAAGAACATCATGACCCCATGCTTCAACAAAAGTAGTTACCGTCGGAAATTCTTTGAGCAACGCCGTATTCACGTTGTTCAAAAATTTTTCATCGCAATATTTATAGGTATCTACACGGAAGCCATCAAATCCAAATTCTTCTGTGATCCAAATGGCGTTTTGAATAAGATAAGTTGCTACAAATGGATTTGCCAAATTAAGATCTGGTAAATGACGAACAAACCATCCTTTCAACATGATATTATTATCGATCGCTGATCTTTTTGGATCAAATACGGAAGCATCGCGATGACTCGGGCCCGTAAAATCAGGCCATTGATTGATCCAGTCTTTAGACGGAGGATTCAGATTCATCCAATGATAAAGCCCGATATGATTGTATACCGCGTCATGAACTACTTTCAATCCTTTTTTATGCGCCTCATTGACCATTGACTTGTATGCTTCATTGCCGCCGTAACGAAGATCAATACTATAGTGATCGGTAAACCAGTAACCATGAAAGCCCGCAAGATTAAAACTCACTTCCTGCATTTTAGGCATATCATTTTCAACTAAGGGTGTACACCAAATGGCTGTTACTCCCATGTCTTTTAAATAATCAAGATGGTTTTCAATTCCTTTGAGATCGCCGCCGTGTCGTGCATATTTATCGTTACGGTCTGCGCTCTTATCCCGGTACGTTTCAGGAAATGCATCATTGGTCGGGTCACCATTACTAAAGCGATCAGGCATTAAGAGATAGATAAAGTCTTCAGAAGTAACTCCTTTTATTCTTGTTTTTCCATTCTCTTTGTTCCTTGCTTTCAATTCGTACGCTATATCCTCAAAACTCATTCCCGGTGCTTTTAATTTAAATACAACTTTGCCCGGTTTTATAGTTGAAGAAAGAACAAGATCAATTTGCAAATAACCTTTGCTTTCAAAAGCAATGATCTTTTTTACAGTAATACCAGGGTAGGTAGTAGTAACGGTTTTTACATGCCCGATACCATCACCACGCAATAATAAGCTGAGTGAAGAATTTTTCATTCCTACCCACCAATGCGTGGGATACACCTCCTGTGATGATAATGAAAAAATAAAAATCAGGCATAGATGAAAAATGAAGAATATTTTTTTCATAAAAGATTATTTGTCTTTTATACGTAATGTGAGAAATGCCGCAACGATCATTGAACACCCACCAAGGACAATAGAATATATCGCCTGGTTACCAAATAAATGTTTCGTAAAGACACCTAATAAGGTTGCTGCGAGTATTTGCGGTATTACGATAAAGAAATTAAAGATGCCCATATATACACCCATTTTATGTGCAGGCAGTGATTGTGTCAGCATTGAATAAGGCATTGCAAGGATACTTGACCATGCAAACCCAATACCCGCCATACTTATTATCAGCAGGTTTTCATTTTTAAAAAGATAAAAAGAGATCAAACCAAGACCGCCGCAGATCAATGCGATCAGATGCGTAACAGGTCTTGAAAATTTCATTGCTAAAACCGGCAATAGGAATGCAAACAAGGCAGCAAAGCCATTATAATATGCGAATAAAACACCCACCCAATTACCAAGTTTGTTATATTCAACCGATGAAGTATCGGTTGTGTTATAAAGATGCTGAGCAAGCGCAGGCGTAGAGTATATCCACATAGAAAATAATGCGAACCATGAAAAGAACTGAACAATAGCAAGCTTTTTCATTGTTCCTGGTAAATGACCAAGGTCATCCAATACTTCAACAAGCCCATTATCATTTCCATTTTTATGAAATGCGCCGGCAATTAATTGAAAAAGGCCATATGCTGCAATACCACCCGTAAGTACATACAATTCTTTCTCAAGTCTGTTTGCCGCATTTAAATTATAGAAATACAGAAGTGCAGATAAAATTCCCCCGATCAGGAACCAGATCAATCCTCTTTTAAAAAAGATAGAAGCTGGTGTTTTTATATTCTTTGCACGAACATCTGCTTCGCTGAACTCACCGAATTCCTTCATCTGTGCCGGCGAATATTCTTTAGTTGTAAAAACCGTCCAGGCAATAGCAGCAAGGAAAACAACAGCCCCGATATAAAAAGAAATTTTTACAGTATCAGGTATACCGGAAGCAGCTTCATTGCTTACATCAAATTTTTCCAATACATAGGGAAGTATCGATGAAATAACGGCTCCTATGCCAATGAAAAAGCTTTGGGCCGCAAAGCCGGTTGTCAATTGTTTATTTGGTAACATATCTCCCACAAACGCCCTGAATGGCTCCATTGAAATATTAATTGAAGCATCCAGTAGCCATAAAAGCAATGCAGCCATCCACAAAACCCAGGCATTTGGAAAAACGAAAAGTGCCAAAGAAGCAAGTATAGCGCCGATCAAAAAATAAGGTCTGCGACGACCAAATTTTCCAAGCCAGGTTTTATCGCTCATATGGCCAATGATCGGCTGAATTAATAGACCTGTAAGTGGTGCAGCGATCCAAAGAATCGGGATCTCATCGATCTTAGCGCCAAGTGACTGAAAAATTCTGCTGACGTTGGCATTTTGCAATCCAAATGCAAATTGAATTCCCAAAAAACCTATACTCATATTAATGATCTGAAGAAAGGTTCGGTTTGGTTTGGTACTGTTCGATTTTTTTTCAAATGAAAAGGAAGAGCCAGCCATAGCAATCAGTCGTTAAGTGAAGAATTAATCGGAAGATAGGAAGATTATGTATTCAACACACATTTTGATCACAAAAAAAGGGAACCGAAGTTCCCGTAACATAAAAATTTTATTTTTTATCAACTGATCACAAATCCATTTGGAATGATCGCTCCTTTTTTCACTACCACTATTCCATCTTTTACGGTATAAAGTGAATGATCCTTATTTTCAAGATGCGTGCCTCCATTGATCCTTACGTCATCCCCAATACGCACATTTTTATCGATGATCGCATTCTTTATATAACAACGATTGCCGATGCCCAGCAATGGAATGCCCCGCTCTTTTGCATGTGCGATTTCAGCAATGGTTTCATAGTAGTCGCTACCCATCATATAAGTATTTACAAGGGTGGTTCCATGTTCAACACGGGAGCGAATTCCAATAACAGAATGCTCGACACGGCTTGCATTAATAATTGAACCTTCAGCAACAAGAGTTTTCTCGAGTGTAGTGCCGCTGATCTTTGCAGGCGGCAGCATACGGCTGCGTGTAAAAATGACCCGGTCGCTGTCGAACAAATTGAAATCCGGAATATCTTTTGTCAGATCAATATTAGCTTCAAAGAAAGAATAGATATTTCCAATATCAGTCCAGTACCCGGTGTATTGGTAGCTGGCAACTTTATATTTTTTTATTGATTGTGGA
>DASUTO010000385.1:0-16467 GCA_036374555.1 Chitinophagaceae bacterium
GCAACATTGCTGTTGATCAGAATTGCTCCTCCTGTACCGGCTCCATACAAGCTTCCTGCAGGGCCTTTGATGATCTCTATAGAATTAAAATTATAATAGCCGAGCTGATTTAAATATGTATTACCTCCGGGATCAGTAAGCGGAATTTCATCCCAATATACTTTTACATTCCTTACACCAAAAGGCGAACGCAATGTACTACCTCTTATATTCATCCGGTAACTGCCGGGAGAACGTTCTTCCATCCTTACTCCCGGTGTGCTGTTAAGTGCCGGAAGAATATTTGTATTGCTGAATCGTTCAAGACCGCTTTTATTTACCTTATTGATAGCAGCAGGAACTTTTCGAAGACTTTGATTTTGTTCATATGCTTTTACGATTACTTCACCAAGTGTTTGTGAAGAGTCCGCAGCAACATTTTGTGAAGTTGAGAAATAGGATATGGCCATGCTAAATAGCAGGCAGGTGGCAGTTTTTTGCATAGTATTGGTTTTAGAAGCCATACAAAACTAATGCTTCTGCGCTCCTAAAACAAAACCGGAAGTATTATACTCCCGGTTTGCCTTATCTAAAATGAAGTTTCTATATCTATCTTGCAATGACGATCTTCTCAGTTCTTATATCTTTATTGTCTGGACTTTTAACAGTTAATATATAAACGCCATTTGACAAGTTACTCACATCTACTCTTGTTGCGAGATCTTTACTCTGCATATTTTTAATCAACTTACCAGTAATATCATATAATTGGATCTGACTATTAGTAAGTTTATAATTGTAAACAACAAAGTAATCGATTGCCGGATTAGGATAAACATCGATGCTTTTATCTCTTAAATCATCCTGAACGTTACTTTCAGTAAGTAATTCATTTATGGCTTTTGCTCCTGATGGTGCCTGATATGTAAATTCAAGAATGCTGCCTGGGTTTGCCGGCGTTGTAGTGACACCGCCAGTGGGACCAGAAGTAGATCCGCTCGAATCGCAGGCAACATAAATTTTTAAGCCATCAGGTGATACAACTACATCCCTGAATCTGCCTAACCCACGGAAGTAATGAATAGTATCCGAAATAATATTCTGTCCGCTACTGCTTAGTTTATATCTTGAAACCGTGCCTTTTTTAAGATTTGCCACTAACAATGAATTTTCCCAACCGGGTATTGTTATATGTCCATAAAAGTCGCTTCCTGAAGGCCCTACTGATGGCCATAACATATTATCCCCGCCAGAAGGTGGATTAGTCACCGGGAATAATGACCGCAATGGTTCCTTTACATTTAAAGTATTACAATTGTTTTGTTCATTAACGATTGTATAACCTCCTGTAGTTCTTCCATTATAATTACCATCACACCATCCAATCACGTTTGGCCATCCAAAATTACGACCCGCTTCTACAATATTAATTTCATCATCGCTGAACGGCCCATGTTCATCGCTATAGAGGATATCAGTTCCGTTTACATTCCCCCATACCAGGCCTTGTGGATTACGGTGACCAAACGAGTACACAGCATTTCCAAAAGGATTATCAGCAGGTATCCATGAGCCATTGCCGTCAGGTTCTGTATTCAGTCTCAAAATTTTTCCTTCATATATATTCAGGTTTTGAGAATTGTTTGGTCGGCTTATATTATCAAACTGTCCAGCACCCATATCTCCTACTGAATAATAAATTTTTACGTCGGGTCCGATTGCAATCCTTGCTGAATTATGATCGTTGCTTCCGGGAATATCCTGCAAAATCGTAACAGGTGATTCTAACGATTGCGTTTGCGAATTATAGGTATATCTCTCAATTCTTGTCTTTCGAACGGTGCTGCTTAATGACTGGTACGTATATGAAATATACACATATGGTTTACCTGAAAGAAATTCGGGATGTAACGCAAGGCCCATCAATCCATCTTGCCCTCCTGCCCTCACCATTTGAGATCCCAATGTCAACACCGTAGTTTTAATACTTGTTACGGGGCTCACGAAACTTACTTTACCGGCAAATCTTTCCGTGTACCAGATATTGCCATCAGGTCCATACACCAGGTCATGTGGCATTCGCTGGTTTCCAATTATGGTACGCATGGTAAATGTTTCCGTAGCACTTCCGGGAATCAAAGTAGTTACATCCAAAGGATCACTGAATAAGCTTTGATTGCCTGCAGCATCTTTTGCTTTAACTGTATAACTATAAAGTGTAGCAGGCAATAACCCTGTAACATTATATGATGTAGTAGTAATATTTGATGAATTAATTTTTATTCCGTTTTGATACACATCATAACCTGTAACACCAATATTATCTGTTGAAGCTGTCCAAACCAGCTTAAATGAGTTCTGCGTGATAATTGTTGAAGCAAGATTTACCGGGCTTGTTGGTGGTTCTGTATCCGAAGCATTTGTAGTAACATTTAATGTTGTGCTTGCTGCACTTAAATTGCCTGCAGCATCTTTGGCTTTAACAAAATAAGCATATGTTGTTCCCGGCATCAGGCCGGTTACATTGTATAATGTATTGCTAATATTCGAAGGATTAATCTTTATTCCGTCCTGGAAAACATCATACCCGGTAACCCCGACATTGTCAGTTGAGGCTGACCAACTCAATGTGAAAGAAGTAGTAGTTATATTTGAAGAAGCAAGATTAGCCGGCGCACCCGGCGGTTGTGTATCTGGCAATTGTGCCATCAGGCTGGTGCCAGGTATTATTTCACCTGGTGCAGTTGTTGGTTGACCTGGTTTTGCCCAACCTACCGATAAATTATCATTGCCGGTACTTTCTTTCATTAATGCCTCAACATAATAAACCTGTCCGGCCGTTAAATTTATTGAAGCTGACTTTTGGGACGCGAATTTATTCCACTCTCTGTATTTAGTTGCAGTTGTATTGAATGCAATCCGGATCTTATTAGCAGGATTAGTTGATGTGCTTAGCCAAAGTTCACCGCTTGCATCACTGGCTATCCAAAAAACATAATTACCTGTTGTTGGCGGGCATATATACCCATTCATTCTTACACCAATATTATTTCCTGTATTGGTCGGCATTTCAAATAAAGTGCGGGTGCCGGTGGATGATGGATTATTCGGATAATTTTGATTTGAAGTGAGATTGCTTACTGCCGATCCGCTGATATTATTCCAACGTTGAAAATTAATGCTTCCTGTGCCGGGACAGTTTTGACCATCTGATACTACAAAAAGAATTAAGCCTACAAAGGTGGCGTAGAGGTGTTTCATAAATAGAGATTTTAAAGTTCAATATTGGGTTCGTAAAAAAATTAAAGTTATAACGATTGACTTAAATAATAAATAAAATATCGGTGATTGAAATCAATTATTACCGGAAAGTAAATTCAAACACTTGATAGCATTATTTCAACCTTTATTGAAATGACCATTCGTTCATACCCAAATATGAGTTATTGTTTATTATGTATTTTTACACGAATACATAAAATATGATTCCGGCAACCAAACCCATAATCGGCATTACATGTGGTGATCTTAATGGAATAGGAACTGAATTAATAATAAAAGTCTTTTCGGATAACCGCATCCTTGAACAATGCACCCCCGTGATATTTGCTTCAAATAAGGTTGTTAATTTTTACCGGAAAAGTTTGCCTGAATTCAATTTTAATTGGCAGAATATAAAAGATCTCTCCCGTTTGAATGCAAAACAAATGAACATTTACAATTGCTGGGAAGAAGATGTGATCATTACGCCCGGGCAACTGAATGAGACTGGTGGAAAATATGCTGTAAGATCTTTGATGGCGGCAGTTCGTGCGCTAAAACAAAATGAAATAGACGGTCTTGTTACCGCTCCTATTCATAAAAAAAATGTTCAGTCAGCCGAGTTTAATTATACAGGCCATACTCCGTTTTTAAAAAGCTACTTCGGGGTAAATGATGTAGTGATGATATTATTTGCAAATCAATTCCGTGTGGCGCTGGTCACTGAACATATACCTGTCAATGAAGTAGCGGCAAAAATCTCGAAAGAAACAGTAATAAGAAAGCTGAACATTCTGAATGAAAGTCTTCAAAAAGATTTTGGAATTGATAAACCAAAAATCGCAGTTTTAGGATTAAACCCTCATGCAGGTGATGAGGGCTTGATTGGTAAAGAAGAGGAAACTATAATTAAACCAGCTATAAAAGAGGCAAAACAAAATAACATGATTGTAACTGGTCCCTTCAGTGCCGATAGTTTTTTTGCAAGACAATATCATAATCGCTTTGATGCCGTGCTTGCAATGTATCATGACCAGGGCCTGGTGCCTTTTAAAACACTCGCTTCAGGTGAAGGAGTAAATTATACTGCAGGGCTTCCTGTTGTAAGAACATCACCCGATCATGGAACTGCATTTGATATTGCCGGTAAAGGAAAAGCTGATGAATCATCTTTCCATACAGCAATTTTTGAGTGCATTGATATTATTAATAAGCGGAAACAATTTGAAGACAACCACAAGAATCCATTAAAAAAGATGACTTCCGTGATTCTGGCTAACCAGGAAGACGAAAAGATAGAAGAGAGTTAAAAAGTTTAATACCGTTCATACATCATTTATTCAATTCTTCACTTCTTTAATAATTATTCCTATAGGTATATTTACGAAAACTGGCTTAGTAGGAAAACTTCGACAACATTGCAAGGACAGAATTAATGGATTAAATTTACTCCTTATACAAATGACTGTATCTTATGAAATCGAAGTACTGCTTAAGTAATAAACCCCGGCTTACTATCTTAAATCCTGAGTTTTTAATTACCTCGGTTAATCCGGTTATTATTGAATTAAATAACTTCTCCAATTCAAAATTTTCAGTCTCATTATAAAACTACCCGAATGAAAGAACTTTACGCAACTCTTGTAAAACTGTCACCATTAATTAAGAAAGAAAAAACAACAGTTATTGTTGCTTTTGCAATTGTTTTGGTAACGTAAAACCCATCAATAATAATTGGAATTACATATTAAGAACAATTATGAATTAAAAGGTGATCATAAACACCTTAAAAAGACCAGTGCATAAAACATGTTTTATGTGCTCCCCTCCGAACTCCTCTTCAATTTTGTCTCCTGGCATCCCTCTGTAATAATTAAAAGTTATATAGCCACGTTGTGACCTATAAATTAAGGTCAAGCTGGTCTACCTAAAGAAATAGTTTTTCTACTGGTATTTTTTCGATTGTTATTTTTTTTAGCCCCTTACAAAAAGTAGAAATACTACTTATAAAAAATCTTAGTCTTACTAAGAAAAATCTCTTAGAAAAACTATGAGATTTGAAAAGTGAAATATACTTTTATACCCGCAGCATTAATCCGGTACCCGAGTCAGTCCCACCAAAAAACTTTCTCGGTTTAGTATCAAAAAACAAACAAAATCGCAATGGTTCCCGAAGAGATTTCGGATCGGTAAGCTTTTGCTTCAACCTTCCGAAAAAAGATAAAATTGTAAATAGCTTAATTAACCATACTTATTTATTATTTAAAAATCAATCACCCTAAAAAAGAAAACAATGAAACATTTTTTCAAATTAACATGTGCCGCTGCAGCTCTTACTGCAGGAATTATTACTCTTTCTTCTTTCACTAAAAAAGAGAAAGCAACCCCAAACGTTGATGCTTATAGCATTCAGCTTGTATCTACCGCATCAGATGAAAGCCGTGGTGCGTTTGAATGGACATGGGTTCTTACTAATCCTAATCCAGGCAATGGCGAGAATGGCACACTACAGAATGTAAGCCATTTTGATATTGCCTTAAATGCAGAAGCGGAAGCCGCATTGGTATCTGCAGAATACAGCTTTGATGGTATCACATGGATAAGTGTTCCTATTGTTTTAGAACGTGACCCAGCAATCAGACTATGCACTAAAGATGACGTTTTAAAATTCGATGCTGGAACTGTAGGAGACCAACCTACTTATTACAGAGCTACCTTTAGCCAGGAATTTAGTACGAATCCTTACGCTACATCATGGATCAAATCTGGCGATCGCACTGGTTGTAACATGTATATGTTCTCTGGTGTTGGGGCATCAAGCAATAACTAAAGTTTTATCAAATAAAAAAGCTGCGGATACCTGCGGCTTTTTTATTCCAATAGTAATATATTATTGCAATGAATATGCTATTGATCTGATCGAATTGTATTCACAAAGTTTCGGTGTTGTGGTTGATGGCTTTGGTTAACATAGTTTGATCATTTGTTTCTAAGTGTTTTTATCGTTAGTCCTTTTAAATCCGTTCAAATGAAAACAACTATACATTTTATTCCTTACAGGCCACCATTTAAATTTGTTCGAACCTGTTTTATCCATCTATTCGTAGTTTCTCAATTTATTTTTCCCCTTTCATCTTTTTCGCAGTGTACAAATTATACCATTAACTGGGATTATCTTGATTTCTTTCATAGTTCAGCAACATGGTATAATACTATCAATCCATCAACTGGCCAACCTTTTGTTACCAATACGATGAAGCAAACACAAAACTTTGCGATGGGACCAACAAATAATCTGACTATAGCGTCTTCGATACCTGTTGGTAGTTCTGGATCATTTTGGGGAGAGGTTACTGACCACAGCGGGGAAACTGGTGGCTATGGAAGTGGTGCTGATGTAAAATATGTATTAACAAGTACGGGTTCAATTACTCTTACTCTGACTTTTTTGAATGAAGTTCAAAATCTAAAATTTTCTCTCTATGATATTGACCAAAAAATGAGGACAACAATAACAGCTGTTGACGCTTCATCAACGGCCCTTAATGTTACAGTCACAAAACCCGCTGGAACATCTTCAGCAATACAATTAAATGGTGATGCAACTGCAACCACATTAACTGGAACCTCGGTTATTGCCGATTTACCATTAGGAGGTGGTTCCGGAACTGATTATCCTTCTACAGGTAACCTTGGTACTATTAATATTGACATTACAGGGCCGGTAAAAACCGTTAGTATTAATTTTATTAACAGTGCCGGGACAAGAGATTTCTGGCTTTCTGATATTACAGCTTGTTCTCCGGATCCAAGTTTTCCATCAAACTATTATTCTTCATATACTCAACCCTATGCAGGACAGCCTGCATATTTCCTCGCTAATCCGGATTATAATCTCAATGTATATATGGTAGATCCTGTTAATAGAACTGCGGATCTGTTATTTACCGATCCAGGAGCTGGTGGTAACGCATTGAACTCTCTTGCTTATGACCCAATAAACAAATATGTTTATTATGTAATGAATGGTTCAGGCGCCAGCGCCGGGAACAGAGCTGTAAAGAGATATAATTTAAATACAAATACAATCACCACGGTCATCCCTGATATAAATACACTTGGTATACCAACATTCACCCAGGGAATTGAAGCTGCCTCGGCTGCTTTTTACAATGGATGCTTATACCTGGGTATAGAAGGCACTAACCCCAGCAATTTCGCTACAAATACCGAATCCACTATATGGCGGATTGATCTGGATGGATCAGGAAATGCAATAAGAGCATCGCAGGTTTTTGGTGTTCCAAGCGATAATGGCGGAGGCCAACCCAGCCATGATTGGGGAGATTTTATTATAAAAGACGGAACTATAATTACGCATGCTTCAAACCTTATTTCACCTGCTTACCAAAGTAGCTGGATACATTTTAATATGACTTCAAGTGCGGCCACCAATACTTACACTGCATATGCAGATACCTCTGGTCAACTTGGTCAAATTTATAATGGCACAATATATAGAGTAGATAATCAAATAGCATTATATAACAATAATGGTACTACGGCTGCAGCAAACACAATTTCTGTTACGTCTTGCTCACCAGCATGGAACAACAGGCCGGCAAATGATGCCTCTGATCCATTCAGACCAGCATTAGATTTTGGTGACGCGCCTTCGACTTATGATCCGGTTGCTTTATCACCTGCCGCAAACCAACAAGCATGTAACAATTCAACATTAAGAATAGGATCCGTATGGGATCGTGAATGGACATTGGGTAGTTCTTCAGATGCTTCCGGTGATGGTACAGATGAAGATGGAATTTCTACCGTTACAGTAATGGTATCAGACGGCATTCCCTATAATCATGTTCAGGAAGTAACAGTACTTAATAATACCGGGGCTACAGCTTATTTAGCTGGTTGGCTCGATTATAACGCAAATGGTTTATTTGATGCTTCAGAGGGCACAGTTGTTGCAGTTCCATCCGGTGGTTCACCTCAAACAATTTCCCTCGGATGGACGGGCATTACTGTAGCACCAGGAACACCAAATACATTTTTACGTGTAAGGCTATATTCAGGCACACTGACCGCCAATGATGCCACCGGCTGGCTTAGTGATGGCGAAACAGAAGATTATCCAGTACTTTCTCAGTCTATGCCACTCGCTATTCAGTTACTTGATTTTAATGCAACGTTGACAAGGGATAAAAATGTTTTATTGACATGGAATGTATACACGGATAATGACGCCATGGGATTTGAAGTTGAAAGAAGCAGGGATCAGAATGTTTGGGAAAAAATAGCCTGGGTTGATATTAACACGTCAGTATTTACTTCTGATTACAGTTTATTAGATCAACAACCGCTGTTGGGGAAATCTTACTATCGATTAAAAATGGTAGAGAAGTCAGCATCATCCAGGTTCAGCAGTATCAGGCCTATACAAATTGATCAATTACATAGCAATTTCAAAATTTATCCTAACCCCGTTAAAACCTATGCAACGGTTTCATTTAATTCAACAGCAAACCAATCAGCAACATTAATTTTGAGATCAGTGGCAGGTGAACGAATGATTAAAAAATCAATCGTACTGAATGAAGGAGATAACCGTGTACAACTTGCGGTCGATGGATTAAGCAACGGTTTATATATTGTTGAGCTGGTAATTCCCGGGAAAACATTTGTCAATAAATTGACCGTAACACATTAAAAGGATAATTGTTCTAATAATCAATTTTTCTGTAAAGCCGCTTTTTGTTTTTCCTATTAATCAAAAGTCATCCATCAAAAATGGATGACTTTTGATTTGAATTTCAAATGTTATTCAAATATCATCATTTAACCGGCATGTTGGTTTGTACTTTATTAGCGCCAAAGCGATTGAGATTATAACTCGCCGTTATCATAAAAAATCTAGGCACTACATTGGACCGTACATCTTCATAATAGTTTTCGCCAATTATCCTGTTGGTGCCGTTATTTTGTTTCAGGATATCATAGATCGTGAATTTGATCTCGACAATATTCGTTTGAAAAAATTTCTTTGCAAAAGACACGTTCCATAAAAAAACATCCTGGTTATAGCCCGCACTACGACCCGAGCTGATATAATAATCAACATCAGTAAGAACGAAAAAACGGTTTTTGAACCGGTAAGTAAGATCAGCGGAATATGCCTGGTTGAAATATGTCGTATTCGAGCCTTCTTCTACTTCATAAGCAGCGACATTATAGACAAAAGCGCCGCTAACAGCCAGGTCATACTTGTCTTTTCCGTAATTAATACCCACCGATTGATTTACCTGGAAAAGAGTAGTAAAATTCTTTTGCTTGTATAACAGGTTGGCATCACGACTCAGGTACATCATATTAGTAAGGTTCACATTCAGCCCTTTTACTTTTTTAAGGGGAAAGTTCAAGGAAGCTGTTCCCGAGCCACTAAATGACCCGTTCATATTTTCAGGTTTGTATACAATTGTCACCGCGTTCAATGAATCAATGCTGTTAACAATTTTATTTCCTGTATAGTTAATACCAATACTTGCAGAAAAAAATCGTTGAGATGCTAAGGCAAATGAGTTATAATTAACATTCATGTTATTTACGAACTCCTGTTTCAGTGACGGATTTCCGGTTTTTATGACGAGTGGATTACTGACGTCAGGAACATCCTGCAATTGAGTTACACTTGGTGAATTTGTTCTTCCCCTGTAATAAATTTTTATATTTTTTGACCGGGTGATGGCATAATTAAAATTGGCTGTTGGAAAAAGGTTAGTAAACCGTTGGTGAACTGTTGTATCCTTTCCTGTAGAAGGGGTAATGCTCCTGTTTTCCAGATTGCTGACCTGGTAGCCAAGCCCGACCTGGTAATTGAATTTCTTCAGTTGATGCCTGAAGTTGAACCCGGTCCTGTTTGAAATATTAGTATAATCAAAATAATTGGTTAGCTGTGAATTCAATTGATCATATTTTCCGGATCCTGAATTATAATCATAGGTTTTCTTATCAGAAATGTTATTACTTCCTGAATAAGCATAGTTGATTTCAAAAAGTTTATTTCTCCCAATAGGCTCCGTATAAGAAGCGCTGATCGTGTTACTTCCGGATTCGTTCTCCTGATATGCCTTTTGATTAAGATTAAAAAAAGAGGCGATAGAACCATCGCTGTTGTAAGCCGTGATCGGAGAAATGTTATAGCCGTCTGATTCATTATCTCCCTTGTTATTTCTCCAGCCCAATGTAAATGTTCTGCCTATTCTTTTGAATCGTCTCCTGTAAAGTAATTCTCCTGAATAATTTATTCCGTCCCTGTCATCATGTTTATTGGTTCTCACCTCGGTAGCCATGTATTTACTGATACCATCAGAAAATGTCACACTTGTATCAATTGTTAATCCATTATATTGTTGTTTATTAAAATTTACTGTGTATAATAGGGAGTTAACCGAATCGATGGCATATTCCCATCTTGCATTTACACGGTGTGTCCTGTTTGCATTACGGATATTACTGTAAGAAGTTGTCTCGGACGCAGAGTCACCAGGGAATGTATTTCGTCTGAATTTATTTTGTTTAAGAACATTTGCATTATCTGAATAAAAATAGCTACCTCTGAAATCGATCTTCGGTCCCCATGTATCATTAAAATTTATTCCTAAAGAAAGCGGCCTGCTTATTCCGCCTGAGGAGCCGCCTGAAGCATTTATCATACCGGGGCCGGTAGCTCCGCCACCACCATTGGAAAATTGAGACGAT
The DNA here is from genome assembly GCA_036374555.1 of Chitinophagaceae bacterium. Classification (GTDB taxonomy): domain Bacteria; phylum Bacteroidota; class Bacteroidia; order Chitinophagales; family Chitinophagaceae; genus VBAS01. The sequence goes on from DASUTO010000385.1 coordinate 11,008, forward strand.
CCGCCTTGGGATGAAAAATCAGTAAACGTATAACTTAATTTATTTGTATTGTTTGCTGAGCCAACTAATGATATTCGCTGATCGCCTCTGAAATGGTTTAGTGAAAAATTTCCTTCATAACGGGATTCGCTTCCCACTCCTACAGTAGCTCTTCCAAAATCACCCTTCCTTTTATTTTTCTTTAATTTAATGTTGATAGATTTTGTACGGCTGCCATCATCAATTTTTGTAAACCTTGCCTGCTCACTCATATCATCAAAAACCTGTATCTGGTCTACCATATCAGCAGTTAAATTCTTAGTGGCAATTTTTGGGTCGTTGCCGAAAAACTCTTTTCCATCAACGTATACTTTTTGCACCTGCTCTCCCATTGCTTTTATCGTTCCGTCTTTCTGTACCTGCATCCCCGGTATCTTCTTTAAAACATCTTCTACCGTTGCATCAGGTTTGGAGTTAAACGCATTTGCTTTGAATGAAATAGTATCCCCGTTCATTCTTACAGGGCTTTCGGTAACAACAACAGTAGAAAGCGTTTTATATTCCGGCCAGAGGATTACCAGGCCGAAATCCAGGTTCCGCTTATTTGTAGTGATCGAAAAAGATCCTTTATAAACCTCGTAGCCGGTGAACGAAATGAATAACTGGTAGTCGCCTAACGAAAGGTTTTTTATTTCAAATGATCCTTTGCCATCAGACATCGTATAGCTGATAAATGATGAATCTTTCTTTTGTAAAACTGAAATTGTTGCGTTGTGTAATAACTGGCCCGTCGTGTCAGTTAACTTACCTTTTACCAATCCTGTCTGGGCAGATAAAAAGAAGGGAAATAAGCCAATAAAAAGCAATAAGGCCAGGTTCTTCATGAAATGGATTTGTCAGTACAAAGATAATTCCTGCCATAACTTTCCGGAAAAGCATTATTTAACAGGAAATCATCAATATAAAAACGAATAAAAGATATTTTTATTCGGGAAATATGAATTCTTTATAGAATGAATTGATATTTCTGTTAGCTAATTTCTGAAGAGAAATGAGATTAAAAAACGTAAACATCCGGAAACAGGTAAGAATAATTACTTCGAAGAATTGCATAAAGAATTTATTTAAAAATTGCGTCATCGACTCCCTGATTTATCAGGTATTCAGAATAGGTAATCTCAACTTTTCCCTTTTTATTTTTGAGGTCGTCATTATTCTTCTTTTCCGCACCGTCATCATAATCGAATGTAACACCTTTGGGCAGCTTGTAATCTTTAGTATTAAAAGAAAAAATTACTTTATCCGGTAAGCCATAAGAAGCATATTTGCCATAATTCATTTCTAATTCGTAAGTACCATTATCTCTTGTTGTGTTTTTAGCCTTTTTGATCAATGCTGCTTTTTCATCGATATACAGTGTTGATAAAACGATCTCCGAGTTCTCGTCTGATGGAAGTAATTTAAGAATTCTTAACCCCGTTGATGGTTCAGTACCGGCATCAACTATTTCATAATTACCGGACCCGGAAAGAAATTTGGCAAGATTAATATTGACCGATCCTTTTGGAATAAATGAGATACCATTCTCATTCACAATTTTCATTTTATCCGGTTTTTTATAATACACTTTCACCGATGCGATGGGTGCTTTTATAAAAACAACATTTGTTTTCAGTTTTCCCCTGGCAGTGTAATCATTTACCTTTTCCAGTTTTGCCTTTATTTTATTTACCAGCTCTTGTGGTGTTTGTCCGGAAAGTTGATTGAATAAAACCCACGCAAAAATTATTGTAAATGTCTTTTTCATTTCAGCTCAGAATATTTTTTCTTTTAAAATACCAAAGAGCAATTCCTAAAAAGGCGGCTGTGTATCCAATAAGTATTGCCGCACTTTTTAGTATAGCGGAAAGATTTTCTATAGACCCATTTTCCGTTACTCCATCAACTGCCTTTACATAAAAGAATCCTTTCCATCCCAACATGTGTGTTGTAAACAGGTAAGGTTTTATTGTTTCATCATAAAACGGTATTTGCATTTGGGTAAGTATAGTAAAAACAATAATAACACAAACCGTTATTACAATTGGTCCAATTGAATTGTCCGAAAAAACTGACAACATAAAAGCCAGGGAAGCAACGCATATAAGCCCTATGGCTGCAAAACAAAATGCCAGTGCATAGCGCCATAATACATCATCCGATTCCATTACGTTGAACTGAAGTTCCCTTGCCACGCCAAGCCAGTTGACACCAAATAAAAGTATGCTTAGAAACAGGGAAAGTACAGCCACCCATATCAGCAATATCATCGTATAAAAAACGGATGCTGTAAATTTTACAATTAGTAACTCTACCCTGCTAACGGGCTTTGAAACGAGAAGCCGAAGCGTTCCCATGTTTGCTTCACCTGCAATCGCGTCACCGGATACCAATGCAACAAGGATAGGAATATGAATGAGTAAAAGGTTTAGGATGATAAAACAAACAAGATACCCATTCAAAATAATTTCTGTTGGTATTTCTTCAAAGCTATCTCCTACCCCGCTCATCATCAGTCCTACGTATTCCTTCCCGCCAAATTTTAATGCGACCTGGATGAGTATGATGATCAATGCAATGACCGCAAAAGCGATATAGGTTCTTGGTCTTTTGAAGATTTTAAATATTTCTATTTTTAGCAACTGTATCATATCAATGAGATGTAAGAGCCAAAAAATAATCTTCCAATGAATTCTTTTTGTGTATGGAATATATATCCTGCTTCATTTCTGACATTTCTCGTATAAAAACCGGCACTTCCTCTTTTCTCATTTGCATAATGATCTTTTCCCCGTTTATAGATATGAGCTTATCTGCCCAGTATGTTTGCTTTAATAAAAGTTCAAGTTCTTTTGCAGCTCTTGTTTCAACTTCGATCCTTGATTGTTCAGGATTCAACAATTCATTCATATTTCCCTCTGCAATTTTTCTTCCCTTATGTATGATCAACAATGAATCTGCCACTTGTTCCATTTCGCTTAGCAAATGCGAAGAAATAAACACAGTTTTTCCATGATCTTTGCTAAGGTGATTGATCAGTTGTCGTATATCTGCTATACCCTGCGGATCCAGGCCGTTCATAGGTTCATCTAATATGATAAGATCGGGATCATGAACCAGTGCCACTGCAATGCCCAATCTTTGTTTCATTCCCTGTGAATATGTTTTTATTTTACTATCTGATCTTTCAGCAAGCCCCACTTTTTCCAGTTTATCCATTAATTGTTTGCGCTTAAGCTTTAAACCACTCATCGTAGCGAACAAATTCAAATTCTCAATTGCAGTAAGATATTTATACAGGTCAGGCTTTTCTATTATCGCACCTATTCGTTGTAAAATTTCTTTTCGGTGTGTTGAAAGATCAAGGCCAAAAATTCTTATTTCACCGTGCGTGGGTCTGATTAAGCTAAGCAACATTCGGATAGTGGTAGATTTTCCTGCACCATTCTGACCCAAAAAACCGTAAACACCTTTTTCTTTTACAGTAAAAGTAAGATCATCGACTGCGGTTATTTCCTTAAATGATTTCGTTAATCCACGAACATCTATAATAGAAGACATATGGTAATAGTACGAAATTCAAAATTAATTTTAAAAGATGTTTATTGAAAATGAATCTTTTGAAAAAACACCTGAAAAAAATTCATGCGAAAAGTTTGCATAAACTAAATGCCGATATTACGTTTATGTTATCGTATAACAATCACAATATCCCGGGAAAAATCACGATAAGCATTCCGTACTGATACCTCCCCCAAAAAAAAGAAATTCCCGGTAAAATTACGGCAGCTTCACACGTTCGAAAAAATCGATCCGTCATAATTCAACCCTGAGAAGATGAAAAAAATTATTACGCTGCTTTTCGTTTTTTTTTCAATAGCAACTCAATCACTCAATGCACAATTAGACCTGGCTTTTATTTCCAATTTTAGTGCCGCCCCAACTGATTCCTGCAACCGTGTTACCTGGACCATTGCGAACAACCGGGCTGCTAAAAGTTTCGAAGTTGAAAAAAGCACGAATGGAAAAGATTTTAAGATTATTGCAGTTTTGATAGCGACGGAAAAATTTGGTACAGAAAGCTATACATATGCCGATACCGCAACCGGCGCAGACAAGATAATGTATCGTCTTAGAATATTGAATAAAAGCCAGCATGATTTTTATTCGAGGATTATTTTAGTAAGGGCCAAAGCTACGCCTGATAACAATATCAGGTTGATTGGAAACCCAGTGAATGATAAACTTTCTTTTAATTACAGTTCTACAAAAGTGCAGCAAACAGACATCAAAATTTATAGCCTGGCAGGAAAAATTCTGCTCACCCAAAAAATAAGCAGCGTTAAAGGAAATAATTTAATTTCGATTCCCTTAGGTTCAGGCTTTGCCCCTGGCATGTATGTGCTTGAAATAAATAATGAAATCATTAGCCAGGCTGCAACCTTCATAAAACAATAAAAAAATCCCGTAGAATACTATTATTGGCCACCAGTTGTGGCCCTTTTTTATTTATAAGATCAGAGCTATAATCAAATCCGCTTAGTCAACATTATCCCTAAGTAAACCCCCACATATATATTTGCGGCAATTTCCTTAAATGATTACGTTAATCAACGAACATCAATGATGAAATAAGTACTGTAATAGTACGAGATTGGAAATTTGTTCTAAAAATTCTTTATTGAAAATGAATCGCTTGAAATTTTACTTAAAAAAAATCCTTAGAAAAGCTTGCAACAATTAACTGCGTATATTACGTTTGTGTCATCGTAGAACAATCACAGTATCCACCGAAGAACTACACTAAGCAATCCGTACTGATACCCACTCTAAAAAAAATTCCCGGTAACATTACGGCTGTTTCAGAAAGTTAGAAAAATCGATCCGTATAATATTCAACCCTAAGAAAATGAAAAAGATTTTTACTCTTTGTGTACTTGCCCTCTTCGCTGCCTCTGTAAACGCACAGGTAGTTTTTAACGAAGTTTATACAAATCCAGGTGCCGGCAGGCATGAATTCTTTGAATTCTATAACACCAGTATTAATCCTACACCGGAAAGTATGGATGACTATACTGTTGTTACCTACTTTGAAGAAGGTGGCAAATTTGGTTTTTATGTGATGGATCTTCCAGCACAGACTGTAGCCTCAAAAGGATATTATGTGGCTGCTTCGGTAAGTCCATTTAATATACAAGGTCAGAATGGTCTTACTCCTAATTTTAGTTGGGATGCAATTCCTGCCGGTGGTTCACTTAAAAGATTTGAAAGAAACGGCGCTACCTATAACCAGGTTGCATTGCCGGCAGATCTGAATAACATTTTTGTTGACCGTTCAGGTAACAATGCTACACATAACATATTTGTTTTTAAAAACGGATTTCTTGTGAATGGTATTTTTGCCGGCATCGCCCAGGCAGTAATTCCTTCTTATATTAAAGC
>DASUTO010000386.1:0-5473 GCA_036374555.1 Chitinophagaceae bacterium
AGAAAAGATGAAGTGATACTGCAATTGGCGACCGAAGGCCATGTAGTACAATCCGAAATTTCTTTTTTGACCAGGAAACCATCGATGGTGGTGCTTGAAACGCTGGAACCAACAATACTTCTTTCACTCACATACGATAAGATGGAAGAGGCGCTGGACAGATTTCCAAAAGGGGAAAGACTGGGCCGTATGATACTTTACGGTATGTTCATAAAAAAAGATGAGAACAGGTATAACCGCCTTTCAAAATCTACCAGGCAAAGATTCTTTGACTATATAGACCATCATCAGCACATGTTGCAGCGGGTGCCTCAGAAATATCTTGCTTCCTACCTGCAGATCAAACCGGAAACTTTTAGCCGCCTGAAGGCTCTATTGCCTAAAAGACAAAAATGAACTCCTTTGTGTGTAAAAAAAACTAAGATTCGCTTGATTCGAATCAATTATTCTGTAACTTACAGGACAACCAGCGTATGAGCCCCCGGAAGTCATTCCTCGATTTTTTGAATAAATTCATTCCTCTCAGCCAGGATGAGTATGATGAATTGATAGTTCCCTGTGTTATAAAAAGGAATTTCGGAAAAAAGGCGATCGTCACCCAGACAGGGGAGGTCGAGAACTATATCAATTTCATTGAGAGCGGTCTTGCAAGAAAATATTATAGAAAGGAGAACGAAGAGATCAATACGCAAATTTCTTACGAAGGTCATATCATTCATTCACAGGAATCGTTTCATGGCCGCACGCCTTCTGAATATGCAATTGAAACAATAGAGCCAACCGAAATGACTTGCATTACTTATGAATGTCTTGAAAAGATATATGCATCATCTGAAAAAATGCAACGGCTTGGGCGACTTGTTATTACTGTTACGATGGTGCTGAAAGATAAGTGGCAAAGCCAGCTGGTAAAACTTACACCAAGGGAAAGATTCATCAATTTTGTAACCAGGCATCCTGAATTGATGCAACGGGTTCCGCAGAAATATCTCGCATCTTATCTGAATATCAAGCCGGAAACATTCAGCCGTTTTAAACACATGGTAAAGGATCATTCAAAGAAAGTAGCCTTTCATCACAACTAGCTTTTTCTTTCCCATCTGAAATCACACGAGGCTTAAATTGAAATTTTTTCTAAAGATTTACCACTAACACGGGGATCGATAATTCGTGTCTCACAGCGTTAGTTGTTTCTCCATAAATAAGATCCTTAAGCCCTGTATGACCATGTGCGCCGATCACCAGCATATCAGCCTTTGATTCTTTTACAATGCGAACAATTTCTTTTGAACGGTTTTTGAAACCAAGTCTGCCTTCGGCGACAAATCCACGGGCTATCAATTGCGAGACATAATCATCCAGTTTTTCTTTGTCTTTCCTTGTTTCAAGATCATCGCTTTCCTTTCCGTAAATGGTGGCAGAAACGCTTTCTACCACATGGATCAAAACAAAAGAAGTGTTGCTTTTTGCCTGTCCAATGGCATGTGCAATAAGTTTTGCGTCATTTGAACTAAGATCGATCGCTACCGCAATTTTATTATAAGAAGGAACAATTGCTTTTTCGATGATTCCCGGCTGTGCATGAATGTCTTTTGTAACCGGTCTTTGTTTTCGTTTTCGAAGCGGATAAATAATAGCTATAAAAAGTAGGCTGATAAAAAACAAACCGGATATTATGATCACTGCTTTCCAAAAAAGGCTATTTGAAGTTGCAAAAAAATCAGCGGCCTGTTCAGTTACCATCCTGATATTCAGATAAACAAGAACAGCGGCAATTGCGGATGCAAGTACTATCACCAATGGCTTGATCGCATATTTTCCCATTGTATGTTTATCACTGGTAAAGTGGATCAAAGGAATGACAGCAAAGCCAAGTTGCAAGCTCAATATCACCTGGCTAAATACAAGCAGGCTATCGATATTATCTTCACCATTTATCAAAATGACAATGACAGCAGGGATGATCGCAATTAGTCGTGTCATCAGTCTTCTTACCCAGGGAGCAATGCGCAGTTGCAAATAGCCTTCCATTACTATTTGGCCGGCGAGTGTACCTGTTATGGTTGAACTTTGCCCGGATGCTATTAATGCAACAGCAAAAAGTATCGGCGCTAAGTCGGTTCCCAGAAATGATGGTAATAATTCATGTGCCACTTTGATCTCAGCTACGTCTGTTCTGCCTGTTTTAAAAAAAGCGGTGGCGGCTAATACAAGTATGGCCGCGTTAACAAAGAATGCAAGATTCAAAGCAATGGTGCTATCAATAAAATTCAACTTTAATGCTTTTTTTATTCCCGCATCATCCCGCTTTATTTTTCTTGTTTGCACTAAGGCTGAATGCAGATATAAATTATGTGGCATGACGGTAGCGCCGATGATCCCTATTGCAATGTATAGCGCTGTATCATTTGGAATAGTGGGAATAAAGCCGGTCGCAACTTCAGCCAGCTGTGGTTTCACTAAAATTATTTCAATTAGAAATGAAACGCCGATCACACCGATAAGGGCAATGATAAATGCTTCCATTTTGCGAATGCCAAGACGCTGCAGGTATAAGAAAAGAAATGTATCAAGCACTGTAATTAATACGCCCCAAATAAGGGGTATGCCGGTAAGTAATTGCAAACCGATCGCCATCCCAAGTATTTCAGCAAGATCAGTGGCGGCAATTGCGATCTCTGCAAGACCATACAATGCATAGTTGATATATTTTGGATATGTTTCCCTGTTTGCCTGCGCCAGGTCTCTTCCTCTTACTATTCCCAATCTTGCAGATAAGCTTTGTAATAATAAAGCCATCATGTTACTCATCAATAGTACCCAGATCAATTTATAGCCAAACTGGCTGCCGCCGGCAAGATCAGTGGCCCAATTGCCCGGATCCATATAACCGACACTTACCAGGTAAGCTGGACCAAAAAATGAAAGTATTTTCCGCCAACCCGATCTCCGGGTGCTGGTGGTATCTACACTTTGGTGTACTTCACTTAGTGAAGGATAACTAGGTCCCGGCCTATCCATGGTTTACAAAAATGTTTTTTGCCAGTTGGTCACTTATGGTCAGCAGCTTATTGTCTAATTTAATTTCTAATGACTCGTCGAAACTGAATCTCCTTTTTACAAGGATCGAAGCGCCGATGTTTATTTTTTTCTCATTCAAATGTTCCATTAATAATTCGGTTTGATTAGCAATAAAACAGATCTTTGCCTGTTTATTGATCGGTAATCCTGATAAATTTATTTGTTTGCCTGTTTCCATTTTCCCATTTATATCAGGGATCGGGTCGCCGTGTGGATCAAATTTTGGAAAGGCAAGGTATTCATCGAGCTTATCAATTAATTTTTTATTGCTTACATGCTCCAGTTGTTCGGCCACCTCATGTACTTCGTCCCAATTGAATTTTAATTTTTCTGCCAAAAAATATTCCCATAAGCGATGGCGACGGATAATGCTTAACGCTACTTTCTTTCCTTCAGGAGTCAATCGAAAGCCCTGGTAGGGCTGGTAGTTAACCAGCTTGCGGGTCTTTAATTTTTTCATCATGTCGGTTATGGAAGCAGGCTTGGTGTGTAACTTCTCTGCAAGTTCATTAGTAGTTACATTATCATCTTTGGTCTGCAGATGAAAGATCGTTTTGAGGTAATTCTCTTCACTGGTCGAAAAATTAAGCACGACTAAAAATTAATTTAGGCAAACCTAAAAATTTATTCCTGGATTTCCAAGAAATTTTACCTTATGGCATAAAAATGGAAAGGTTTATATTCGATAACAATTTGAAGAATATGACCCGGTACGTTGCGTGCTTGCTTGTCGCTATTTATTTATTAACGGGCTGCGGCAGTAAGAAAAAACCTTCTCTTTCGGGCACCGATGAAGTGGCGATCGGTGACTTCATTGAATCATTTGAATTAGTAGAACCGCCATTGGAAGTAAAAGATTCTGCGTTGAATAAGAAGGAAAATGATTCATTGCTCATCGCAAATAAAATATTTGCACAGTTCGTACCCGATTCAGTGCTGATTAAAGTGTTTGGTAAAAATGCGAAGCCAAAAATATACCTGGGCAAAAGAATTAATGAGAACGAAGAAAATTACCTGTTTGTAAAAGCCAGGGCCGCCGATAAGAAAGCAATGCTGGTGCTTTGTTTTGATAAAAAAAATAATTTCAAATCTTTTCTTCCATTGCTGGTACAGGATGCAAATGCGGCCACCTTACAGATCAGCGGTATTAACCGGAAATTTGAGTTCTATCAATCTGTGCTGATGAAAAAACCTGATGGCTCAACGGCTGAGGGAAAAGATGTTTATATCTACAGTGCTGACGCAGAGCAATTTCTTCTTATTGCCAAAGATGCATTGGATGACAGGGTCACGGAAGTGATCAACCCGATCGATACACTGCAAAAGAAAAATAAATTCTCTGCCGATTATATAAAAGATAAAATGAATATTGTTTCGATCCGCGATGATAGTAAAACAGGAAGAATAAATTTCTTTATTCATGTTGATCGTAACAATGGTGAATGTACTGGTGAATTAAAAGGAGTCGCGAATTTTACATCAGCAAACACCGCTATCTATCAACAACCGGGTGATGCCTGTTCACTTCAATTTAATTTTTCATCTTCCTCCGTTTCTTTAAAAGAGATACAGGCATGTGGGGCTCATCGGGGAGTTAAATGTTCTTTCGATGGAAGTTATCCTCGCAAAAAGGAAGCTAAACAGAAAATACCAACTAAGCGAACGTCCAAATGAGTGTTAGTTGCTGTCGTCTACAATACTTAATTTTCCCCTGCATGTGAATAATTTAATAAACTGATTGAATGTTCGTACACTTTCTTATGCCTATTTCCCGTTATTTTGTGCCCCGTGTAAAAACCACACAATATGAGTTTTAGACATTTTAAAGTTCCTTACCCATTTGATGATAGATATTCGAAAAAGGTAGCCTATTTTTCAATGGAGTTTGCTACTCACCAGCCCCTTAAAATTTACAGCGGTGGTCTTGGATTTTTGTCCGGCTCTCATTTGCGCAGTGCATATGAGCTCAGGCAAAATATGATCGGGGTTGGTATTTTATGGAAATATGGTTACTATGATCAGGCCCGCAACCAGGATCAAACATTGCAAGTGACCTGGATGGAAAAGCAATACAGCTTTTTGAAAGACACCGGTATTAAATTCCAGATCACTGTGCATGAACACCCGGTTTGGGTAAAAGCATGGTATCTCGATCCAGAGATCTTTAAAACAGCCCCTTTATTCTTATTAAGCACCGATCTTCCCGAAAATGATTATGTATCACAGACGATCACACATCGTTTATATGACGCAAACGTAGCAACGAAAGTGGCGCAATTTATTTTATTAGGCGTTGGTGGCGCTAAGTTGATCGATGAACTTGGCTTCAACCCTGATGTATATCATTTAAATGAAGCACACGGTCTCTCTGCTGCATTTTATTTGTATAAAA
>DASUTO010000387.1:0-16430 GCA_036374555.1 Chitinophagaceae bacterium
GGTCGGCTTTTACACTTACCACTACCCTGCTTTGACCTTCCCCAAATAAGTAAGCATCTTCACGCAGGTCATCTTTGGTTTCTACCGTAAAGCCAAGTTCACGATTGAAACCGCTTTCACAAAGTGTAATAAATAAACCGCCTTCACTTATATCATGTGCTGATTGAATTAATTTTCTATTTATCAGCTCAGCAATTTTTTGTTGCAATGAAAACTCTTCTTCCAATTCAAAATATGGCGCGGGTGAAAATTCTACATTACAGACCTTAGCAAGATATTGCGATGAGTTGATATCATTGGTTGATCTTCCCAATAAATAAATAACATCACCTTCTTCCTTAAAATCCAATGTCATCTTTTCATTTATGTTTTCCAATAAACCGACCATTCCAATTGTTGGTGTTGGATAAACAGGACCATCCGGATTTTGATTATAGAAACTTACATTACCTCCGGTAACGGGTGTGTCGAATTTTCTGCATGCCTCACCCATCCCTTTTATTGCCTGTACAAATTGATAATACACTTCGGGATCATAAGGATTCCCAAAATTCAAACAATTGGTCACCCCTAAAGGTTGTCCACCACTGCAAACAATGTTTCTTGCCGCTTCACTTACAGCGATCATTGTTCCTTTGTAAGGGTCCGCAAAAACATAGCGACTATTACAATCCGTGGTGATCGCCAACCCTTTCTTCGTTCCTTTCACCAAAACAACCGGCGCATCTGTTGGCGCATTTGTCGAAGCATTGTTTGTACAAACCATGCTGTCATATTGATTATATATCCAACGTTTCGATGCTATCGATGGAAGTACAATTAATTTTTCAGCAACTGTTTTCAGATCTCCAGGAACAGAAACAGTATCAGGATCAAACTTTTTTATTTCATCCAGATATTTTGGCTCACGATATTCTCTTTCATATTGCGGCGCACCGCCACCCAATACGAGGTCATAAGCAGGAAGTGAAGCTTCCAATTCATTGTTCATATAAAAATTAAGAATGCCATCATCGGTTACTTCACCAATAACCGAGCAAGGCAGATCCCATTTCTCAAAAATCTTTGTCACTTCAGCCTCCCTTCCTTTTTCTGCAACAAGCAACATTCTTTCCTGGCTTTCACTCAGCAACAATTCCCATGCCTTCATGTTTTTTTGGCGTGTAGGAACTTTATCAAGATCGATTCTCATTCCCACTTCGCCTTTTGCGCTCATTTCAGAAGTAGAACAAATTATTCCTGCTGCACCCATATCCTGCATACCAACCACTGCACCGGTTTGAATTACTTCCAAACATGCTTCCAGTAATTTTTTTTCCTGGAAAGGATCACCAACCTGTACTGCGGGCAGGTCTTGTGCACTCTCTGCAGTAATATCAGCCGAAGCAAACGAAGCACCACCAATTCCATCTTTACCAGTTGCGCTTCCCACAAACATTACGGGATTACCTTTTCCTTTTGCTGTTGCAGAAACAGTTTCTCCGGCTTTTACAATACCAACACTCATTGCATTCACCAATGGATTAGTATGGTAACATTCATCAAAATAAATTTCGCCGCCAACAGTCGGTACCCCAAAACAATTTCCATAATGACCAATACCATGCACGACACCGGAAAGCAAATGTTGCGTCTTATCTTCCTCTAAATTTCCAAAACGCAGAGAGTTTAATGACGCAATTGGCCTTGCGCCCATTGTAAAAATATCACGATGTATTCCACCAACACCAGTAGCTGCGCCCTGGAATGGTTCGATCGCTGAAGGATGATTATGTGATTCAATTTTAAAAACTACACCAAGCCCATCACCAATATCCATTAACCCGGCATTCTCTTCACCTGCTTTTACAAGCATACGGCCACCTTCACGGGGTAACGTTTTTAACCACTTGATAGAATTTTTATAACTGCAATGCTCACTCCACATGCCACTGAAAGCGCAGAGTTCATTGAAGTTGGGGGCCCGTCCAAGTTTTTGTTTTATAAGTTCAAATTCATCCGCTGTCAGGCGAAGTTGTTCGGCAGTTTTAGCTGTTATTTCCATAGACTTTTAAGAAAGCGCAAAGCTAATGATAATGTATGATGTGAGGAGTCGTGATAAGGATGTTTTATAAACTTTAAATTCACTTTCTGACCATCAGATTCTGCTGTTTCATATATCCACATCGAATATTTATAGCTATTTTGCACAGATAAACCCCACCCGTTGTATTATTTATTATTTGCAGGCTACCTCTGTTTATTGGCATGGTTACTCACAAGACTTGGTTTTTTTAAAAAATCGGGGCTTACCAATGCCCAATTGGTTATTTTGTTTTTGCTGAAGGTAATGGCCGGTATTTTTTACGGATGGATCGGGATCTATTATGGCCAGTTTGCATATATGTATGATACATGGGGCTATCATTATTTAAGTGTAGATGAATACAAACTACTTTTTCAGAGCCCATCAGACTACTTCTTCAATGTTTTTCAAAGTGGTTATGAAAATAAATACGGAGGTTTTTTTTCCTCGGATTATTCATGGTGGAATGATCTGAAGACTAATATGTTCATCAAATTCCTTTCACTGGTAAATGTTTTCAGTTTTGGAAATTACTATGTGAATGTTATCTTCTATTCCTTTATCACGTTCACCGGGCCGGTCGCGATTTATCGTGTTTTCAGCGACGTATTCCCGGGTAAAAAAGTGCATGTGTTGATTGCAACTTTTTTAATCCCTTCATTTGCCTATTGGACAAGTGGTATACATAAAGACGGTCTTGTTTTCATGGCGATAAGCCTTATCATCTATCATGTCTATTTTGGGCTAAAAGAAAAAAGGTTCAGGCTCTCCCGCATCTTTCCTTTGTTTATTTCATTTATCATTCTCCTGTCATTCAGAAATTTTTTGCTTGTCATACTGATCCCTGCATTATTAGCCTGGATACTTTCAACAAGGCTTCAAAAAAGAAATGCCCTCATTTATATTTCTACCTATTTAATATGCGGGTTACTTTTCTTTTCATTGAGATACATTTTTCCCGGTCTTGATTTTCCGCAGGCTGTTGTTGACAAACAAAAGGCTTTTAAAATATTACAGGGCAATTCAGGCATTGAGCAGCCTGAATTGAAACCGACAATTGGAAGTTTTTTAATGAATACACCGCATGCACTAAGCTCCACAACTCTTCGCCCACATCCAGGCGATGTAAAACATATCCTTTCGATGGCGGCAGCTTCGGAAACCGCATTTCTTCTGCTTCTGTTTTTGCTATTTCTATTCTGGCGAACAAATGGAGTAAAGTCCACTTCATTTATCTGGTTCTGCGTCCTCTTTTCATTTTCTTTTTTGCTATCGATAGGTTTTACGGTGAATTTTCTCGGAGCAATCGTTCGATACAGGAGCATTGTACTTCCTTTTTTGTTAGTCCCGGTGATCAGCCTTATTAATTGGGAAAGGATCTATTCCATTCTCTTCAATAACATTAAAAATAATTCTAATATTTCCAAAACATAAGGAACTCACTGATTTTTTTCAGAGTTATTCATTTTTTTTTCGAAATTTTCCACATTTTACCCTAAAAATCGATGGCTCTCCCAAAAATTATTGGTTTTATTCTCCAATATGCTTTTTTTTGCATTTGAACCCCCTTTATTAAAATTTAAATGCAATTGTTATGGTGTCATCAAAACTAGAATACATCTGGCTGGATGGATATAAGCCAATTCAAAGCCTTAGAAGCAAAACTAAAATTGAAAAAAACTTCAGCGGCAAACTGGAAGATTGCCCGATGTGGTGCTTTGACGGTTCATCCACTGAACAAGCACCCGGCGGTTCATCTGATTGTTTATTAAAACCAGTATTTATTGCGAAAGACCCGCAACGGAAAAATGCTTATCTCGTAATGTGTGAAGTGTTAAGTCCGGATAGCACTGCTCATGAATCAAATGGCAGGGCAACAATTGAAGATGATGATAATGATTTTTGGTTTGGATTTGAACAAGAATATTTCTTGTGGAATCCAGCAACAAATAAACCGATAGGGTTTCCTGAAGGCGGTTTCCCCGGACCACAAGGCCCCTATTATTGCTCAGTAGGCGCCACAAATGCCTTTGGACGTGCAATGGTGGAAGAGCATCTTGATGCATGTCTTGAAGCGGGATTGAATGTGGAGGGTATCAATGCTGAAGTAGCGACCGGCCAATGGGAGTTCCAGATCTTTGCGAAAGGTGCTAAAGCGGCCGGTGACCAGGTTTGGGTTGCACGTTATTTATTAGAAAGGATCGGAGAAAAATATGGTATTGCAATTAACTGGCATTGTAAACCACTTGGGAATCTTGATTGGAACGGAAGTGGAATGCATGCAAACTTCTCCAACGAATTATTAAGAACTTGCGGAAGCAAAGAAATATACGAACAGATCTGTGAAGGATTCAGCCCGTTTGTGAAAGAGCATATCGAAGTTTATGGGCCGGACAACCATCTTCGCCTTACCGGTAAACATGAAACTGCAGCAATAACAGATTTCAAGTTTGGCATTTCTGACCGGGGCGCTTCAATTCGCATTCCGATCGGCACAGTTGAAAAAGGTTGGAAAGGCTGGTTGGAAGATCGTCGTCCCAATAGTGCTGCAGATCCTTATAAAGTAGCTGCCCGTATTATTAAGACAGTGAAAATAGCTGAAGCTAATCTGGCGCAGGTGACCCAGGGAGAAAAGAAAGTTGCTTAATAGAAAAGGTTTAATAAATATTTATTCACCAAATTTTAAGGTAAGCTTTAAAACAGGGCTTACCTTTTATATTTGAGACCAATTAAAAAAGAAAAAAATATCATGTCATTACGATTCAACGCTATCAACAATTTATCTTCTGCACAGGAAGTGCAGGTAGAAAATCCCACCAGGATCACAGCCATTTTTGGTGAAAGTGTTTTTACAGTAAAAACAGCCAGGGAATTTTTAAGTGATGAAGCTTACAAAAGTCTTGTTGGTTCAATAAGAGCTGGTCAAAAAATTGACCGTGCAATGGCCAATCAAATTGCAAGCGGCATCCGCTCATGGGCAGAAGCAAGAGGTGTAACGCACTTTACTCACTGGTTTCAACCTTTGACAGGAACTACTGCGGAAAAACATGATTCATTTTTTACTATAAAAAGTGACGGTACTCCAATTGAACAATTTGAAGGTGATGCATTGATACAACAAGAACCGGATGCCTCATCTTTTCCAAGCGGTGGGTTGCGTGCAACATTTGAAGCAAGAGGTTATACCGCATGGGATCCTTCATCTCCTGCATTTATAATGGAGATCGGCAATGGAAAAACTCTTTGTATACCTACCATCTTTGTTTCCTATACAGGTGAATCACTCGATTACAAAGCGCCATTATTAAAAGCTTTGGAAGCATTGAATAAATCTGCAGTTGATGTTTGCAATTATTTTGACAGAAATGTAACCCGTGTAACTGCTACACTCGGATGGGAACAGGAATATTTTATAATTGATGAAGGTCTTTTTAATGCCCGCCCTGATCTCGTAATGTGCGGAAGAACTGTGTATGGTCATAGTTCTGCAAAGGGTCAGCAATTAGAGGATCATTATTTCGGTTCAATTCCTGAAAGAGTGTATGCTTTTATGCGTGACTATGAAAATGAATCTTACAAATTAGGAATTCCCCTTCGCACAAGGCATAATGAGGTGGCGCCTGCACAATATGAGTGTGCGCCGATCTTTGAAGAAGTAAGTGTAGGTGTTGATCACAATTCACTTTTGATGGATGTGATGGATCGTGTTGCACGTCGTCATAAGTTAAGGGTGTTATTACATGAAAAGCCATTTGCAGGTATTAATGGAAGTGGTAAACATAATAACTGGAGCATGGCGACTGATACCGGTGTAAATCTTTTGGCCCCGGGTAAAACGCCAAAGACAAACCTGATGTTCCTTACCTTCTTTGTTAATACGATCAAAGCAGTACATGATTATGCAGACGTTTTAAGAGCATCAATTGCATCTGCACCAAACGATCATCGCCTTGGTGCTAATGAAGCCCCGCCAGCGATCATCTCGGTTTTTATCGGTGAATACCTGACAAAAGTCTTAAATGAATTCAAAGAAAGAGTAACTGCTAAAATGGATGAGACAGATGAAAGCATGCTGAAGATCGATATTCATAAAAGCATTCCGGAATTGTTGTTGGATAATACCGACAGGAACAGAACCTCACCATTTGCATTTACAGGAAATAAATTTGAATTCCGTGCGGTTGGCTCTTCTGCAAATTGTGCCAATGCAATGACCGTATTGAATACGATCATGGCAGATACATTGAAAAAATTCAAATCAGAAGTGGATACACATATTGAGAAAGGTGATAAAAAAGAGATCGCCATCATGCATGTGCTGCGTCAATACATTGTAGGAAGTGAAAAAGTATTGTTTGAGGGCGATGGTTATAGTGAAGCATGGCAAAAAGAAGCAGAGAAAAGAGGATTACCAAATGTAAAAACCACACCACTTGCGTTAGATGCAATGGTAACTGATAAAGCCAAAAAGCTTTTTGAAAACAATGATGTGTACACTCACGGTGAACTGGAAGCAAGACATGAAATAGAATTGGAAAAATATATTAAGAAAGTGCAGATCGAAAGTCGCATTATGGGTGAGCTGGCAACAAGTCATGTTTTACCAGCAGCTATCCGTTATCAAAATTTATTGGCAAATAATATTAAAGGATTAAAAGAATCCGGGTTGAAAGAATCGGCATTTGCCAATCAAAAACAAATATTGGAAAAAATTTCAGAACACATCAATAAAACAAGTGACCTCGTTGAGAAAATGATCGAAGCAAGAAAGATCTGTAATAATATAGAAGGAACAAGAACAAAAGCTATCGCTTATCAAAGCCAGGTAAAGGATGCTTTCTTTGATGATATACGCTATCATGTTGACAAAATTGAATTGCTTGTTGATGACCGTGAATGGTATTTGCCGAAGTACAGGGAACTCTTGTTTTTGAGATAAGAATGAGAAGAAAAAAGCCAAAAATAAAAATTCAAAATCCCCTACATTGTTAGGGGATTTTTGTTACGAATACTTATATTTCCTTGTGTTCACTTTTATCAATATGCCTTAATACTTTTGCTTCCTTATAGAATATAATTTCCTCGGCGATATTGGTAATATGATCTCCTACCCTTTCAAGCTTTCTTATAATGGAGATGATCAATAAGGCCTGTTGAATTTTATCCAGGTTGTTCTTAATATAGTTTTCGGCTATCGTAGATGCATTTTTATTTATCTCATCTAATTTTAGATCTTTCGCAAAGACCGAACGGGCAACTTTTGTGTTGTCTTCAAAATAGGCCTTTGTAACGTCTTCCATCATTTCCTGTGTTATCTCAGACATTTCTGTAAGCCGTATTGTTCTGATAAAGTCTTTGTCAAAAGATTTTTTACCAATAAGTACCATACTCGCGATATCTTCTCCATAATCTGCTATCCTTTCCAGATCAGCATTGATCTTTAATGTCGCGAAAACAAATCGCATATCATGCGCCACCGGATTTAATAAAGCAAAGATGTGTTCACAGTCGCGATCAATATTTAGTTCCATCGCATTAACTCGTTTTTCATTAACGATCACTTCGTTCGCCAGATCCTCGTCTTCGTCTAACAATGAACATATGCTTTTCTTTAGCTGGCTCTTTACCAGCATCGCCATTTCACTAAGTCGTTCCCTGAGTTTTTTTAAATCTTCCTCTAAACGTGTCATAAAAAATAAATTTAACCAAAACGGCCTGTTACATAATTTTGTGTTCGTTCATTTTGCGGGTTAGTAAACATCTTTTTAGTATCATCAAATTCAATCAATTCCCCGAGGTAAAAAAAAGCAGTTCTATTGCTTACCCTTGCTGCCTGTTGCATATTATGCGTTACTATCACAATTGTAAATTCTTTTTTTAACTCATAGATCAAATCTTCGATCTTCGCTGATGAGATAGGATCAAGTGCAGAAGCCGGTTCATCCATTAACACTACAGTTGGATCAATGGCGAGGGTTCGGGCAATACAAAGGCGCTGTTGCTGCCCCCCCGACAAAGACAATGCCGATTTATTCAGAATGCCACTCACCTCATCCCACAAAGCTGAATGTTTAAGAGAAAGTTCTACTTTGTCTTTAATGACCGTTTTATTTTTTTCACCAATAATTCTTAATCCGTATGCCACATTATCAAAAATAGATTTAGGAAAAGGGTTTGGTTTTTGAAAAACCATACCGACCCGTTTTCTTAATTCATAAATATCCATATCAGTATATATATTCTCCTTGTCGAGTAAAAATTCACCCTTGATCTTTGTGTCTTCAATAAGATCATTCATGCGATTAAAACACCGTAACAAAGTTGATTTCCCGCATCCTGAAGGACCTATAAAAGCAGTAACTGAATTTTCTTCAATGCCTATGGATATATCTTTCAGCGCCTGTTTTTTACCGTACCATAGATTTGCATTTTTTGCTTCCAGTTTATACATAACTAATACTTTATTTTTTTATACCACTTATTGCGGATATATATCGCTATTCCGTTCAACAAAAAAGTAATCAATAAAAGAACAATGATCCCTGCTGCAGCATTTATGATAAAATCAGCTTGTGGTCTTGATGTCCAGTTAAAGATTTGAATTGGTAATGTGGTAAATTGATCGTTCGGTCCTTCCGGTATAAAAGGGACATAGACCAATGCTCCGATTACAAGAAGCGGAGCAGTTTCTCCAATGGCTCTTGATATAGCCAGTATGATACCTGTTAATATGCCTCCTAAAGCAGATGGAATGACAACTCTGCTTGTTGTTTGCCACTTGGTAGCACCCATACCATAGGATGCTTCACGTAATGAATGAGGCACGGCTTTGATGGCTTCTCTTGTAGCAACAATAATAATTGGCATTATTAACAAGGCAAGAGTTAATGCGCCGGCAATAACACTATTTCCCATATGTAGGATACGAACAAATAATGTTAACCCAAGTATCCCATAAATTACAGAGGGCACTCCTGCCAGGTTAGCAATATTGATCTCAATAAAACTTGCAAACCGGCTTTTCTTTCCGTATTCCTGTAAGTAAACCCCTGCTAAGATCCCAATCGGTAAAGCGATGATGATAGTAAAAAATAATAAAGACAGCATACCCGCCATCGCTGTCATAATTCCTGATCTGTTCGCATGACGGGAAGGAAGATTGCGAAAGAAATCCCAGTTGATCCTGGCAAGACCTTTTGAAAAAATATCAACCAGCAAAATAACCAATATTGCCAAGGCAAATAGAGTAAATGTCAAAGCGGTATACTTAAATACTTTATCAGTTAATTTCCCTCTTGAATAATTCTTACTATTCATTCATATTTATTTTGAAATCTTTTACGAACAAAAAAGCTGATATTATTAAGAATAAAAGTGAATAGAAATAGGGTCAGTCCTGCAGCAAATATGGTTTTATATTCAAGTGAGTCCTGAGGAACATCTCCCATACTTACCTGTACAATATAAGTTGTGATGGTTTCAACCGATTCCATAGGATTAAAAGTTAGTTTGGGTTCTTGCCCTGCAGCAATTGCTACGATCATTGTTTCTCCCAATGCTCTTGAAACAGCGAGAATAATTGATACGATAATACCGGATGATGCAGCGGGGATCATTACCTTAAATGCTGTTTGAAATTTGGTAGCTCCCATTCCATACGAAGCTTCTCTTAATGATCGTGGTACGGCTCTCAGGGCATCTTCACTTAACGATGTGATATACGGGATGATCATAATACCCATCACTAAACCGGGTGACAATGCATTAAATCCGTTAAGACCAGGAATCAGTTTTTGTAATAATGGTGTAACAAACTGCAAAGCAAAAAAACCATACACCACAGTTGGTATTGCTGCTAATACCTCCAGTATAGGTTTGACAAAAGCGGTAAACCGGGGTGATGCATACTCATTTAAATATACTGCAATTATTAACCCCAATGGTACTGCAACCAGGATCGCAATGGTTGTTGTAAGTAATGTTCCTGATAATAAGGGTAGTATTCCAAAGTGTTTGTCAGAAAAAAGAGGGGTCCATTGTGTATCGGTAAGAAAATCTCCAATCGGAACTTCAGAAAAGAATTTAATTGCTTCTAATGTTAAAATAAGAATGATCCCGATAGTGGTAAGTACAGTCACAAAACTGCAACACATCATAAGCACTTCTATCAGCTTCTCTTTTTTTCGTATAGGTAAACTCATTGATCTGCTTTCAATAATGCTACTAAATCTGCTCCAACTGTGGATTTATTTGCAAACATGGAGCCCGGTTTCTTATTTTGAAATCGCTGGTAACTTAATATATATGCTTCCGCTGGTAATGGCACATACCCCACTTCCTGGACTAGTTGGGGAGCATTTTCCATATAAAAGCGAACGAAATCCTGGATCACGGGTGAGTTTGCCGATACTGAATTAATATAAATAAACTCAGGTCTGGAAAGTGGAGCATAGACACCTGTTCTCACTGTTGAATCAGTCGGGTATATTGGGCCTTTACCCTTTTCTGCATCAATACCCACTAATTTCAATTTGGTTTTATTTTCCACATAATATGCCAAACCAAAAAAACCAAGTGCTCCTCTATCGCTAGAAACACCTTGTACCAAAACATTATCATCTTCGCTTGCGGTATAATCTCCCCGGGAAGATTTTGCTTTGCCCACTATAGCTTCAGTAAAATAATCATAGGTTCCGGATGAGGTTCCCGCTCCATATAATCTTAATGGCACATCAGGAAAACTTTCTCTTACTTGTTTCCAGGATGTTATTTTCTGTTGAGCTGCTGGTTCCCACATTTTTTTCAACTCAGCTACCGTAAGGTAATCGACAAAAGTATTTGATGGACTGATCACAACAGCCAGGCCATCATAGGCAACCGGGATTTCAATAAAACTAATATTGTTCTCAGTACAGGCTTTGATCTCAGATTCTTTGATGGGGCGGGAAGCATTGCTGATATCAGTTTCACCACGGGCAAATTTTTTAAATCCTCCGCCAGTGCCAGATACTCCTACGGTTATGCGTATATCAGCATGCTTATACCTGTATTCTTCAGCCACAGCTTCCGTGATAGGATAAACCGAGCTTGAGCCATCTATATTAATACGGCCTTTATAGTTTTTAAAACAGGATACCAGGATAGTTAACCCCAATACCAATATTAACCACAAGAGTTGTCGTGTTATAACCTTACTGCATAAATGCATGCTTAATAGTTGTAGTAAATCCGTTTTTAAGTAATTTATCTTGCCTAATGGACCAGAGTCAGGTTCAAATATTGAACCATCAATACTATTTTACAATTTGATAATCTTCGAATTATTCCGATTTCCTTACAATGCGCCTTTTACAGGTAAAATAAGAAAACTCTCACTTTTTTTGAAGCACCATGAAGTATGCGGGTGGCTTTTCGTAAAAGGGAACGGATTTATCCAGGGAATGACTTTAAACTGTCCCCCGATTCTTTTGGATATCCTTAACCGGGACACAAGAAATTTTCGCACTATCGTTGGCGTTAATTTTAAGAACAATTCAAGAGTAGTAAATTGCACCAATAACCGATACATCAGTACCACCATCGTTATGGTCATTAAATTCCAGAAAGCCTTTACCGAATTAATTTCGATCATTGAACTCAGGGAATACAACAAACTGTCCGGACCATCAATTGAGGCAAAGATCATTCAACATTACCTGGAAAAAACAGCAAATTCTAATGATTAAGCAAACAGAAAATCTTCAATCAAAAGTTACAGAGCTTGAAAAAAAGCTTGCGAAAAATAATCGCCAGCTGGAAATTGAAGCGGCTTTAGAAAGGGTTCGTGCAAAGGCAATGGGTATGCATAATTCAAATGAATTAAGCGAGGTGTTGTCTGTCCTTTTTGAGCAGTATGATATCTTAGGTATTTCCCCTGTGTTCTCCCACCTCACATTATTCGACCTGGAAAACAATAAGTTCTCATACCGGACAACTGGCAGGAATGGGAAACGGGTGCAGGCAGAACAAAAAATTGATATGGATGCAGTAGAAGCCTGGAAAGAGAGTGTTGAAAATTGGAAGAGAGGGGGCCCGGACGAGGTAAATGCTCATATGTACCCCTATGAGATCCTTCACCATGTATTTCAATTATTCCAGGAAATTCTCTCCGCTGTGCCGGATGACGCAAAGTTTTTCCCCGAGGATTTTCCTGATGGATTATTTATAACCCAGGGTTATTGCAAATTCGGCTATGTGGGATTTGGTCATACCAGGGAAGCGACTCCGGAAGAAAAGGAAGTTGTAAAAAGAATGGCCATTGAATTTGAAAGACTATACCAGCGGTTCATTGATCTGCAAACAAGTGAAGCACAGATCAAAGAGGCACAAATTGAAGCTTCACTGGAACGGGTAAGGGCAAGCGCCATGGCGATGCGCAGCAGCGATGACGTTAGTAATTCAATAGGCGTATTGTTCAACGAGCTGGATAAGTTTGGGATTTCGCTATTGCGCTGCGGCCTGATCATCGTCAATGACAAAGAAAAAACGATGCAGGTGTGGAGAGCACATACTACGAAGGCAGGAACAGTCGGCCAGGTCTCTGGCAAAATATCAATTTCCGTTCATCCAATGTATGAAGCAGCTTACGATTCATGGTTATTGAAAGAGACAATGGCAAGTTATGATCTCTCAGCTGAAGACTTTATGAATTATTACAAAACGGTCTCAAATCATGCACCGCAATTCGCTCACAACGTTACACCGGAAAAACAAACCAATACCAGTTTCTTTTTTAAAGAAGGCGCTATTTTCACTTTTACCAAAGAACCACTGGATGCAGCAACATGTTCTGAATTAAAAAAGTTTGCAGCGGTTTTTGGACTTACCTATCGTCGTTACCTGGATTTGAAAATAGCAGAAGCGCAATCCAGAGAAGCAGTTAAACAGGCTTCGCTTGACCGGATCCGTGCAGAGATCGCATCGATGCGAACAACGAATGATCTTGAAAGGATAACCCCTTTAATATGGAATGAGCTCACCGTACTTGGTGTTCCTTTTATACGATGTGGTGTATTTATTATGGATGATTTGCAACAACTGGTTCATACCTATCTTTCTAAACCTGACGGAAAAGCAATTGCTGCTTTTGATCTGCCTTATAACACGCCGGGAAATATTTCCGAGATCGTCCTTCAATGGCATAATAAAAACCATTATACAGAATTTTGGAATGAAGAAACTTATAATGAATTTGCAAGTAGTTTGGTAGAACAAGGTGCACTTACATCTTCTGAGGAATATGTCAGTTCACTTCCTACAGGTGGATTCCATTTACATTTTACTCCTTTCCTGCAAGGCATGTTATATGTAGGCAATACAACACAATTAAGTGAGCAGGAAATTAAGATCATACAATCCATAGCAGATGCCTTTTCTACTGCCTATGCACGATATGAAGATTTCAATAAGCTGGATGCCGCGAAACAACAGGTAGATAAAACCTTGCTCGATCTAAAGCAGGCGCAACAGCAATTGATCCAGGCAGAAAAAATGGCTTCCCTTGGGCAGCTAACAGCGGGCATTGCACATGAAATCCAAAATCCTCTCAATTTTATTAATAACTTTTCAGAAGTGAATGCGGAATTAATTGCAGAGCTGAAGGAAGAGATCGATAAGGGCAATTTTGAAGAGGTGAAAGTTCTTGCTGATAATCTGAAAGAGCATGAAGAAAAAATAAATTTTCATGGCAAACGGGCAGAATCTATCGTAAAAGGCATGTTGCAGCATACAAGAAACCGTAAAGGCCAGAAGGAATCAACAAATATTAATAATTTATGCGACGAGTATTTAAGATTGAGCTATCATGGTCTTCGGGCAAAGGATAAGAGCTTTAATGCGAACATGCAAACCGACCTGGATGAGAGCATTGGTAGAATAATTGTCGTTCCCCAGGAAATTGGAAGCGTATTACTGAATCTGTTCAACAATGCATTTTATACTGTAAACGAAAAAAAACAAAAATTGGATGGAACGTTTGAGCCGCTTGTAAAAGTGGTAACTAAAAAAGAAAACGGTAAGGTTATTATAAAAGTTATCGACAATGGCTTTGGCATTCCGAAAAGTTCAGTGGATAAAGTTTTTCAGCCTTTCTTTACTACCAAGCCATCCGGGCAAGGAACCGGGCTGGGCTTATCTTTAAGTTATGATGTTATTAAGGCGCATGATGGCACCATAAAGATCGAAACGAAAGAGGGTGAAGGAACGGTCTTTATTGTTGAATTACCATTTAGAAATGCCTAGACGTAAACGGCAACAACAAATTAAAGAACCGCATTTTAAGATCGGTGGTTAATTACCGGAAATAGAAACCTATAAATTATGGTTGGGCAAAATTTCAAAGAGATCGCAGAACTTTTTTCTACAGGAAAATTCAGTGAGGTTGAAAATTATTTGTCAGACGATATTGTGTGGAATATCTATGAAGAAAAAAAGATCATCACCGGCAAGCAGCCAGTAATTGAATTCATGAAGAAGATTGGGAATTATTTTGACTCAGTGACCACAAAGTTTGAAACATTCGGAGTTTTGGAAGAAGGAGACAAAGTAGCCATTTATGGCCGTGCAGAATTTATTCGTGGCTCAACTACAGTAAACACTGTTTATTCATGCGATATTTATATATTTAATCCCTTTGGAAAGATTAAAAAAGTTCATTCGTATTGCAATTCAAACAGGCCTCAAATTAATCTTAACCGATAGTTGGCTCCGTGCACCAACAACCGCTACAACATTATAAACTTTGTTATTCTTTTTTCTTGCGTTCCAAAACAGATTTGGTAGTTTCCATACAGGTGACCAATACCCCTTTTACCTCATTATCTTCTCCGAATGCAGGACTGTAACTGAATGTCCAGTAAATATCTTCGACCTTACCATTACGATAGAAAGGCACCAATTGATCTTCAAACCACACCGGTTTATGTGTGACAACAACTTGCTGAAGAAGTGGACCAATAAGGTGCCAGATCTCGCCCCATACAACTATTGCTTTTTTGCCAATAGCAGGATGTTTACCATTCACGCCAAGGCTTGGACGAAATGCCTCATTGTAAAAGCACAGAAAATCATCACCCCAGAACAGGAACATTGGAAAAGCAGAGTGAAGTATATTGCTGAGAGTGATTTTCAGACTCACTGGCCAATCATCTATATCACCAATGCACGTTTTAGACCAATCTTTTTGAAATATCAGCTGACCTAATTCACCAGTATTTTGTAAAAAAGGATAATCTTCAATATGTTTTTCATGTGTGGTCAAAAGGTAGTTATATGCAAATTTAGATGTTTCTAACTGCGCAGCTGAATAGAATTTCTAAAGTACAAGTGAGCAATTGCTTGGCGCAGCAGCAAATGGGAAACAACAGATAGTGATAATAGCAATGCCGTTGATTAAAATATTATCTCAACGTAAACCCTTCCAAAAATTTTGTATTAAAATCCCCGCTGCGGAAACGTTCGTCCTGCATTAATTGGAGATGAAACGGTATTGTGGTTTTGATTCCTTCAATGACATATTCACTCAATGCACGGTACATGGTATCGATGGCTTCGTTGCGTGTACGGGCAATGGTAATAAGCTTGCCGATCATTGAATCATAAAAAGGAGGAATAACATATCCGGCATATGCGTGACTGTCAACCCGAACACCATGTCCACCGGGCTGATGCAACACACTTATTTTTCCGGGTGAAGGACGAAAATCATTATAAGGATCTTCTGCATTGATGCGGCATTCGATCGCATGACCCTGCGGATAATAATCTTTGCCGCTGATCTTTTCACCCATCGCAATTTTTAATTGCTCTTTTATCAAATCAAAGTTGATGACCTCTTCTGTTACACAATGCTCCACCTGTATACGGGTGTTCATTTCCATGAAATAGAAATTGCGATGCTTGTCAACCAGGAATTCAATAGTACCTACACTTTCATAATTAATGGCACCTGCTGCTTTCTTTGCTGCATCACCCATTTTCTGACGAAGCTCATCGGTCATGAATGGAGAGGGCGATTCTTCTACCAACTTCTGATGACGACGCTGAATGGAACAATCTCTTTCACTTAAATGGCAAACATTCCCAAACTGGTCTCCGGCAACTTGTATCTCAATATGTCGTGGCTCTTCTACAAATTTTTCCATGTAGATGCCATCATTTTTAAATGATGCAGCTGCTTCTGCTTTTGCATTATTGTAAGCTCTTTCCATTTCTCCATCTTCCCAAACAATACGCATCCCCTTTCCACCACCGCCTGCCGTTGCTTTTAAGATAACAGGGTAACCCATTCCTTTTGCAAGGCCCAGTGCTTCATCCAAACTTTGCAACA